>JBBWZD010000165.1:0-20220 GCA_039648875.1 Actinomycetota bacterium
CCCCCCCCCCCCCCCCCCCCCCCCCCCCCCCCCCCCCCCCCCCCCCCCCCCCCCCCCCCCCCCCCCCCCCCCCCCCCCCCCCCCCCCCCCCCCCACGTTGAAAACCCGCTGCCTTACCACTTGGCTACGCCCCACGGCGGGCGGAGTCTAGCGGCGGTCGGTGACGAGATAGGCGAGCCCGAGGACGGCGAATACGACGATCGCGAGGATGACGGCCCACTTGACGATCCAGCCGAGGATGACTGCGAGCACCGCGAGCAGCTGGGATGCGGCGAAGATCCAGAGCACCTGACGGACGATGTGCGAGCCGCTGTCCCGGCCGCCGAGCCAGGCGACCACGCCCACGACGGCGAGCACGACCACCGTCCACTTCGTGACGTCGTGGGAGAAGAGCACCACGAGGCTCTCCGCGGCCGCGATCCACGCCGCGAGCCGCATGCGGTGTGCCTCCAGCCAGCGCCCGAGGCCGCTGCTGCCGTGCTCGACCGCTTGTGACGAGCCGCTCAACATCCCGTCAACCGTACCACGCAGGTGCGGTCAGCCAGGTCCGCCCGACCCGTGCGAGCGCGCGGCGCGCGGCGTCAGCGGTCCCGCGGTGGTGGAAGAGGCCGTAGACCGCCGGGCCGGCGCCGCTGACGTCGGCGCGGAACGCGCCGAGCCCGCGTAGCCGGTCGGCCAGTGGCGACGAGGCAAGGTCGTTCGGGGGCAGCGACGCGAGATCCCGGGGGCGACGCACCCGCTCGACGCCCTCGAGCAGTGCGGCTCGCCGCACGTTCCAGGCCCGGGCGCCGTCGCGGCGGTCGAAGGCGGCGTAGACGGACGCGGTCGACGGCTTCCGCTCGCCGCGGGGCAGGACGACGACCACCCAGAAATCCTGCGGCAGCGTGACCGGCTCGAGCGTCGTGCCGTCGCCGGAGCCGAGCTGCGGCCCGTCGGCCAGGAAGAAGGGCACGTCGGCGCCGAGCTGCACGGCAAGCTCGTGCAGGGCACCGGGCGCGAGCGGCTGCGCGAGCGTCCGGTTGGCGAGAGCAAGCGCCGTCGCAGCGTCGGAGCTGCCGCCGCCGAGCCCCGCGGCGACCGGGAGCCGCTTGTCGATGCGCACGCGCCAGCGGGGCTCGACAGCGGCGCGCGCGGCGAGCGCCTCCAGCGCGCCGCGCACGAGCGTGTCCCCCGCGAACCCGTCGACGCGCAGTCCGGTCGCCGGCAGCAGCTCGATCCGGTCGGCGATACCGAGCCGCTGATACAGCGTGAGGAGCTCGTGCCTGCCGTCGCCGCGCAGCGGGCCGACGGCCAGCGCGAGGTTGATCTTCGCGGGAGCCGCCGCCTTCAACTCAGCGCTGCCGCGAGCGCGAGGAACTCCTGCGGCGCGAGAGCCTCCGCGCGGCTCGCCGCTTCGCGGCCGATCGAGGCGAGCGCTTCTGCGCCGCGGGCGCGCGGGGCCAGCCCCGCGAGCTCGAGCGAGTTCGGCAGCGTCTTGCGCCGGTGCGCGAAGGCGGCGCCGACCACCCGCTTCACGTGGGCGTAGTCCGGCGGAAGCCGTACGCGCCGGAAGGCGACGAGGGCCGAGTCGACGTTCGGCCGCGGCCGAAAGGCAGAGCGCGACACCGGATGCCGGCCGGTGCGCTCGCAGACGAGCTGCACGAGCACCGACACCGCGCCGTAGGCCTTCGTCGCGGGAGCTGCGAAGAAGCGGTCGGCCACCTCCCGTTGCACCATCACGCACCAGAGCCCGACCTGTGGGAGCCCGTCGAGGCTCTCGACGAGCAGCGGCGTCGCGACGTTGTACGGCAGGTTGGCCACGAGCTTGGTGGCGTCGGGTGCCAGGGCGGCGAGGTCGAGGCGGAGCGCGTCGCCGAGGTGGAGCGTCACGTTGGCGCCGGCCTCCCGGAGATGAGGCTCGAGCGACGCGTCGAGCTCCACCGCGTGCACGTGCGCGACGTGCGCGGCGAGGTAGCGGGTGAGAACGCCGAGCCCGGGGCCGACCTCGAGCACGACGTCGGCGGCCTCGAGCCGGGCGAGCCGCCCGATCACGCCGAGGATGTTCTCGTCGACGAGGAAGTGCTGCCCGAGCTCCTTCTTCGCCGCCACCCTCATGCCGCGAGGGCGAAGCATTCGGCCGCGTTCCGCTCGATCTGCCGCTCGAGCTCGGCGGGCTCCTCGCCGCGCGCCTGCGCGAGCGCCGCGAGGGTGTGCATGACGTACGCGGGCTCGTTGCGGCGGCCGCGAACCGGCTGCGGCGCCAGGTACGGCGAATCCGTCTCGGCGAGGATCTTGTCCGCCGGTACCTGCGTCGCCGCGAGCCGGAGCTCGACCGCCTTCGGAAACGACGCGTTGCCGGCGAAGGAGACGTACCAGCCGCGCTCGAGCGCCGGCTCGAGCAGGTGCGGCGAGGAGAAGCAGTGCAGCACGACCCGGCCGTCGAAGCCGGCGAGGACGGCGAGCGTGTCGGCGTCGGCGGCGCGCGTGTGCACCACCGCCGGCTTCCCGGTCTCTGCTGCGAGCCCGAGCAGCCGCTCGAACAGGTGGATCTGCGCCTCGCGCGGCGCGTAGTCGCGGAACCAGTCGAGCCCGGTCTCGCCGACGCCGACCGCGCGCGGGTCCCGGAGCAGCGCACGCACCTCGGCGACCGCCTCGTGCGTCGCGCTGCCCGCCTCGTGGGGGTGGATGCCGAGGATGGCGAAGACGCCCTCGTGCTCGTCCGCAAGCTCCAGCGCCCGCCGGCAGCCGGCGGGCGTGGTACCGACGGTGAGGATGCGGGTCACGCCGGCTTCTCGTGCCCGCGCGACGGCCGCGGCGGGGTCGTCCTCCAGCGCGTCGAGATGCGCGTGCGTGTCGATCATCAGAGCCCGAGCCGCGCCAGCTCCTCGTCCACCACCTCGGGCGCCAGCTTGCGAAAGAGCGGCCGCGGCTCGCGCAACGCCTGGCCGGCCGGCAGCTCGCTCGGCGTCCAGGCTCCGACCCAGCTTCCGTAGTCGCCGGTCAGCACCGCGTGGGACGAGCCGTCCTCCTCGCCCTCGGCGCGCGACTCGAGCGGCCCCGCGAGGTAGCCGTCGTACCCCAGCAGCTCGTGGACGACCTGCGACGTGAAGGGCAGGAAGGGCGTGAGCAGCGTCTTGAGCGAGTCGACGCAGCGAAGCGCGACGTAGACGACGGTCGCCGCACGCGGCCGGTCGCTCTTCACGAGCGCCCACGGGGCCTGCTCGGCGACGTACTGGTTGGTGAGGGAGCTGACCCGCATGGCCTCCGCGATCGCCGCCTTGAACCGGACCTGCTCGATCTGCGACCCCACGGTCTCGAACGCAGCCTCGACGCTCTCGAGGACGCGGCGGTCGGCGTCCGTCAGCTCGCCCGGCTCCGGCACCGCGCCGAAGTTGCGGTAGGCGCTGACGAGCGTCCGGTTCACGAGGTTGCCCCAGTTGGCGAGCAGCTCGTCGTTGTTGCGCCGGACGAACTCCTCCCACGTGAAGTCCGTGTCCTGCGTCTCCGGGCCGGCGGCGGCGAGGTAGTAGCGGAGCGGGTCGGGGTCGTAGCGCTCGAGGAAGTCGTCGATCCAGATGGCGACGTTGCGGCTGGTGCTCGACTTCTTGCCCTCCACCGTCAGAAACTCGCTCGAGACGACGTTGTAGGGCAGCTGCAGGTCACCCTTGCCTGCACCGATCTCGCCACCCGAGCCGTACCCCAGGAGCATCGCCGGCCAGATCACCGCGTGGAAGACGATGTTGTCCTTGCCCATGAAGTAGAAGCTCCGCGACTCGTCGTTCTGCCACCACTCCCGCCACGCCTCGGGCGTGCCCCGGTTCCGCGCCCACTCGACGCTTGCCGAGAGGTAGCCGATGACGGCGTCGAACCAGACGTAGATGCGCTTCGTGTCCTCCGGATAGTCGTCGACGGGAACCGGGACGCCCCAGTCGATGTCGCGCGTCATCGCGCGGGGCCTGAGCTCGCGGACGAGGCCGAGGGCGAAATTGCGGACGTTCGGCCGCCAGTGCCGCTGGCGCTCGATCCACTCCCCGAGCTGCTCCCCGAACGCCGGCAGGTCGAGGAACAGATGCGTCGTCTCGCGGAACTCGGGCGCCGAGCCGTCGATGATCGAGCGCGGCTCGATCAGGTCGACGGGGTCGAGCTGGTTGCCGCAGTTGTCGCACTGGTCGCCTCGCGCGTTCGGGAACCCGCAGATCGGACACGTGCCCTCGATGTAGCGGTCCGGAAGCGTGCGCCCTGTGGCGGTGGAGAACGCGCCGAGCGTGGTCTGCTCGACGAGGTAGCCCTTCTCGTAGAGGGTGCGGAAGACGTCCTGCGTGACGCGGTAGTGGTTGTGCGTCGTCGTGCGCGTGAAGGTGTCGAACGAGAGCCCCAGCCGGCGGAAGTCCTCCCGGATGAGCTCGTTGTTGCGGTCGGCGAGCTCACGCGGAGACACGCCTGCGCGATCGGCCGAGACCATGACCGGCGTACCGTGCTCGTCGGTCCCGCTGACCATGAGGACGTCGTTGCCCCTGAGCCGGTGGTAGCGGGCGAAGATGTCGGACGGGACTCCAGGGCCTGCCACGTGGCCCAGGTGCCGCGGTCCGCTCGCATACGGCCAGGCCACGGCTACCAGGATCTTCTGCGGAGACGACGTCGGCCTGCACCCTCTCGAGCCTCGGGAACGGGCCACGGATGATACGAGCCGCCCACACCGCGGCTGCCGCCGCGCCGGCGAGCGCCACCGCGAGCAGGGCGAAGAGGAGCAGCGGCAGCGGCCGATGGGGCGCGGGCGCGCTCGCCGGATCGCCGGCACCGGGCAGGGTCCGCCGCGGCCGCGGCGCCTGGAGGGCCGGCGTTGCGCGCGCGAAGGGGCGGCCGACCCGGTGCAGGGGTGGCAGTGCGGGCTTCGGCCGCGCGGCAGCCGCGGTCGCGGCTGCGGAGCGAGCGGTGCTCCGCAGGCTCGGCGCTGCTCGGTGCGGCGCGCGGTGCAGGCGCGCGAGCGGCCGGGCGGCGAGTTGCGCCGCTCGCTCCGCGCGAGGTGCCGGCGCCCCCTGCGCGGCGCGCTTGGGGACCGAGGTGATGCTGACCCCCGGCGACGCGTCGGCAGGCGGCGACTCGGGCTCGGCCTGCTGGCCCGCGGCGGACGCCGCAGCCGCCGCAGCCGCCTGGGCGGGCGGCGCTGCGCTCGTCGCCGGCGCCTCCTGCGCTGCTGCCTGTGTCGGGGCCGGCGTGGCCGCCGGCTCCTGCCCCGACGGGGGCGGGAGGAAGCCGAGCGGGTCGAGGTATCCCTCCGGATCCGACGCCTCCCGAACGCCCATGTGGACGTAGGGCACGTCGAGGTCCGGCGTCCCGCTGGGGCCGACCGTGCCGACGGCGGCGCCCTCCGCGACCCGTGCGTCCTGCGGCACCGCGATGGTGCCCAGGTGCGTGAGCGTGACGGCGAGACCGCCGGCGGTCTCGATCGTCACCACCTTGCCGCTCGTCGGCACCGTCCCGGCGAAGCTGACGGTGCCGGCCGCCGGAGCGCGCACAGGGGTGCCCGAGGCCGCGCCGACGTCGATGCCGCGCCGCTGGCCCGCCGCGTAGGGGTGCGCACGGTCGAAGGAGAACGTCTGCAGCACGGGCCCGTGCACCGGCCAGGTCCAGGCGCCGGCGACCGGCGCGAGCAGCAGGAGGAGCGGAGCGAGACGTCGCATGAGAACCACCGCCTTTGTTGTCTCTATTGCCAACGATCAGCGCAGGCTAGCAAGGCGGGCGGATGTTGTCCAGCTCGACTACAGAGAGCCGCGGTAGAGGCGGTTGCGCGGCAGGCCCGTGAGCCCGGCGACGATGCCGGCGGCCCGCCTGCGCGGCACGCCCGCCTCGACCAGCTCCGTCACGGCCGCGAGGGCCTCGTCCTCGCCGGTCTCGGGGGCCGGTGTCGCAGCCGGCGCGACGACCAGCGTGATCTCCCCCTTCGGCGGGTCGGCGAAGCGCTGGGCCACTTCCGTCGCCGTGCCGCGGGCCACTTCCTCGAAGCGCTTCGTGAGCTCGCGGCAGACCGCCACGGCCACGTCGGGTGCGGCCGCGCCGAGCGAGCGCAACGTCCGGGGCAGCCGCTGCGGCGACTCGAAGGCCACCGTCGGCCACGGCCACGCGCGCAGCTCCTGCCAGAGCCCGGCGAGCGCCTTCTCGCCGCGTGGCAGGAAGCCGAGGAACTGGTAGCGCTGCGCGACGAGGCCGGAGGCGACGAGCGCCGTCTCGACGGCCGAGGGCCCCGGCAGCACCGTCACCGGCAGCCCGGCCTCGAGGGCGGCGCGCACCAGCCGCGCGCCGGGGTCGGAGACCCCCGGCAGCCCTGCGTCGGAGACGAGCGCCATCCGCTCCCCCTCCGCGAGGCGCGGCAGCAGCTCGGCGGTGCGCGCGGCCTCGTTGTGGTCGTGGTAGGACAGAAGCCGAGCCGAGATCCCGTGGCGCTCGAGCAGCCGGCGGGTATGCCGGGTGTCCTCGCAGAGCACGACGTCTGCCCCGCGCAGCTCGGCGAGGACGCGGAGGGTGACGTCGTCGAGGTTGCCGATCGGCGTGGCGCAGACGGCGAGGGGCACGGCTACCCCCCGCTCGCGTCGAGCGCCTCGAAGGCGACGAAGGCGGCGCCGATGAGGCCCGCGGCCGTGCCGAGCTCGGCCGGGACCACCCGCACCTCGTCGCGCATCGGGCGCAAGGCCTCGCGGCGCAGCACCTCCTCGGCCGACGGCAGCAGGTAGTCCCACGCGGCGACGCCGAAGCCGCCCCCGACCACGATCAGCTCCGGCTCGAAGACGTTCGCGAACGAGCCGATGCCCGAGCCCAGGTAGCGCCCGATCTCGGCGAGGATCGCCCGCGCCTTCTCGTCGCCTTCGTCGGCGAGGCGGACGAGCCGGTGTGCGTCCGCGGCCGGGCCGAACGCTTCCCGCGCGGCCGCGGTCGCGGCGAGACCCGTCACGTACGGCTCGAGGTGCCCCCGCCCGCGGCACGCCCCCTGGCAGGGGCGGCCGTCGTGGACGATCACGACGTGCCCCAGCTCGACGCCTGCCCCGGTCGAGCCGCGGAACGGCCGGCCGCCCGAGATCACGCCACCGCCGAGCCCGGTCCCGAGGGTGACCATGACCAGGTTGTCGACGCCGCGGCCCGCGCCGGCACGCCACTCGCCGATCGCCGCCGCGTTGGCGTCGTTGTCGAGCCCGACGGGCAGCCCGAAGCGGGCCCGCATCAGGTCGCGCAGCGCGACGTCCTGGAGGGGGAGGTTGACGCACTCGACGACCACGCCCCGACGCTGCTCGATCGGCGACGGCACGCCGAACCCCACGGCGGCGATCCCCTCCTCGAGGAGCTCCGCCACGGCGGCGTCCAGCTCCGCGAGGACCGCCTCCTGCGAGTCGTGGGGGGTGGCGCGCTCGTGCCGCCGCACCACGGAGCCGTCTCGCGCCACCACGCCCGCCAGGATCTTCGTCCCGCCGACGTCGACGCCGATCGCATGCGGCGCGGTCATCCCCAGCGGGTACCGTAACCCGCCGGATGGCCCCCACCGGAGAGAAGCCGTACCGCGTCTACCGCGGCGGGCGCACCAAGGGGAAGGTGCCGCTGAGCGCACGGGACGGGCGCGACGGGCGCCGCTCCTTCCGCACGGACGGCGGCGGGCAGGGGCGCCAGGTGGTCCGCCGCAGGCGCTGGGGCTGGCGGCGGCGCTTGCTCGTCGGCCTGCTCCTGGTCGTCGTCGCGCTCGTCGCCTGGGGCGTCGCGGGCTACCTGTCGGTGCGAAGCGGCGTCGCCGCGGCCAACAAGCGCCTGAAGGCCGGCACGACGGCGGTGTTGAGGCCGCAGAGCGGGCTGATGCTCTCCAGCGCGTCGAACATCCTGCTGCTCGGCACCGACCATGCCGCGAACGGCCAGGCCGGACGCAGCACCGACCGCCATTCCGACTCGATCATGCTGCTCCGCACCGACCCGGGCCACCACCGCCTGATCTTCCTCTCGATCCCGCGCGACCTGCGCGCGACGATTCCCGGCTACGGCGAGTCGAAGATCAACGCCGCCATGCAGCTCGGAGGGCCCAAGCTGGCGATCAGGACGGTGTCGTCGTTCACGGGCCTCCCGATCAACCACGTCGTCGTGGTCGACTTCTCCTCCTTCCAGAAGCTCGTCGACGGTGTCGGCGGAATCGACGTGAACATCCCGGAGAACATCCTCTCGAACCGGTTCGACTGCCCCTACTCGACGCAGGCGCAGTGCGACCGCTGGCAGGGCTGGCGCTTCCACAAGGGCGTGCAGCACCTGAGCGGCCACCAGGCCCTCATCTACTCGCGCATCCGCGAGAACCGGCTGAACGCGGCCGACACGGACATCACGCGCGCCGAGCACCAGCAGCAGGTGATGCAGGCGACGCTGGCCAGGCTCGCGAGCGCCGGGACCTTCTTCCGGCTGCCGTTCAATGGCAGCGAGCTGCTCGCGCCGCTCTCGACCGATCTCTCGACCTGGCAGTTCCTCCAGCTCGCCTGGGTGAAGTTCCGCGCCGGCGGCACCCTCCACTGCCGGCTCGGGGGCAGGGACTACGGCGACGGCTACATCACCGGCACGCAGGAGAACATCGCGGTGATCCAGATGATCCTCGGGAACTCGGCCCCGCAGCCGCCGCCGCCGGGCTCGGGGCCCTACGGGCCCGGCTGCGTGACCGGCAGCCAGACCTTCAAGTAGGCGCGATCAGTCGCCGCCGGCGGCGGCCTTCTTCTCCGGCGCGGCCGGAGTCGAAGGCGAATCGCCCTTCGAGGGCGCGTCGTTCTTTCCGCCCGAGTCGCCCGAGGCCGGGGCCGAGTCGGCGTCCTTCTTCGCGACCTTGCCCTTGCCGTAGTCGGTCGTGTAGAAGCCCGAGCCCTTGTAATGGACCGCCACGGGATAGAGGACGAGCTGGAGCGGAGACGCTCCGCACTCGTCACACGCCTCGGGTGCAGGCGCCGTCATCGACTGGAACCGTTCGAAGACGTGTCCCTGGGGGCAGCGATATTCGTAGATGGGCACAGCGGTCGCAGACGGTACCAGCGGTATGCGGAGCGGCTTCGGCGGAGCCGTGACATCCTCGAGGGCGCGCCGGACGGCACGATTCGTCGCTCAGGCTTGCTCCAGCTCCTCCTCCTCGAGCAGCTCCTGGAAGCACGGCGCGCCCTCGAAGGCGGCGAGCCCGGCCGGGCGGAGGCGGCGCTCGCGGCGCCGCCGCGCGATCTCGCGGCGCCGGCGCGCCGTCGCGACGGCCGCCGACGCGCCGACGAGGCCGCCGAGCAGGAAGGAGCGCGCGCGGCCGCGCCGGTCCTCGCCGTCCATGCGACGATTGTACGAATGCCGCTCGAGGCGCCCGCCGCGAGCGCTCCGTCAGCCCTACAGGTTCCGCCGGCCGAAGGCCGCGACCGCGACGGCGAGCACGCCGCAGAGGTAGGCGGCGGCCCACAGCCGGATGCCCCAGCCGTGCACGTACGCGCCGCCGAAGGGGCCGAGCTGGAGCAGGAAGCCCGTCAGTCCCGACGCGTGCTCGGTGATCATCCGCAGCGCGTCCTGGTAGAGCGCCTCGAACGGCAGCGCCCACGACGCGACGGTCGACGCGTGCTTGATCGAGTGCGAGTTCAGGGCATGGCCGATCGAGCCGAGCAGGCCCCCCACCAGGCCGCCGCCGAAGAGCATGAAGACCGCGATTCCGTTCGCCGTCGCCGAGAGCACGACCGAGCCGAGCAGCGACAGTGCCAGCACGACGAGCACGCCGACGGCGAGCTCGACGCCGGGCCAGACGATCCGGTCGGGCCACCAGTGCCCCGTCAGCCCGGTGATCGACAGGCCGACGAAGTAGACGGCGAGGACGTAGCCGACGCAGACGAGGCCGGCGCCGAGGAAGCGCGACAGCAGCAGCGTGGAGCGCCCGACCGGGCGCACGACGAGCGGCTGCAGGAGGCCGCGCTCGGCGTCGCCGGAGACGACGCCGATGGTCAGGAAGACCGCGAGCACGACGCCGAGGAACAGCGTCGCGAACATTGCGAGGCCGACCATGAAGGCGCCGGCGAAGGTGCGGGTGTCGACCTGCACGTCGGACGGCGGCGTGATGCTCGCCAGGTCGCGGAAGACGTAGTGGTTCGCGAGCCAGAACAGCAGGAGAAAGACGACCGTGAGGACGACGACCACGAGGAAGACCTTCCGCCGCACCGCCTCGCGGAAGCCGTACCCGGCGATCACGGCGACCGAGCTCAGTCCGTCTCGCCTCCCACGGCCTCGAGGTAGACGTCCTCCAGCGTCGAGCTCAGCACCCGCACGCCGTAGACCCGGCGGCCTGCGGCAACGGCCTCGGCGACGAGGCGCGGCGCGTCCTCGCGCGTGGCGCCGGCCGCGCGCCGGATCCCCTCGTCGGTCTCGACCTCCACGCCGCGCGGCCGCGACAGCTCCGCCGGCGCGCCCGCGGCCACGACCTCGCCCGCCAGCAGGATCGCGACCCGGTCGCAGACGAGCTCGATCTCCGAGAGCAGGTGCGAGTTGAGGAGCACCGAGACGCCGCGTCCGCGCAGCTCCTCGAGGAGCAGCCGCACGGTGCGGCGGCCTACGGGGTCGAGGGCGGAGGTCGGCTCGTCGAGCAGGAGCAGGCGCGGCTCGCCGACGAGCGCCTGCGCGACGCCGAGGCGCTGCTGCATGCCCTTCGACATGCCGTCGACGCGGCGGCCCGCGGCGTCGGCCAGCGCGACGAGCTCGAGCAGGCGCCGCCGCTCCACCGCGCCCCCGCGCGAGCCCGCGAGCCGCTGGTGCAGCTCGAGTACCTCGTCGGCGCTGTACCAGCCGGGGAAGCGGAACAGCTCGGCGAGGTAGCCGAGCGCAGCCCGCGCCGCCCGGGAGCCTGCACGCGCGCCCGCGACCTCGGCGGTGCCTCCGCTCGCGCGCACCAGCCCGACGGCGATCTTGACGAGGGTCGACTTGCCTGCGCCGTTGGGCCCGAGCAGGCCGACGAGCTCGCCCTCCCCGACCTCGAGATCGACTCCCTTCAGCGCGTCGACCGTGCCGTAGCGCTTCGCGAGCCCGCGGACGGCAAGGGCAGACGGCACGGGGCGAGCGTACCGCGAGTAGGGTGTGCAGATGCCGCGCGGTTACATGGAGGGCCCCGCCGCCGAGGAGGCGGAGCTCCTGGCCGAGCAGGCCGCACGCGTGAAGCACGTGCAGCCGAAGGCCGAGGTGTTCCCGGCGGTGTACGGCTGCACGGAAGAGAACCCGGAGCCGCACTTCCTCGGCTGGCGCAACGAGGTCGACCCGGACGCGCTCTTCGCGGCCGGCAAGGCCTGGGGCGTCACGATTCGCCGAGTCGCCACGACCTAGCGTCATGAGCGACTACACGATCCTCCGGGTCGACGACGCGCCCGACGCGTTCGGCGGCCAGTACCCCGGGGAGATGCGCTTCCTCACCGACCACCTCGGCTGCGAGCAGGTGGCCTTCAGCTACCGGCGGATGCCGCAGCACACCGGGGGCAAGGGCAGCTACGGGCACCGGCACAAGACCCAGGAGGAGATCTACTTCCTCATCTCCGGCAAGCTCCAGGCGAAGCTCGGCGACGAGGTGGTCGAGATCGAGGGCCCGGCCGCGGTGCGGGTCGCGCCGCACGTGGTGCGCTCGTTCTGGAACGACGAGCCGGAGGACGCCCACGTCGTGATCGTCTCGCCCAGGATCGAGGATCCCCGCGCCGACGGCGAGACGGTGCCGGACTTCTGGCCCGACGAGTAGCGCGGCGCTAGCCGAGCGTCTCGAGCAGCTCCTCGATCGTCAGCGCCGGGAGCGTCTGGATCTTCGTCGAGCCGCGCGCGCCGAGCGCGACGGAGACGCGTGCCATCGTCGCCGTGTCGGGCGCCTCGACCACGTTGATGAAGTCGAAGTCGCCGAGCGTCGCCCACTGGTGGAGAACCCTCGCGCCCAGCTCCTCGACGTCGCGGTTCACCTCCCGCAGGCGGTCGGGGTTCGACTTCAGCGTCGCGATGCCCTGCTGCGAGAGCCGGGAGAGCAAGATGTAGATCGGCATGGCCGGAACCTACTTCACGCGGGCAGCCTGGTCGACGTAGAGGAGCGCGGCCCCGAGGAAGAAGAGCGGCGTCACGACGAGCAGCGCGAGCATCGCCGCGAGCCGCAGCTCCTGGTCGGCGAAGCCGCGCAGCAGGAAGGTGAGCACGAGCGCCGTGAGCACGATCGCGACCGTCAGCGTCGCGAGGCCCCCGACGACATGCACGGCGTCGGCACGCGCGAGCTGGAGCGAGCGGCGGAACGACGCCGGCACGGACGTGCCCTCGACGAGCAGCGCGGGCACCGCGAGCATCGTCGCGGCGAGCCAGGCGAGCGCGACGGGGTAGATGCCGGGGAAGACGACGAGGCGCGCGACGAGCGCGGGCGCGAAGACCGCGAGCCCGACGGCGAAGGCGGTCGCGAGCGACGCCCGCGCGCGCGGCGCCGGATGCGCGATCGCGACGGCGCCGACGAGCGCTGCCGAGGAGAGGGCGCTGCCGCCCACGAGCACCGCCGCCACCTCGGCCGCGCCGCCGAGCCAGGCGCCGAGCGCGACGATCGCCGCCGCGGGCACGCCCAGCGCCAGCGAAGGCCAGAAGCGCCGGCCGTAGAGCTGGATCGACTCGGCCACGAGCTGGCCGACGGTCCGTCGCTCGGGCGGCAGAGCCGCCGGCCGCGCCTCGCCCGCGCTCGGATAGGAGAGCCTCGACACGCCCGCGCAGGCTAGCTCTCGACCGCTCGCGCGAGCGTGGGCACGAGCCTCTCCACGGCCTCCGCGAGCGCCGCGAACGCGTCGTCGAAGCGCCACCTCGCACGGTCCGGCTCCTCCACGGCATTCGAGATGGCTCGCAGCTCCACGGCCGGCACGCCCGCGAGCGCCGCCGCCCTCAGCACCCCGAAGCCCTCCATCGCCTCGACCTCGCAGGCCGTGCCGCCGCCCACGCGGCCGCACGTCGCGATCGGCAGCACGCGCGCCTCGGGCAGCGCCGCCCGCGCGGCCGCGAGCAGGCGCGCGTCGGGCTCGGCCCGCTCGACGCGCGGCAGCGTCGAGGCGGGATCGACCACGTCGGCGTAGACCGCCTCCGAGCCGAGGACGAGCGCCGGCGGCACGATGCCGCGTGCGCCCGCGATGCCGACGTGCAGCAGGGCGCCGGGGCGGCGCGCGGCGAGGGCCCGCGCCGTCTGGAGCGCCGCCTCCACCGGCCCGATCCCGCAGCAGAAGGTCTCGACGCCGCGCACGAGCTCGAGCTCCCGCTCCGTGGCGGCGACGACCAGCAGCATGCCGCCGACGCTACCGGAGCGGGAGCCCTCCGCCGGTCTCGCAGTGCCTACATGCCGGCGAGCTGGCCGCGGATCTCGCCGGCCTTGTTCTTGCTCGTGTGCACGTTCACGTACGTCAGGTGCCTGTCGATCTTCTTCAGCAGCGAGGCGGAGATCGTCGCCGTTCCGGTCATGCCGCTGTGGCACGGGCCGCAGAGCGCGACGACGACGGGGCCGGCCTTGCCCATGGCTCCGAGATGGATGTGCGCCGCCGTCGCCGGGCCGGTGAGCCCGCCGAACGTCAGCTTCCACTTCAGCTTGGTGCCGGTGAGCGTGCCGGTGAACTGGCCGTGGGCGCGGGCGTCCTTGACGACCTGCTTCGGGACCTCCTGCGCGACGGTCAGCTTCGCCGACAGCCTCGCAGAGGCGGGGCGGGCGGACGAGATGGCGGCAAGCGCGAGCGCGGCGACGGCGCCCGCGACGAGCAATGGGACGAGCTTCCTCACGTGATCCTCCTTGAAAGGGCGGTTACAGGAGGTTGTTCGTCGGCGGCGGCCGGTCGGTTTGGCTAGGCGGCCGCGGCGGTGACGGCGCTCACCTTCGAGAAGGTGAGCTCGCCGTCGACCGCGTCCACCTGCACCGCGTCGCCGTCCCCGAAGTCGCCCTCGAGCAGGCGCAGCGCGAGGGGGTTCTCGACGAGCCGCTGGATCGCCCGCTTCAGCGGCCGCGCGCCGTAGGCGGGATCCCAGCCCGCCTCTGCGAGCGCCTGCTTCGCGGCGGCCGTGAGCTCGAGCGCGATCCGTCGCTCGCCCAGCCGGTCGCGCAAGCGCTCGAGCTGGAGCTCGACGATCTCGCCGATCTGCTCGCGCGAGAGCGCGCTGAAGACGACGATCTCGTCGATCCGGTTCAGGAACTCGGGCCGGAAGTGCTCGCTCATCTGCTCGGCGCTGCGGATGTTCGAGGTCATGATCAGGACGGTGTTGCGGAAGTCGACCGTGCGGCCCTGGCCGTCGGTCAGCCGCCCGTCGTCGAGCACCTGCAGCAGCACGTCGAAGACCTCGTTGTGCGCCTTCTCGATCTCGTCGAGCAGCACGACCGAGTACGGCCGCCGCCGCACCGCCTCGGTCAGCTGCCCACCCTCGTCGTAGCCGATGTAGCCGGGCGGCGCGCCGAGCAGCCGGGCGACGGTGTGCCGCTCCTGGTACTCGGACATGTCGAGCCGCACGAGCGCGCGCTCGTCGTCGAACATGAACTCGGCCAGCGCCCGCGCGAGCTCGGTCTTGCCGACCCCCGTCGGGCCCAGGAAGACAAAGCTCCCGATCGGCCGGTTCGGGTCCTGCAGCCCGGTCCGCGCGCGGCGGAGCGCGTTCGCGATCGCCTCGACCGCCTCCTCCTGGCCGACGACCCGCTGGTGGAGCCTCCCCTCCATGTGCACGAGCTTCTCGGTCTCGCCCTCGAGCAGCCTGTCGACGGGGATGCCGGTCCACCGGCCGACGACGGCGGCGACGTCGTCCTCGTCGACCTCCTCTTTCACCATCGAGTCGCGCGCGACGCCGTCGCGCTCCGCGAGCTCCTTCTCGAGCGCGGGCAGCTCGCCGTAGCGGATCTCGGCGACGCGCTGCAGGTTGCCCTGCCGCTCCTCGCGCTCCGCCTCGCGCCGCAGGTCCTCGATGCGCTTCGTGATCTCCTTCACCCGGTCGAGCGCTGCCTTCTCCTCCGCCCAGCGCGCGGCGAGGGCGTCGCGCGTCTCCTTGGCGTCGGCGAGCTCCCGCTCGAGCGGCTCGCGCACCTCCTTCGACTCCTTCGCCATCGCCGCGAGCTCGATCTCGAGCTGGCGCACGCGTCGCTCGGCCTCGTCGAGCTCGACCGGCGACGAGTCGATCTCCATCTTCAGGCGCGACGCCGCCTCGTCGACCAGGTCGATCGCCTTGTCCGGCAGGAAGCGGTCGGAGATGTAGCGGTGCGAGAGCACGGCGGCGGCCACGAGCGCGGCATCCCGAATGCGCACGCCGTGGTGGCTCTCGTAGACCTCCTTGAGCCCGCGCAGGATCGCGATCGTGTCGCCGACCGACGGCTCGCCGACCTACACCGGCTGGAAGCGCCGCTCGAGCGCCGCGTCCTTCTCGACGTGCTTGCGGTACTCGTCGAGCGTCGTCGCGCCCACGCAGCGGAGCTCGCCGCGGGCGAGCATCGGCTTGAGCATGTTGGCGGCGTCGACCGCTCCCTCGGCGGCGCCGGCGCCCACGATCGTGTGCAGCTCGTCGATGAAGAGGATCAGCTCGCCGCCCGCGTTGCTGATCTCGCCGAGCACGGCCTTCAGCCGCTCCTCGAACTCGCCGCGGTACTTCGAGCCGGCGAGCAGCGAGCCGATGTCGAGTGCCCACACGCGCTTCCCCTTCAGGCCCTCGGGCACGTCGCCGTCGACGATCCGCTGCGCGAGCCCCTCGACGATCGCCGTCTTGCCGGTGCCCGGCTCGCCGATCAGCACCGGGTTGTTCTTCGTCCGCCGCGAGAGCACCTGGATCACGCGGCGGATCTCCTCGTCGCGCCCGATCACCGGGTCGAGCTTCCCCTGCTCGGCTGCCTCGGTGAGGTCGCGCCCGAACTTCGCGAGCGCCTGGTAGGTGCCCTCCGGGTCCTGCGAGGTGACACGCTGTCCGCCGCGCACCTCCTCGATCCGCTGGAGCAGCTCCTTCCTCGGCACGACGTCGAGCGCCAGCAGCAGATGCTCGGACGAGACGTAGTCGTCCTCCATCCGCTTGGCCTCGTCGGCTGCCCGGTCGAGGGCCCGGTTGAACTGCGTCGAGACGTGCGGCTGCTGCTGTGCGCCGGCGATGCGCGGCTTCTGGCTCAGGCGCGCCTCGGCCTCGGCGCGGAGCGAGTCGGCGTCGGCCACGAGCTGCCTGGGCAGCTCCTGGTCGAGCAGCGCGAGCAGCAGGTGCTCGGGGTACAGCTCCGGGTTCCCGTTGCGGCGCGCGAGCTCCTGGGCCGCTGCGACCGCCTCCTGCGACTTGATGGTCAGCTTGTCGAAGTCCAAGTCAGTCCCTACCTCCTCTCGGGATGCCGCTCCTCGCGGTAGAGCACGAGGTCGCGGCGGTACTGACGGTGCACCTTCCTGATCTCCTCGCGCAGCTGCCCCTGCAGCCGCTCGATCTGGCCGTGGGCCTTGCGCAGCTCGTCCTCGAGCCGCAGCACCAGCTCCACGCCGGCGAGGTTGAGCCCGAGCTCGGTCGTCAGCCGCTGGACGATCCGCAGCCGCTCGACGTCCGCCTCCGAGTACAGCCTCGTTCCGCCCGCGGTCCGTTTCGGCCGCACGAGCCCCTTCGCCTCGTAGATGCGCAGCGTCTGCGGGTGCATGCCCACGAGATCGGCGGCGACGCTGATCATGTACATCGGCCGCTCGTCCACTACGCCCCCACGTTCCGCAGCTGCTCGAGCAGCTCGCGCTCCTTCTTGTTCACCCGCTTGGGGACGTCGATCCGGACCCGCGCGAGCACGTCGCCCGTGCCGCTGCCGCCGAGCCTCGGCGCGCCGCGGCCCTTGATCCGCAGCAGCTTCCCGTCCTCGGAGCCGGCGGGGATCTTCAGCGACACGGCTCCTTCGGGCGTCGGCACCTCGACCGAGCCGCCGAGCGCGGCGGTCGTGAACGAGACCGGCACCTGGACGACGAGGTCGTCCCCGCGCCGCTCGTAGGTCGGCGAGCCGGCGACGCGGGTGACGACGACGAGGTCGCCCGGCGGGCCGCCGTTCGTGCCGGCCTCGCCCTTGCCCTTGAGCCGGATGCGCGTGCCGTCCTTCACGCCGGGCTTGATCTTCACGGTGTAGGTCTTCAGCCGCCGCTCCCGGCCGGAGCCGTGGCACTTCGGGCACGGCTTCTCGATCACCGTGCCGTTGCCGCGGCAGCGGGGGCAGGGCTGCGAGAGGGCGAAGAGCCCCTGGCTCTCGGCCTTCACGCCGCGCCCGTTGCAGTCGGGGCAGATCACCGGCGCCGTCCCCGGCTGCGCGCCGGTGCCGCCGCACTCGCGGCACGCCGTCAGCAGCTCGACCGGCACCTTCGTGTCGGCGCCGCGCAGCGAGTCCTCGAACGACAGGTGCACCTCCGCCTCGACGTCGTTGCCGCGCAGCGGCTGCCGCTGGCCGCGCGCCCCCGCGGAGCCCCGGCCGCCGCGCCCGCCGAAGAGCCCGCCGAACAGGTCGCCGAGGTCGCCGAGGTCGAAGTCGCCGAGGTCGACGTTCACGCCGCCGGGCGCAGCCCGTCCGTTCTGGGCGCCGAAGCGGTCGTACGCCTGCCGCTTCTCCGCGTCGGAGAGCACGTCGTAGGCCTGCTGGACCTCCTTGAAGCGCTCCTCCGCCTCCTGGTCGCCGGCGTTCTTGTCGGGGTGGTACCGACGGGCGAGCTTCCGGTACGCCTTCTTGATCTCGTCCTGCGAGGCGTTCTTCGCGACTCCGAGGGTGTCGTAGAGGGTCTTCGCCATGGCCTACGCCTCCGTGCCGCCCTCCGGCGCCTCCGGCGGCGCCGCGGCGACGACGACCCGCGCCGGCCGCACGACCCGCTCGCCGAGCGTGTAGCCCTTCTGGACGACGTCGATCACCGACCCCTCCTCCGCCTCCGACGGCTGCGCGAGCAGCGCCTCGTGCACGTGGGGGTCGAACCTCCCGGCCGTGTCGATCTCCTGCACGCCCTGGCGTGCCAGCAGCTCGCCGAGCGAGCGGTGCACGAGCCGCACGCCCTCCTCGAGCCGTGCCTCCTCGTGCTCGGACGCGGCGACGAGCGCCCGCTCGAGATCGTCGAGGATCGGCAGCAGCTCCTTCACGAGCCGCTCGTTGGCGAGCGTCACGAGCTCCTGCCGCTCGCGCGCGGCGCGCTTGCGGAAGTTGTCGAAGTCGGCGGCCGTGCGCTTCCAGCGGTCGAGCGCTTCGTCCCGCTCGGCCTCGAGAGCGGCGAGGTGGTCCCCGCCGCTCTCGTCGACCGCCTCGACGTGCTCCTGCTCTTCCTGCTGAACGTGCTCCTCGGTCATGAGGACGTCTTGGCCCCTTCCTCGTCGACGACCTCGTACTCGCCCTCCTCGACGACCTCGTCGTCGGCCGCCGGGGCGCCGTCGCCCGGCGCGGACGCCTGGGCCTGCGCCGTCGCCTGCGCGTACACGGCCTCGGCGAGCGTGTGCGAGGCCTCCTGGAGCGCCTCGGTCTTCGCGCGGATCCCGGCGACGTCGTCGCCCTCCAGGGCCTGACGCAGCTCCATGATCCGGCCCTCGATCGTCGAGGCCTCGGCCTCGTCGAGCTTGTCGCGGTGCTCCTTGAGGGAGCGCTCGGTCTGGTAGGCCAGCGTCTCCGCCTGGTTCTTGGCGTCGACGACCTCACGCAGCCGCCGCGCCTCGTCGGCGTGCGCCTCCGCGTTGCGGATCATCTCCTGCACCTCGGTGTCGGCGAGCCCGGAGCCGCCCTGGATCTGGATCTGCTGCTGGTTGCCGGTGCCGAGGTCCTTCGCCGAGACGTTGATGATCCCGTTCGCGTCGATGTCGAACGTGACCTCGATCTGCGGCATGCCGCGCGGCGCCGGCGGGATGCCGACGAGCTGGAACTTGCCGAGCGTCTTGTTGTAGAGCGCCATCTCGGACTCGCCCTGCAGGACGTGCACCTCCACGGAGGGCTGGTTGTCCTCGGCGGTCGTGAAGACCTCCGACTTCTTCGTCGGGATCGTCGTGTTCCGCTCGATCAGCTTCGTCATCACGCCGCCCTTGGTCTCGATGCCGAGCGACAGCGGCGTCACGTCGAGCAGCAGGATGTCCTTGACCTCGCCCTTCAGCACGCCCGCCTGGAGCGCGGCGCCGACGGCGACGACCTCGTCCGGGTTGACGCCCTTGTGCGGCTCCTTGCCGATCAGGTCCTTCACCTTGGCCTGCACGGCCGGCATGCGCGTCATGCCGCCGACGAGCACGACGTGGTCGATCTTCGACGGGTCGAGCTCGGCGTCGGTCAGCGCCTGCTTGGTCGGGCCGACGGTCCGCGCGAGCAGGTCGGCCGTGATCTCCTCGAGCTTCGCCCGGGTGAGCTGCAGGTCGAGGTGCTTCGGGCCCTCCTGGGTCGCCGTGACGAACGGCAGGTTGATCTGGGTCGTCATCGTCGACGACAGCTCGATCTTGGCCTTCTCGGCCGCCTCGTAGAGGCGCTGGAGCGCCATCCGGTCCTGCGAGAGGTCGATGCCCTGGTCCTTCTTGAACTCCGAGACCATCCAGTCGACGACCGCCTTGTCGAAGTTGTCGCCGCCGAGGTGGTTGTCGCCGGCGGTCGACTTGACCTCGAAGACGCCCTCGCCGAGCTCGAGCACCGACACGTCGAACGTGCCGCCGCCGAGGTCGAAGACGAGGATCGTCTGGTCGCCCTCCTTGTCGAGACCGTAGGCGAGCGACGCCGCCGTGGGCTCGTTGATGATGCGCAGGACGTTGAGGCCCGCGATCTTGCCCGCGTCCTTCGTCGCCTCGCGCTGGGCGTTGTTGAAGTAGGCGGGAACGGTGACGACCGCGTCGCTCACGCTCTCGCCCAGGTAGGCCTCGGCGTCCTGCTTCAGCTTCTGCAGGATCATCGCGCTGATCTCCGGCGGCGCGTACTCCTTGCCCTCGGCGTTCACGCGCACGTCGCCGTTCGACCCCTGGACGACCTCGTACGGGACGATGGTCATCTCCTCGGTGACCTCCGAATACTTGCGCCCCATGAAGCGCTTGATCGAGAAGACGGTGTTCTGCGGGTTGGTGACCTGCTGCCGCCGCGCCGGGGCGCCGACGAGCCGCTGGCCGTCCTTCGTGAACGCGACGACGGACGGCGTCGTGCGGCCGCCCTCGGCGTTCGGGATGACCGTCGGCTCGCCGCCCTCGAGCACGGCCATGCACGAGTTCGTGGTGCCCAGGTCGATGCCTATCGTCTTTGCCATAGTTCCTTCTTCCTCCTAGTGAGAAAATCTGAGCCTTGTTATAGCA
>JBBWZD010000193.1:0-8289 GCA_039648875.1 Actinomycetota bacterium
GCGGCGAGCCGGCCGGCGAGCTCCGCCAGGAGCGCTACGAGGGCACCGACGCCGACGAGGCCGCGCGCCTGACGCGCAGGGTCCTCGACGGGCATGAGCCGGACGGCATCTCGTGCTTCGCGCACAGCCTCGTCGCCGTCGACCGCCACGGCCGTCCGCTGACGCCGATCCTCGGCTGGCGCGACACCCGCAGCGCCCGGGCGGCCGAGTGGCTGCGCCGACGCCTCGACGCCCACACGGTCCACGCCCGCACGGGCGCGTTCCTGCATCCGTCGTTCTGGCCGGCGAAGCTTGCGTGGCTCGCTGAGACCGCTCCCGACGTCTTCCGCGAGGCCGCGCGCTTCGTCTCCTTCTCCGACATCGTCCTCGGGGGCTCCGAGACGAGCCTCTCGATGGCCTCCGGCACCGGGCTGCTCGACCTGACGACGAACGACTGGGACGTCGAGTTGCTCGAGACGCTCGGCCTCGACGCCGACCGGCTGCCTCGGATCGCCGCTCAGCCGGTGTGGCTCGACGCCGTCTGCTCGAATCTCGGCGCCGGCTGCGTCGGCCGCACGCGCGCGGCGCTGATGGTCGGCACGTCGGGCGCGCTGCGCATCCTCTACGAGACGGAGCGGCCGCAGCCGCGCGACGGTCTCTTCCTGTACCTCTGCGACGAGCGACGGGTGATCGAGGGGGGCGCCCTCTCGGACGGCGGCAACCTCCACGAGTGGCTGGAGCGGACGCTGCGGCAGGCGGAGGGCTCGTTCGAGGAGCGCGACCCGGACGACCACGGCCTCACGTTCCTGCCGTTCCTCGGCGGCGAGCGCTCGACCGGGTGGGATCCGGAGGCGACGGGGTCGGTCCTCGGGCTGACCTTCGACACGACGCCGCTCGACCTGCGCCAGGCTGCGCTCGAGGGGGTCGGCTTCCGCTTCGCCGCGATCTCCGACCTGCTGCCCGAGGTCGAGGAGGTCGTGGCGACCGGCGGGGCGCTCAACAAGGCCCGGGAGTGGGTGCAGATCATGGCCGACGCCCTCGCGCGGCCGATCACCCTCTCGGGAGTGGAGGAGGCGTCGCTGCGCGGCGCCGCGGTGGCCGTCGTGGAGGGTCGCGGCGGCGAGCCGGCGGGCGCCCCGTTGCTCGGCGTGTTCCATCCCCGCCGGGACAGGGCAGAGGCATATCGTTCCGCACGGGAACGGCAGCAGCGGCTCTACGAGGTGCTTCGTGGCGAACACTGACAGCGAACAGCTCTCGATCGACACCATCCGCACGCTCGCCATGGACTCGGTGCAGCAGGCGAATGCCGGCCACCCGGGCACCGCGATGGCGCTCGCGCCCCTCGCGTACCTCCTCTACACGGAGGTGCTGCGCCACAACCCGGCGAGCCCGCACTGGCCCGACCGCGACCGCTTCCTCCTCTCGGCGGGACACGCCTGCATCCTCCAGTACGCGGCGCTCCACCTCACCGGCTACAACCTCTCCCTCGAGGAGCTGAAGCGCTTCCGCCAGTGGGAGTCGCTCACGCCGGGGCACCCGGAGGTGCACCACACGCCGGGAATCGAGGCCACCACCGGGCCGCTCGGGCAGGGGTTCGCGAACGGCGTCGGCTTCGCCATCGCGGAGCGGTTCCTCGCCGAGCGCTACAACCGGCCCTACGACGAGGTCGTCGACCATCGCGTCTACGCGATCTGCTCGGACGGCGACCTGATGGAGGGCGTCTCGAACGAGGCGGCCTCGATCGCGGGACAGCTCGGCCTCGGCAAGCTCGTCTACTTCTACGACGACAACCACATCACGATCGACGGCACGACCGCCCTCTCGTTCACCGCGGAGGACCGCGGCGCGCGGCTTGCCGCGCAGGGCTGGCACGTGCAGCACGTCGACGACGCCAACGACCTGGACGGGCTCCGTGCGGCGATTGCCGCGGCGCAGGCAGAGACGGAGCGCCCGTCGCTGATCGTCATCCGCTCGCACATCGCGTTCGGCGCGCCTCGGGCCGTCGACACGGCGAAGGCGCACGGGTCGCCGCTCGGCGAGGACGAGGTGCGCGCGACGAAGGAGGCACTCGGCTGGGATCCCGACCGGAAGTTCGTGGTTCCCGACGAGGTGCGCACGCGGATGAACATGACCGAGCGCGGCATCGACCTCGAGGAGGCGTGGCAGCGGAAGCTCTCCGCCTGGTCTGCGAAGTATCCGGGGCTGCGGGAGGACTGGGACCAGGTGCACATGGGCCGCCCGCGGCCGGGGTGGGTCGAGGGCCTGCCCGAGTTTCCTGCGGGCGAGGAGATGGCCACGCGCGACGCCGGCGCGAAGACAATGGAGGCGTTCAAGCGCTTCACGCCGACGATGGTCGGCGGCGCCGCCGACCTGGTGGAGTCGACCAAGACGGAGTTCAGGGGCGGCGGCGTCTTCTCCGCGACCCACGCCGGCCGCAACGTCGCCTTCGGCATCCGCGAGCACGCGATGGGCTCGATCGTCAACGGCATCTCGCTGCACGGCGGAATGCTGAAGCCCTACGGGTCGACCTTCCTGATCTTCTCCGACTACATGCGGCCCGCCGTCCGCATCTCGGCGCTCTCGAGCCTGCCCGTCGTCTGGGTGTGGACGCACGACTCGGTCGGCCTGGGCGAGGACGGGCCGACGCACCAGCCGGTCGAGCACTACGCGGCGCTGCGCGCGATCCCGGACCTCTGGTTCGTTCGTCCCGCCGACGCGAACGAGACCGTCGGCGCCTGGCAGGTCGCGCTCGAGCGCGAGGACGGCCCCGTCGCGCTCGCGCTGACGCGGCAGAAGGTGCCGACGCTGGAGCAGGCGCGGCGGGAGGGGGTCGCGCGCGGCGCCTACGTCCTCTGGGAGTCGGAGGAGGCGAACGGGCAGCCCGACCTGATCCTGCTGGCCTCGGGCTCGGAGGTGCACGTGGCGCTCGAGGCCGCGCAGCGGCTGGACGGACAGGGCGTGCACGGCCGCGTCGTCTCGATGCCGTGCTGGGAGCTGTTCGAGGCGCAGGGGCCCGACTACCGCGCCGAGGTGCTGCCGCCCGACGTGAAGGCCCGCGTCTCGGTCGAGGCCGGAGTCGCGCTCGGCTGGGAGCGCTGGGTCGGCGACGAGGGCGACTCGGTCTCGATCGAGCACTTCGGCGCCTCTGCGCCCGGCACGACCGTGCTGGAGAAGTTCGGGTACACGGTCGAGAACGTGGTCGCGCGCGCGCTCGCCCTCCGCGACCGCGTGTCCTGATGGGACACGCCCTGGTGTCAGACACGAGCGGGATCGCGCGGTGAACGTCGCCGTCGCGTTCGACCACCGCGGAGTGCACCTGCGGGCCAAGGTGCTCGAGACGCTCGAGGCGGCCGGCCACGAGGTTGTCGACCTCGGCACCGACACCGACGCGCAGCGCATCGACTACCCCGACAAGGCGCGCGAGCTGGGAGAGGCGATCGCGGGCGGCCGCGCCGAGCGCGGCGTGCTCGTCTGCGGCTCCGGCGTGGGCGCCGCGGTCGCCGCGTGCAAGATCGCCGGCATCCGGGCGGCGATCTGCCACGACGTCTACTCCGCCCACCAGGGCGTCGAGCACGACGACATGAACGTCCTCTGCCTCGGCTCGGAGGTGGTCGGGCCGAGCGTCGCCGCCGAGCTCGTCCGCGCGTTCGCCGGGGCACGATTCGACGGCGGCGATCGTTATCTCGAGAGGCTGGAAAAGGTGGCGGCGATGGAAAGGGCGATGGCACATGGCTGAATCGAACCTGCACAAGCTGAGCGCGCGCGGACAGTCGATCTGGATCGACTACCTGTCGCGGGACCTGCTGGAGTCGGGCGAGCTGGAGCGGATGATGAGAGAGGACGCCGTCGTCGGCGTGACCTCGAACCCGACGATCTTCCAGAAGGCGATCGCCCACGGCGAGGCGTACGACGACCAGCTCAGGGAGCTGCTCGACGAGGAGACCGATCCCAAGGAGATCTTCCTGCACCTCTCGGCGCGCGACGTCGAGGGGGCGCTCGACCTGCTCTCGCCGGTGCACGAGGAGAACGGCCAGGACGGCTTCGTCTCCTGGGAGGTCGACCCGACCCTGGCCTACGACCGCGAGGCGACCTTCGACGAGGCGATGCGCCTGCACGCGTGGCTCGACCGACCGAATCTCTACGTGAAGATCCCCGCGACGAAGCCTGGGCTCGGCGCGATCGAGGACTGCGTCGCGCACGGCAAGAACATCAACGTGACGCTCATCTTCTCGCTCCAGCGCTACCGGGAGGTCGTCGAGGCGTACGTGCGCGGCCTCGAGCGCCTCGTCGCCTCGGGCGGCCACCCGTCCGGCGTGCACTCCGTTGCGAGCTTCTTCGTCTCGCGCGTCGACACCGAGGCCGACAAGCGGCTCGAGGCGATCGGCGGCACGGAGGCACTCGAGCTCCGCGGGAAGCTCGCGATCGCGAACGCGAAGCTCGCGTACGAGCACTACCGCGAGGCCTTCTCGGGCCCGCGGTGGGAGTTCCTGTCCGGGAAGGGCGCGACGCCGCAGCGCTGTCTCTGGGCCTCCACGTCGACGAAGAACCCCGACTACCGCGACGTGCTCTACGTCGAGGAGCTGATCGGTCCGCACACGGTCGACACGATGCCGGAGGAGACGATCCGCGCCTTCCAGGATCACGGCGAGGTGCGCGGCGACACGGTCGCGGCGGGGCTGGACGAGGCGCACGAGCTCCTCGATCGGCTCGCGAAGGTCGGAGTCGACTACGACGAGGTCACCGAGACGCTCGAGCTCGAGGGAGTGCAGAAGTTCGCAGACTCGTTCGACGAGCTGCTCGAGGGCGTGCGGTCGAAGCGCGGTCAGCTCGCGGCCGCCTGAGCGGAGATGCGGCGCGACGAGCTGATCGACCGGATCTGGGAGCGGGACCCGACCGTCTGGACCGGAGGCGACGAGGCCAAGTGGCTCGGCTGGCTCGAGGAGCCCCGCCGCATGCGCGAGCGGGTCGAGGAGCTGAGCGCGTTCGCCGACGAGGTCGCGGAGGAGGGGCTCGACGCCGTCGTGCTGCTCGGCATGGGCGGCTCGAGCCTCGCGCCGGAGGTGCTGCGGCGCACGTTCCGCAGCGAGTCGCTGCACGTCCTCGACACGACCCACCCGGACGCGATCCGCTCGCTCGAGGAGTCGATCGACCTCGAGCACACGCTCTTCGTCTCCTCCTCCAAGTCGGGCTCCACCCTCGAGACGCGCTCGCACACCGACTACTTCTGGGAGCGGACCGGCAGGCGGGGTGGGTGCTTCGTCGCCATCACCGACCCGGGCTCGGCGCTCGAGCAGCTCGCCCGCGAGCGCGGGTTCCGGCGCGTCGTGTCGGGGGAGCCGACGATCGGCGGGCGCTACTCCGCCCTCTCGCCCTTCGGCGTCGTACCGGCCGCGCTGATGGGGATCCAGATCGACCGGCTGCTCGCCAACGCCGAGCGCATGGCCGACGCCTGCCGCCGCGACGACGGCAACCCGGGCTACGAGCTCGGCCGCCAGCTCGGGACGGGCTGGCAGGAGGGACGCGACAAGATCTGCATCGCCGAGACCGACGGCGGCTTCGGCCTCTGGGCCGAGCAGCTGCTCGCGGAGTCGACCGGCAAGCACGGCAAGGGCCTCGTCCCCGCACCGGGCGAGTCGCCGGACGGGCCGGATCGTCAGGCGGTCGAGCCGCAGATCGCCGACCCGTACTCGCTCGCCGGCGAGTTCTTCCGCTGGGAGTTCGCGGTCGCGGTCGCGGCGACGTACCTCGAGATCGACCCGTTCGACCAGCCGGACGTGCAGGCGGCGAAGGACAAGACGAACGAGGTGCTCGCGACGGGGAACGACCCCGAGGTCGAGCCGGAGGGCTCGGTCGAGTCGCTGCTGGCCGAGGCCCGTCCGAGCGACTACCTGTGCGTGCAGGCCTTCGTCGCTCCGTCGCCCGACAACGACCGCCGGATCGACGACCTGGCGCGCAAGCTGCGGCGCCTCAGCGGCCTCGTCGTCACGCACGGCTATGGGCCGCGGTACCTGCACTCGACGGGGCAGCTCCACAAGGGCGGCCCGAACACCGGCCTCTACCTGCAGGTGGTGGACGATGCCGGCGAGGAGCTCCCCATCCCCGGCCGGCCCTTCGGCTTCCGCCGGCTGATCCGGGCGCAGGCGGCGGGCGACTACGCGTCCCTGAAGGAGCGCGGCCGCCGCGTCGCGCGCATCCACCTCGAGGAGGTCTAGGCACACCATGCAACTCGGCATGATCGGCCTCGGCCGCATGGGCAACGGGATGACCGAGCGCCTGCGCGAGCACGGGCACGACGTGAAGACGTACGACCCGAACGTGGATTCGCGCACGGCCGGCACGCTCGAGGAGCTCCGCGGGCAGCTCGACGCCCCCCGGGCGTTCTGGCTGATGGTGCCCGCGGGCAAGGTCACGGAGGACGTCTTCCAGGAGCTGCTGACGCTCGCGGAGGAGGGCGACACGATCGTCGACGGCGGCAACTCGAACTTCCGCGACTCCCAGCGCCGCTTCCG
Organism: Actinomycetota bacterium; assembly: GCA_039648875.1. Lineage (GTDB taxonomy): Bacteria > Actinomycetota > Thermoleophilia > Gaiellales > Gaiellaceae > Palsa-739. The sequence goes on from JBBWZD010000193.1 coordinate 6,489, forward strand.
GGAGGCGCAGGCGAAGGGCCTGCACTTCGTCGACGCCGGCGTCTCCGGCGGCATCTGGGGGCTGGAGGTGGGCTTCTGCCTGATGGTCGGCGGCGAGGACGAGCCGGTGCGCCGGCTCGAGCCGGTGCTCCAGGCGCTCGCGCCGGAGAACGGCTTCGCCCACGTCGGCTCGTCCGGTGCCGGGCACTTCGTGAAGATGGTGCACAACGGGATCGAGTACGGCCTGATGCAGTCGTACGCGGAGGGGTTCGAGATCATGGACCACTCGGAGTTCGACCTCGACCTCCACGAGATCTCCGGGATCTGGCGCTACGGCTCGGTGGTGCGCTCGTGGCTGCTCGAGCTGTTGCACCAGGCGTTCGAGGAGCACGGCAGCAAGCTCGACGACGTCGCGCCCTGGGTGGAGGACTCCGGCGAGGGCCGCTGGACGATCCACGAGGCGATCGCGGAGAACGTGCCGGCGCCGGTGATCGCGGCCTCGCTCTTCGCACGCTTCGCCACCCGCGACGAGATCAACTTCGCGGCGAAGGTCGCGGCCGCGCTCCGCAACCAGTTCGGCGGCCATGCCATCCGGGCGATGGTGCAGGCGGAGGGCTCGGAGGACCCGAGGTCGCACTGATGGCGGCGGTCGAGCAGGAGCAGCAGAACCCGCTGGAAGAGGGCTTGTCGCTGCGGCGCACCCCCGACGCGTGCGCGCTCGTGATCTTCGGCGCGTCCGGCGACCTGGCGCACCGGAAGCTGATGCCGGCGCTCTACGCGCTGATGCTGCGCAGGCTCCTGCCGCCGCGCTTCGCCATCGTGGGGGTCGCGCGCACCGAGGAGACCGACGACGGCTTCCGCGAGGACATGAAGGCGGCCGTGCAGCAGCACGCGCGCGACGAGTTCCGGCAGGACGTCTGGGACGAGCTCGCGGAGAACATGCACTACGTCGCGACGGACTTCGCCGACGAGGGCGGCGAGAGCACGCTTGCCGAGCTGCTCGACCGGCTCGACGGCGAGCGCGACCTCGGCGGCAACCGCGTCTACTACCTCGCGGTGCCGCCGCCCGCGTTCCCCACCATCGTCGACGCGCTCGGCAAGCGGCGCACGGAGAAGGGCTGGACCCGGCTGATCGTCGAGAAGCCGTTCGGCCACGATCTCGCGTCGGCACGAGAGCTGACGGCGCTGCTGCGGGAGCACTTCGGCGAAGGCGAGATCTTCCGGATCGACCACTACCTCGGCAAGGAGACCGTCCAGAACATGCTGGCGCTCCGCTTCGCGAACGGCATCTTCGAGCCGATCTGGAACCGGCAGTTCATCGACCACGTGCAGATCACCGTCGCGGAGTCGATGGGCATCGAGGGCCGCGCCGGCTACTACGAGTCGGCCGGGGCGATCAGGGACATCTTCCAGAACCACCTGCTGCAGCTGCGGGCGCTGACGGCGATGGAGCCCCCGATCGACTTCACCGCCGAATCGGTGCGCAACGAGAAGGTGAAGGTGCTGCGCGCGCTGCACACGCCCGGGCCGAAGTCGGTCGTGCGCGGCCAGTACGGGCGCGGCTTCGTCGAGGGCGAGGAGGTGCCGGCGTACCGCGAGGAGAAGGGCGTCGCGGCCGACTCGCTGACCGAGACATACGTCGCGGCGAAGCTCTACGTCGACAACTGGCGCTGGGCCGACACGCCGTTCTACGTCCGCATGGGCAAGCGGCTCGCGCGCCGCGAGACGACGATCGCAATCCAGTTCAAGCGCGCCCCGCATCCGCCGTTCGAGGAGACGGCGGCCGAGGGCCTCAGGCCGAACGTGCTGCTCGTGCACGTCC
>JBBWZD010000028.1:0-25073 GCA_039648875.1 Actinomycetota bacterium
TTGCACCTTGCGGGGACGGGTCCCTCTCGCGCGTCGGTCGCGGTAACTTGATAGGAGACGCGGACGCTCTTTGCACCTCGTTTCGCCTTCACCGCCTTCTTGACGGCGCCTACGAAGACGGGCGCGACCACGTCGAAGTCCAGGCCGGGGACGTTCAATGTCCCCGTCCATGTCTCGAACCCATGTCGCCCGCTATCCGTGTCTCCGCCGAGTATCCGCTCGAGCGTCCCGCTGCCTGACGCGCCCGCGTATAGCCCGGTCCCGCCCGTGACGGTGAAGGTTTGGCTCTGCGTCCTGATCGCCTGACCATCGATGCACTGCGCGCCGTCGGCGACCGCGAGTTGAATCTCGCCCTTGCCGACGACCGTGATCCCTAACTGATACGCCAGCCCCTTGCCGACCGCGTCGCTGGGGCACGATGGTTGGCCGTGATCCACGAGGAACGAGTACGCGCCGTTCACGCGGCCCAGCCCGGGGAAGGCGCCGCTGATCGTGCGCGCGCCACACTCCTCTGCGCCCCCGACGGGCTCGCACCCACCGAGTACCGATACCAGTCCGAGCGAGGCATGCATTTCCAGCGTTCCCGTCGCTGCTGTCGAGGCCCTGACTGACGATGCACCGGCGCACACAGCGAGCGAGGCGAGCACCGCGAGCGCAATAGAACCTGAGCGACGTCTCCGCATCATCAGACACTAGCGAGGGGCTTACGCAATCACAACTCCCGCTTTGGGTGAGCGTCCTGTCGCTTGAGCGAGCCGACGACCCTGAGCAGCCCAATTGGCTGTGCGCGGCGCCTCCGGCGGACATGCCCGTTAGCGAGCTTTTTGGGAACTGAGCAGAACGCTCACGCCGTGGCCTCGGCCTTCACCGGGTTCGATGCCGCGCGCGTGGCACTCGTTGTAGAGCGGCGGACGGTAAAAGCTTGTCCCACGGCATGCGGTCATATCGCCCGGCGACCGCGAACGGCGGGCGCGGGCGCGGCTACCTCGCCGTGCATTGCGGGCCACTGAAGCGCGAGTTCTGCGAGAAATCGCGGAAAGTAGGTTCAGCCAGTTGCGTGAAGGCACCATGCAGAAGCAAGCGCCGGGCGATCGGTTCGTTGATGAGGATGCGCCTAGTCGTCGTCATGACCACGCGTTGCTGATATTGGCTCCACGTGTGCAACAAAGCCTTCACATCGCTCAGAAGGCACCGCGTAGGCAGATTATCGACGCCACCCTCGCAGGCAGAAACGCTCGACCGATCTCACGCCAAAGGTGAGCAAGTAGAGGAGCGCCCCGCTATCCGGGGCGCTGGCTACCACTACCTGAGCAGGTGACCTGTCAACGGCTTGAGCATGTCCTGCTCATTGCCTGGGCAACGCGGTGACATGCATGAGCTCCGACAGTCATCAGCTGCAGCCCGTGTTGGTGCCGCAGTCGCGGCACGTGTAGCAGGAGCCGGTGCGGATCATCCGCCCGCCGCAGCGCGCGCACTCGACCGCGTCCTCCCACGAGTTGAAGAGGGCCGTCTGACCGGGCGGCGGCGTCTCGGCGGGATCGGCCGGCGCGGCGAGCTCGCCGCCGTTCTCGTAGCGCTGCGCGAGCCGCGCCTTCACCTCCGCCGAGAGGATGCCCACCTCCTCCTGCTGGTCGGTAGTGAGGAAGCGCTTGCCGAACCAGCGGAAGATGTAGTCGACGATCGACTTGGCGACGCGGATGTCGGGGTCGTTCGTCGTTCCGCTCGGCTCGAAGCGGAGGTGCGACAGCTTCGAGACGTACACCTCGGGCGGCACGCCGTACTGCAGGCCCATCGAGACCGCGATCATCAGCGAGTTCATCAGGCCCGCCATCGTCGTGCCGTCCTTCGCGATGTCGACGAAGATGTCGCCGGGGCTGCCGTCGTCGTAGAGGCCGACGTGGATGTAGCCCTCGTGGTCGCCGACATGGAACTTGCGCCCGACCTCGGTTCGGTCGAGCGGCAGCCGCTTCCGCTCGTGGACGAGCACCGGCGGCGGCGCGGCGGTGGCGTCCTTGCCGCCGGAGCTCGAGAGCGGCTGCGCGACCTTGCAGTTGTCGCGGTAGATCGCGATCGCCTTCACGCCGAGCTTCCAGGCGTCGACGTAGAGGCTCATCACGTCCTCGACCGTCGCCTCCTCGGGCATGTTCACGGTCTTCGAGATCGCTCCTGAGATGAAGGGCTGGACGGCGCCCATCATCTTCACGTGCCCGCGGTAGTGGATCGCGCGGTCGCCGACGGCGCAGTCGAACACCGGGAAATGCTGCGCCTTGACGTGCGGCGCGCCGACGACGGTGTTGCGCTCGTCGACGTAGGCGACGACCTCCTCGACCTCGCGCGGCGCGTAGCCGAGCTTCTCGAGCGCCATCGGGACGGTCTTGTTCACGATCGTGATCTCGCCGCCGCCGACGAGCTTCTTCGACTTCACGAGCGAGAAGTCCGGCTCCACGCCGGTCGTATCGCAGTCCATCATGAAGCTGATCGTCCCGGTGGGAGCGAGCACCGTCGCCTGCGCGTTGCGGAAGCCGTGCACCTCCCCGAGGTTCAGCGCGTCGTCCCACGCCTTGCGGCAGGCCGACAGCAGATCGCCCGGCACGACGTCCGTGTTCTCGATGTTCCCGACTGCCGCGCGGTGCTTCGCAATCACGCCGATCATCGGCGCCCTGTTCGGCTGGTAGCCGGCGAACGGGCCCATCCGCGACGCGATCTCCGCCGACTTGCGGTAGGCGCGCCCGGTCATCAGACCCGTGATCGCCGCCGCGTATGCTCGGCCCTCGTCGGAGTCGTACGGCAGGCCGCGGGCCATGAGCAGCGCGCCGAGGTTGGCGTAGCCGAGCCCGAGCTGGCGGAAGGCCTTCGCGTTGCGCTCGATCTCCGGTGTCGGGTACGACGAGTAGCCGACGAGGATCTCCTGGGCGAGGAACATCACGTCCACCGCGTGCTCGAATGCGTCGACGTCGAACTCGCCGTCCTCGCGGCGGAACCTCATCAGGTTCAGCGACGCGAGGTTGCAGGCACTGTCGTCAATGGACATGTACTCCGAGCACGGGTTCGATGCATTGATCCGCCCCGTGTTCGGCAGCGTGTGCCAGCTGTTGATCGTCGTGTCGTACTGAACGCCGGGATCCGCGCACTCCCAGGCCGCCGCCGCGACCTGCCGGAGCAGGTCGCGCGAATCGTGCGTCGCGAGGACGGCTCCGTCGGTGCGCGCATTGAGGTTGAAGTCGCGCCCCTCGCTCGCCGCCTCCATGAAGGTGTCGCTGACGCGCACCGAGTTGTTCGCGTTCTGGTACTGAATCGAAGCCCAGTCGGGCGAGTTCAGCGACATGTCGTAACCGGCCTGCTCGAGGACGCGCGCCTTGCGCTCCTCCTTGGCCTTGCACCAGATGAACTCCTCGATGTCCGGATGGTCGACGTCGAGCACGACCATCTTCGCGGCGCGCCGCGTCTTGCCGCCCGACTTGATCGTGCCGGCCGAGGCGTCGGCGCCGCGCATGAAGGAGACCGGGCCGGAGGCATAGCCGCCCTTCGCGAGCTGCTCCTTCGACGAGCGGAGCTTCGAGAGGTTGGCCCCCGAGCCCGAGCCGCCGCGGAAGATGACGCCCTCGCGACGGATCCAGTCGAGGATCGACTCCATCGAGTCCTCGATCGAGAGGATGAAGCAGTTGTGGACGGCGATGTTGTTCGACAGGTACTCGCCGGATTCCGTCTGGATGTCGTAGACCTCGTGGACGCCGATCGGCTCGATCGAGACGATCTCCTCCTCGCGGAGGTCGGGACAGCGCTTCAGGCCGCGGAGGCCGAGGGAGTCGAGGAGCTTCGCCTGCTTCTTGCGGCCGACGAAGCCAACCAGCTCGGCGAAGCGGGCGCGCTCCGAGCCGATCCCGATCTGCACCTCGTGCAGGTCGTGCCGGTCGTTCCGCTTCTCCCGCTTCCGAAGTCGACGGGAATAGATGCCGATGACGTTGAGGAGTAGCTGGACGTCCTCCGCCCACTTCTCGCCGATCACCGCGAAGCCGACGCGAGCGCTCTCGCAGCCTCGCTCGCGCCGGACGCTGACGTAGCCGTCCGCCTGGAAGATGCTGAGCAAGTACGCGGTGATTTCGTCGTGAGACGCGTTCCACAGGCGCCTGGGGACGCGGATCTCGGTGCCGCGGTCGAGGAGTTGCCAGCTTTCGACGAAGTCGCGGAGAACCTCGCCGTAGAGACGGATGCGGCGGACACTGAGGCCGGCGTCCTGACTCGGCACGTCGCGCACGTTCCGGTGGACGTGGGGGAAGACGGCGTCGAGGTTCGTGACGACCCAGTCGTACTCGTCGTCGTCGGCAACCTGGAACTCGATGGTCAGCGAAAGGTTCGTCCCGCTCTCGTACTGGCCGACGAAGCCGTCGGCCTGCAGCCAGCCAGCGAGCGCCGCCTCTGCGGAGCCGACGATCTGCGCCTCGCTCGTCTCGGGAAGCTCCTCCTCGAGCGATCCCGCGCCGACAGCAACGAGCGCACGTGCCGCGACCTTTGCGCGGTGCGGGTGGAGCTGCATCCGCATTCCGACCTCGAGCTGGTCGAGGCGCAGCCACTCGGAGGCCGTCCGGCGCTCGCGGACGGCCTTCACGACGTGATCCGCCGTGGCCTCGACGAACTGGCCGTTTCGCAGCATGACGCGGTAGACCCGCTTCCGGCCGTTGTGCTTGACGGCCACGATCCTGGTCGTTCCCTGCGAGTCGTAGACCTCGCGGCCGACCTGATCGCCCTCGACGAGCTCGCCGATCGGCACCATCCCTTGCGGCGTGGAGACCAGCGCGTCGTACGGTTGACACGCGCTGCACTGGGGCTTCTCCTCGAACCCGACGTTGAACCAGACCGGGCTGTTGAACGACGCGAGCTGGTTGACGAGGATCGCCTTCAGCTCCGCCTCGAACGTCTCGGCCTCGTCGCCGTCGGCGAAGTAGCCGCCGTGCCTGCCCCAGCCGGTGACCGTGTCGACGACGCGGCCGATCATGTGCTTCACGCTGGTCTCGCGCTCCGGCGAGGAGAGGCGGCCGCGGAAGTACTTCTGCGCGACGATGTTCGTCGCCGTCTGCGACCAGAACTTCGGGAACTCGACGCCGCGCTGCTCGAAGGAGGGACCGTCGCGGCCGGGGATCAGGGCGTCGCGGAGCTCCCACTCGATCTCGTCGAAGGGGTCGCGGCCGGGGATCGTGAAGAACCGGCGGACGCCGAGATGAGCCTCGTCGTCGACGACGGCGTTGCCCACCTCCTCGGTCTCCTGGTCCGTTGCCCTGGTGTGGTCTACGCTCGCCATTCCGGCCTCCACTCTAGTCTCCGATTTCGTGTCTCCCGGGGCGTCTTCGGCCCGGAGGGGGACTGCGGAATCTAGAAGGGGCGCCGGACGGAGCCGCGGGCTCCGGAAACCGACGTTAGGAGCGCGAGCGAGGGCCCGTGGCGGGCTCTGTCGCCGGCACCATGCGGCGCATCTGGACGCGGCGCAGGAGCCACGTTCCGCCTCCCGCGAGCAGCAGCAGGAGCGCGAGCGCGGCGAGGACGATCAGGGGCAGCGGGACCGACAGCGCGCTGCTCGGGCGGCCGCTCTTGATCACGTGGCCGATGGGGCTCGAGTACGGCGACCGCGGGGTCGACGTCGAGCCGGGCTTTCCGTTGCCGTTGCCGTTGCCGCCGCTCTTGGCCGGGGGACCTCCGCCCTGCGTGCCGGAGGTGGGGCCGGGCCCGGAGCCTGAATGGTGCGAGGACGTCGGGCCGCCGCCGTTGCGCAGCGCGGCGAGCAGCGCGCGGTGGATGTCGTCCGCGGCGTTCGAGTACTGGCGGACGTCGGGGTACGCGTTCAGGTGCTGGATCGCCTGCGTGTAGCAGGGGATCGGATACCGGTGGTCGACGCGGTTGTTGTCGAGCCAGTCGTTGATCACGTCCTGCCAGCACTTGCTCGTCGCGCGCTGCGCCGCGGCCGGTGCGGCCGGTGCCGCCTGCGCGCCGAGCGCGGCCACGGTGCCGGCGGCCACGAGCACGACGAGCGCCCGCCTCAGCCGATGACGTGTGTGCGTGGTGTTCTGCATCGAGCGGCTCGGCACGTGGCACGCGGGCGCGCCGTCGGCCGGTCTAGAACCCCAGTGTGTCGAAAGGGGGTGTTCTCGCGGTAATGCCGTTGTAAACCGTTTGTGAGCGTGTCGGCGCGCTCGACGGCCGATGCTAGCGTCCGTGCCCGTGCGCGCTGCGGGCGAGCGGTCGTTGCCCGTCCGGGCAGGAGCGCCCTTCGCCGCCGCAGCAGCCGTCTCCTTCTGCGCGCTCTTCTTCAGCGGCGGCGCGGCAGACGCCCCGCTGGTGTGGATCGGCGGCGCCGCGGTCGTCGCCGCGGCGCTCACCGCCGCCGCGATGCTCGCGGGGGTGCTGCCCGCTGCGGCGCCGGGCGGCCCCGCGGCGGCGTACGCCGGCTGCCTTCTCGGGCTCGCCGTCTGGGCCGGAACCTCGACCGTCTGGTCGATCTCCCCCGACCGCTCGTGGGCCTTCGCGAACCGCACGCTCGTCTACGCGGCCTTCGCGCTGCTCGGAGTCCTGCTCGCGGTGTCGCTGCCGCGTGGCCCCGCCGCGCTCGCGGCCGCCGCCGCCCTCCTGCTGGGGCTCGTCCTGGGCTGGGCGCTGCTCGCGAAGTGCCTGCCCGCGCTCTACCCGGACTACGGCCGCGTGGCGCGCCTGCGCTCGCCGGTCGCCTACTGGAACGAGCTCGCGCTGCTCTGCGACGTGGCCACGCCGCTCGCGCTCTGGCTCGCGGCGGCGCGCGGTCGGCCGCCGGGCCGGCGCGCCGCGGGGGCGCTGCTGCTCTTCGCCGCGACGGTCACCCTGCTGCTGACGTACTCGCGCTTCGGCGTCGCGCTCGCCCTCGTCGCTGCCGCCGCCTGGGTCGCGATCGACGGCGAGCGCGTGGAGAGCCTCGCCACGCTCGCGCTCGGCGGAGGCGCGGGCGCGGCGGTGTTCGGCATCGCGCTCGCGCTGCGCGGGATCACGCACGACGGGCAGCCGCGGTCGGTACGGGGCCACGACGGCTGGATCTTCGCGCTCGTGCTGCTCGCCGCCGGCGCCGCCGTCTTCGCGGCCGCGGTCGCGCTCGCGCGGTTCGAGCGCCGCCGCCCGCTCGAGGCCGCGCGGCGCAGGCGCATCGAGCGCGTCGCCGCCGCGGTCGCGCTCGCCTTCGCGCTCGCAGGTCTCGCGACGAGCATCGTCTTCGCCGGCCGGATCTGGAGCGAGTTCACCAATCCGGTCGCCAGCCAGATCAGCGAGAGCCCGGGTCGCTTCCGCGAGCTGAGCTCGAGCAACCGCTGGCGGTGGTGGAGCGAGGAGTGGCGGGCCTTCGTCGCGCATCCGGGCGGCGGCACGGGAGCCGGCACCTTCGAGTTGACGGACGAGCGGCTGCGTCGGAGCCCGCTCGTGACGACCGAGCCGCACAACACCCCGCTTCAGTTCCTGGGCGAGACGGGCATCGTCGGCCTCCTGCTCTACCTCGGCGCGATCGCGGCCGCGGCTCTCGGCGGCGTGCGGGCGTGGAGGCGCACGACCGGCCCGGAGCGCGCGGCCGTCGCGGCCCTCGCCGTCGGCTCGGCGACCTTTTTCGCCCATACCGCCGTCGACACGGACTGGAGCTACGTCGCCACCTGTGGGCCGCTCCTGCTGCTCACGGGGGCGCTGGCCGCCTCGGGTCCCGTGCGGCCGCTGGCGGCTGCCGCCCCGCGCCGGCTCTTGCTCGCGGCCGGCGCCGCCGTCGGAGCGGTCGCGGCCGTCTACTCGCTCGCGGCCCCGTGGCTCGCGCAGCGCGAGCTCGCGGCGGGGCACTGGCAGCGGGCCCACTCCTACGACCCGCTGTCGACGGCCGCGCTCACCGACTGGGCGGCCGCCGAGGAGGGCGCCGGCCGCCTCGCTCGTGCGGCCTCCCTCTACCGGCGGGCCGTCTCCCTCGAGCCGCAGAGCAGCGACACGTGGTACGCGCTCGGAGCCTTCTACTTCGACCACGCGGCCTCGAGGCAGGCTTACGACGCGCTCTCGAAGGCCTGGACGTACGACCGCTTCGGCCCGGCCGGCGAGGCGTGCGGCCTGCTCGACCGGGCGCGGCACAGGGTGCTGGGCGTGTGGCCGGCTAGCTGCCCAGGAGGACGACGACCGAGGAGCCCCTGAGGCGTGCGCGGCCGAGCCCGTCGACCGGGGCGACGAGGGCGATGCCGGCGTCGCCGGCGGCCCGGCGCGCCTCCTTCGCCCAGCCCGGCACGTACATGACCATCGAGCGCGCGTAGTCGTGCCGCGGCGCGTTGTGCGTGCCGCCGATCCTGTAGCCGAGCGCCCGAAGTGTCGCAGCCTCGCGTCCGGCGGCACCTGCTCGGCCGTTGCCGTTCAGCACGAGCACCGAGACCTTGGCGCGCGGGCGGAGCGGTTGCGAGGGCGGCGGCGGCGGGACGGGCGCCACGTGACGCGCGGGCGCCGCGGTCGCGGAGCGCCCCTGCGCCGGCGAGACCAGGCGCGCGGCGCCCATCGCCAGCAGGGCGACGAGCTCGACGGTCGCGACGGCGCCGACGACGACGGTGGCGGTGCGCCAGGGGAAGGGACGGCGGGCGAGGTGCTGGGCATGCTCCACGGCTCGAACCGATTCGGCGAGCCGGGGCGCCTTCCTGCTACGACGCCGCGCCGATCCAGCGCCACGTCTCGGCCAGGCCCTCGTCGAGGCCGCGCTCCGGCCGCCAGCCGAGCTCGCGCGCGGCGAGCGAGACGTCGAGGACGCTCCGCTGCAGCTCGCCCAGCCGCGGGGGCACGAGCTCCGGCTCCCGCCGCTCGCCGCTCGCCGCCTGCACCGCCTCGTAGAGCTCCACCACCGACGTCTCCGCGCCGGTGCCGACGTTGTAGACGCCGCCGTCGCGGTCGAGCGCGAGCAGCATCGCCCGCGCGACGTCGCCGACGTAGACGTAGTCGCGCGTCTGGCGGCCGTCGCCGTAGATGCGCGGCGTGCCGCCGTCGCGCAGCAGGCCCATGAAGATCGCGACGACGCCCGCCTCGCCGTGCGGCTCCTGGCGGGGCCCGTAGACGTTGCCCAGGCGCAGCGTCACGTGGCTCGTCCCGTACAGCCGGTTCCACGTGCCGAGATACTCCTCGCCGCAGAGCTTCGACGTGCCGTACGGCGCCAGCGGCCGCAGCGGCGCCTGCTCGGAGGCCGGCCCGTCGCACTCGCCGTAGATCGCCCCGCCCGTCGAGGCGAAGACGACTTTCGCGCCGAGGCGTCGCGCGGCCTCGAGGCTGCGGACCGTGCCGAGCACGTTGACGTCGGCGTCGTGGTCGGGACGCTCGACGGACTGGCGCACGTCGGCCTGGGCCGCGAGATGGAGCACCGCCTCCGGCCGGACGGCGGCAAAGACCTCGTCCGGCTGCCTGATGTCGGCGACGTGCAGCCGCGCGCTCTCCGCGACGTTCTCGCGCCTTCCCTTCGACAGGTCGTCGAGCACGTGCACCTCGTCCCCCCGCGCGAGCAGCGCCTCGACGACGTGCGAGCCGATGAAGCCCGCCCCCCCGGTGACCAGCGCCCGCATCGGCCTCGTATCCTAGGCTCCTCGTGTTCGTCAGCTTCGAGGGAGTGGACGGGTCGGGCAAGTCGACGCAGGCGGCGCTGCTGCGCGACGCGCTGGCCGCCGAGGGGCGGCGGGTCGTGCTCGCGCGCGAGCCCGGCGGCACCGACCTCGGCGAGCGGGTGCGGACGCTGCTGCTCGAGGGGCCGGCGATGACGGCCTGGGCGGAGGCCGCCCTGTTCGCGGCCGCCCGTGCCGAGCTCGTCGCCGCCGTCGTGCGGCCCGCGCTCGAGCGCGGGGAGGACGTGATCTGCGACCGCTACGTCGACTCCTCGCTCGCCTACCAGGGCCTCGCCCGCGGCCTCGGCGTCGAGCCGGTGCTGGAGCTGAACCTGCAGGCGGTGCAGGGCCTGCTGCCCGACACCACCGTCTTGCTGATCGTCGATCCGGTGGAGGCGGCGCGCCGCTCGGGCGAGACCGACCGGCTCGAGCGCGAGGGAGCCGCCTTCCGGCGGCGCGTCGGCGCGGCGTACCGCGAGCTGGCGGACATGTTCCCCGACCGGATCGTCGCCCTCGACGGGACGCTGCCGCCGGACGTCCTCTCCGAGCAGGTTCGTGAGCGAGTTCGAAGCCGTATCTGAGCAGCAGGAGGCGAAGCGCCTGCTCTCGTCCGCCCTGGTGGAGGGCCCGGCCCACGCCTACCTCCTGCACGGTCCGCCCGGGGTGGGCAAGCGCGACCTCGCGCTGCTCTTCGCGGCGCAGCTCCTGGGCGACCACGCGCGCGTCGAGCGGCGCTCGCACCCTGACCTGTACGTGCTCGAGCCCCTCGGCGACCAGATCCGCATCGACGACGTCCGGGCGCTGCGGCGCGACCTGCACATGCGCCCGTTCGAGGCCGCCCGGCGGGTCTACCTCGTCTTCGGCGCCGACACGATGAACGAGGACGCCGCCGACGCGCTGCTGAAGGACCTCGAGGAGCCGCCGCCGTACGTGGTGCTCGTGCTCGTGGCCAACGACCTGGGGCCACTGCCGGAGACCATCCGGTCGCGCTGCCAGCTCGTCCCCTTCCGCCGCCTGTCCGAGCCGGCGGTGCGCGCCGCGATCCGCACCCGGGCGCCGGAGCTGCCCGAGGAGGAGGTGACGACGCTGTCGCGCGTGGCCGGCGGCCGCCTCGACCGCGTCGCGCGCCTGCTCGACCCCGCGGCCGCGAAGCGGCGGGAGACGCTGCTCGGCGTCGCCCGCGCCGTCTACCTCGACCCGGAGCTCGACACGGCTGAGGCGACCGAAGCGCTGCTCGCGGGCATCGCCGAGCGTGGCGCCGAGGCGCGGGAGAAGGCGGAGGAGGCGATCGCACTCGTCGAGCTGACGGGGCGGGAAGCCGAGCAGCGGGCGCGGCGGGCGCAGCGCGGCGCCGAGCGAGACGAGCTGCTGGCGGTGCTCGAGGAGCTCGAGTGGTGGTACCGCGACCTCGTCGTCTTGGCGGCCGGAGCCGAGGCCGCCGTGGTGCACGTCGACCGGCTGGACGAGCTGCGGGCCGATGCGAGCCGGGAGCGGCTGCTCGCCGCCGAGCGCGCCTGCGAGCTGGTACGAGACGCCTGGCGGCAGGCCGAGGAGCTCCAGCTCTCGACGCCGCTCGCGCTCGAGGCTCTGCTGCTGCGGCTCCGCCGCGAGCTCGCGGGCCCTGCGGTCTCCGTGGCCTGAGCCGCCGCGCGCAAGTTTTTCGCGAGCCCGCACTCCTCTCCAGACGAATCCGATTCAACCAGCCGTCTGTAGAGAGGGGTGTCGCATGATGAAGAGGATCGTCCTCGTCGTGGTCGCAGCCGGAGTCGTGGCCGTCTGGCCCGCGGCCTCCGGTGCTGCGACGTTCGGAGGTGTCGTCGTCGCGAAGCAGCGCACGACGCTGCTCGTCGCGTCCCCCGCGGGCGTCGTCCGCGCGGTTGCCGGGCACGCGGCGCTCGGCGCCCGCGTCGTCGTCGCTGGAGGCCGCGCCCGCGTGGTCGGCCGTGCGCACGTGGCGCGCGTCCGCGGCATCGTCATCCGCCGGCTCGCGTCGACCCTGTTCCTCTCGAGCAACCACCACTTGCTCGCGCTGAGCGCAGCACCCGGCTCGGCTCGGGAGCGTCCGGGTGAGATCGTGACGACGCGCGTCTCGATCGAGAACGGCGCGGTCGAGGAGGAGGAGGCGGAGGATCTGGGCGACACGCCCGCCGCGCAGGTGCAGGCGCTCGTCACCGCGGTCGCGCCGGGCTCGATCACGCTGAGCGTGAACGGGCAGTCGCTGACGATTCGGCTCCCCGCCGGCCTGACGCTGCCCGCCTCGCTCGTCGGCCAGATGGTGACCATCCGGGTCAGGTTCGACGACGCGGCCGACGACGACGACGCGGCCGCGCCCTCGGCAGCGGCACCGGGAGTCGTGGTCGTCGGGGCGGGCCAGGGCGACCGCGAAGGCGATGACCGCGGCGGCGGAGGGGGCGGCGGCGGCCACGGCGGCGACGACGGCGGTGGCCATCACTAGCTTGCCGGAGCACGTGGCGTGCGCGGGCCGCTCCGACCCCGGAGCGGCCCGCACGCGCACCGGCGAGCTCTACGCGCGCCACGCGCGGATGGTCGCGTGGCTCTGCCGGGGCCTGCTGCGCGACCGGGCCGAGGCCGAGGACGCCGCACAGCAGGTCTTCCTGTCGGCGCATCGGGCGCTCCTGAACGGCTCGGCCCCGCGCGAGCCGGGGCCCTGGCTCGCGGCGATCGCGCGGAACGAGTGCCTCGCGCGCATCCGCTCCCGGATGCGCGAGCCGCTGCCGGCGCCAGACCCCGACGGAACCGCCGCCGTCGCCGACCCCCTCGCAGAGGCGATCGGGCGCGCGGACCTCGAGGCGCTCTGGCGCGCCGTCTCGGAGCTGCCGCTCCGCCAGCGCGAGGCGCTCCTCCTCCGCGAGCTCCGCGGCCTCTCGTACGGCGAGCTCGCCGAGGCGCTGTCGGTGTCGCGGCCCACGGTCGAGTCCCTGCTCTTTCGCGCCCGCAGCGGGTTGCGCACGCGGCTGAAGGGCGTCTACGCGGCCGTCGGGGGCGCGTCCTGGCTCGACGGGCTCGCGCGGCTGCTCGCAGGCGGATCGGGCGCCGTGGCGCCGGCCGCCGCGAAGGCGCTAGCCGTCGGCGTCGGCGCAGCGGTGGTCACGAGCGGCGCGGCCGTCGCGCCGAACGCGCTGCGGCGTCCGCCGCGGGTGGAACCGGCGTCGGTGGCCGTCGCGCATCCGGTGGTGGTGGCGAGGCGGCGTGAGCGGCCGGCTCTGACCCCTGCCGGCGCGCACCCGGTGCGGCCCGCCCGAGTGATCTTCCCCGCGACTCCGCCGCGACATCGCGCTGCAACGTCAGGTCGTCGCGGCGACTCCCGCGGAGACGGCGCGGCGGCGACCGGTGCCGCCGCGCGCACGTCCGGCGAGGGCGACCGCCACGGCTCGACACCGGAGCAGTCGCCGTCCTCGGGTTCCGGCGGCGCTTCCTCCGACACGGGCACCTCGTCCGCGGTCGCCGTGAGTGGCGGCGGCAGCGGCTCGTCCGGCGAAGGCGGAGCTTCGGCGACCTCCGCCGCCGCGCCGACGGCGACCACGAGCACCTCGGATGGCGGCAGCTCTGGCAGCGGCAGCTCCGGCCACGGCGGCGGCGGCAGCGGCAGCGGCGACTCGAGCGGCCACGGCTCCGGCGGCGGCGGCGGCTCCGTGACGCCCGAGCCGTAGAACGACGAAGGGCCGGCGTGAGCCGGCCCTTCGGGAGCGTTCGTGGAGGCGCGCTTACGCGGCGCTTGCCAGATCTCCGCCGAGCTCGAGCTGGAGGCGTGCGATCGCCTCGCTCTCGAGCTGCCGGACGCGCTCCCGCGTCAGTCCGAGCTCCTTGCCGATCGACTCCAGCGATGCGGATTCGCCGCCGAAGCCGAAGCGGAGCTCGATGATCCGCCGCTGCCGCTCGGGCAGGTCGGCCACGGCCTGCTGCACGCGCTGGCGCCGCAGAGCGTCGACGGCCTCCTCCGCGGGGTCGACGGACGTCTCGTCGGCGAACAGGTCGCCGAGCTCCGTGTCGCCCTCGCTGCCGAGCCCCTGGTTCAGGGAGACGGAGTCGACGGCATCGAGCGCCTCGGAGACGTGCTCGCGCTTCAGCCGCGTCGCCTCGGCGAGCTCGTCGACCGTCGCCTCGCGCCCGAGCTTCGCCTGGAGCTCGGCCGACGCGCGGTTCAGCTTGATCCGCCGCTCCTGGACGTGCACCGGGATTCGGATCGTCTTCGACTGGTTCGCGACCGCGCGCTGGCAGGCCTGGCGGATCCACCAGGTCGCGTAGGTCGAGAACTTGTAGCCCTTGCGCCAGTCGAACTTCTCCGCGGCGCGGTTGAGGCCGATGACGCCCTCCTGGATCAGGTCGAGCAGGGGCACGTCGTGGCCCTGGTAGCGCTTCGCGATCGAGACGACGAGGCGGAGGTTGGAGTTGATCATCCGCTCCTTCGCCGCGGGGTCGCCGCGCTCGATGCGCTTCGCGAGGGTGACCTCGTCGGCCGCCGTGAGCAGGCGGTGCCGGCCCGCCGCGTCCATGAAGAGCTGCAGCGGGTCGAGCGTGCCGGACGGCGCGGGCGCGGCCTCGGCAGCGGGCGCCTCGGCGCGCACGAGGACGTCGCGCTCCTCGAGCGCGGTCCGGAGCGCGACGAGCTCGACCTCGCTGAGCTCGTGCTCGTCCGCGAACGCCACGAGCTCCTTCTCCTCGACGAAGCCGCGCTCGGCGGCCTCCTCGAGCAGACGCTCGGACGGCGTGAGGTCGTGCAGGTGAATCGTGTCGCTCAGTTCAATCCCCTTCTCTCTCGTAGCGGGCCGCCCCTGGCAAGCGGCCTCGTGGCGTCGGCGCACGGGAAACCCGCGAGCTGCCGATAGCCCGTCTCGATTTATAGAACGGGTGGACGGGAAAGTCAATTCCCAAACATCGCACTTTTGCGATTTCCTTACAGAGGGCAACGCCGCGTACGCACGGGCGGGCAGCCGGTAGAATGTCCGTCCGCGCCGACGTAGCTCAGCTGGTAGAGCACATCACTCGTAATGATGGGGTCCGCGGTTCGAATCCGCGCGTCGGCTCTGGGCGATCCGCTGCTTCTCGGGAAAGGCCACGGCCCGCTTCAGCCGCGTCACGCGCGTCGCCGCGACGGCAGCCACTCGGCTGCTCGGGCGGCCGAAGACGCTGACCCTACGTCGCTCGAAGTCCTTCGTCCGGGGCCGCTACGTGCTGCGCGTCTCGGTCACGGCGGGCGGCGTCAGCGGCCACGCGGTCGCGAAGGTTCGGATCCCCTGGCTCCGGTCTTCGCCTTCGCCTTCTTCGGCGCACGGGCGGGACGTGCGCGCGCGGCCGCCTTCCCGCTCGCCGCAGCCTCCGCCGTCAGCTGGGCCTCCAGATCCTCCGCGGGGGGCTCGAGCTGCGTCAGCGTGCCGCCTACGGGCGTCGCGCAGTACGGGCACGTCTGCCACAGGGGCTCGAGCGGCGCCGAGCAACTCGCGCACGGCTGCCTGAGCCGCGTCGTGCAGACCGGGCAGACGAGGTAGCCCGGCTCCACCTCGGCGCGGCAGACCGGACAGTGCGGCGTCCGCCGCACCAGGCGCTCCTCGAGCGCGCGCAGCTCGAGGTCACGGGCGCGCACGTCGTCGAGGATCTCGGGCGGGCGGAAGAGGAGGTACACGACGGCGCCGACGTACGGCGCGACGAGCGCCAGCAGCGTCGCCGTCCCGACGAGCCAGGGGTCGTCCACCCGGCGACGCGCGTCGCGGAAGACCCAGAAGGCGAGCCCGAGCCAGAAGACGAGCGCGAGGAACAGGACCATGTTCCGGGCGATCTCGAAGCCCGTCGAGTGGAACGCGTCGTGCACCGACCCGAATGCGGACGTCGCGACCAGTGTCCGGAGACCCCCCACGGCAGACCGCAGATGCCCACGCGGCGGTCGGGAAAACCCGCAGCCGCGTGCACTTACAACGCCGTAACACCACCCTCGCTACGGTGCTGCGATGCGCCGGGGAGTCGGAGCACTCGTGGTCGTCGTCGCAGCGCTGCTGCTCGCAGCGCCCGCCGGCGCCTCGTCGGGCGCGCGCTACGGAATCATGGACGACGGCTGGCTGCTGTACGGGCCGGGGACGCTGTCGACGCGGCTCACGAGCCTCGACCGCCTCGGCGTGCACCTCGTGCGCTTCACCCTGCGCTGGGACCGGATCGCCCCGACGAGGCCGGCCGACGCGCGGGACCCAGCCGACCCGGCGTACCGCTGGGCCCCGTACGAGCCGGTCCTGCAGGGCCTGCACGACCACGGCATCACGGCGCTCGTCACGCTCTACGGCGCGCCTCGCTGGGCGAACGGCGGCCGCCCCCCGAACTGGCTGCCGACGAGCGGCTTCGGGAACTTCGCCTACGCGGCCGCGCAGCGCTTCCCGTGGGTGCGCATGTGGACGGCGTGGAACGAGCCGAACGGGCGCACCTTCGCCGCCCCGGTGTCGCCCCGGCTGTACGTGCAGCGGGTGCTGAACCCGGCCTACGCCTCGCTCCACGAGGCGAGCTCGTCGAACCTCGTCGCCGGCGGGGTCACGAGCCCCCGCAGGACGCCGACCGGCATGTCGCCGCTGGCGTTCATGCAGGGCATGCGGGCCGCACACGCGCACCTCGACGCGTACGCGCAGAACCCGTACCCGGAGAGCCGCGGCGAGACGCCGAGCCGCACGCCGTGCCCCGGCTGCGGCTCCTTCACCATGGCCGTCCTCCCGCTCGTCCGTGCCGACGTGACCCGCTACTTCGGAGCCGGGAAGCAGCTCTGGCTGACCGAGTACGGCTACCAGACGAACCCGCCCGACCGGCTGCTCGGCGTCTCCTACGCGCTCCAGGCGAAGTACGTCGGGGACGCGGCGGCGCGCGTCTGGCGCCAGCCGGGCGTGACGGTGCTGATCCAGTTCCTGATGCGCGACGAGCCGAACCTCGGCGGCTGGCAGAGCGGCCTGCTGACCGTCGGCGGCAGCGCGAAGCCCTCGTACCGCGCCTTCGCGCTCCCGCTCGCGGAGGTCTCCCGCTCGGGCTCCCGCGTCGTCCTGTGGGGGCAGGTGAGGCCGGGGAGTGGGCGCAGGCCGTACGTCCTCCAGCGCTATGCCGCGGGATGGCGGCCGATCGGCGGCTCGATGCTGACCGGCGCGGGCGGCACCTTCTCCCGCACGGTCACGCTGCCGCGGGGCGCCCGCGTGCGGCTCTTCTCGCCGCAGGCGGGCTACGCGAGCCCCGCGCTCACGATCCCGTAGAGGCTGCGCGGGTGGAGCTCGCGCTGCGGATCGTCCACCTGCTGGCCGCGACGGTCTGGGTGGGCGGGACGGTCGCCCTCGTCTTCGTCGCGGTGCCCCCCGCGCAGCGGCTCGAGGGGGAGCTGCGGGGACGGCAGCTGCGCGAGCTCGGCCGCCGCTGGCGCCCGCTCGGCTGGAGCGCTCTCGGCGTCGCGATCGCGACGGGGGTCACGATGGCCGTACGCGACCACGCCTTCGACACGACGCCCCGCGACTTCGACTGGGTGCTCGGCGCGAAGGGCCTGCTGGTGGGCCTGCTCGTGGCAGGCGCGTACCTCCACGACTACGTCCTCGGGCCGGGGCTCGCCCGCCAGATCCGTGAGGGCGCGCCGCAGTCGCGTCGCGCGCTCCTCGTCGGCGTCGGGCGCGCGAACCTCCTGCTGACCCTCGCGATCCCCGTGCTGGGCGTGGTCGTGAGCGAGCTGCTCGACCGGTAGCCTCTCGTTTCGTGCGGCACGGACGGGAGCAGAACGGGCGGGCCTCGAGGGACTCGTCCGACGCCGAGCTCGCGGCGCTCCTGCGCGCGCGCCGGGCGCGCCGCCGCCGCCGGCGCCGGCCGCCGCGCACGCGTCTGCTGCTCCTCGGCGCCCTCGCAGCCTTCGTCCTCGCCGCGGGCGCGGTCGCGGGTGCCGCCTTCACGGGCCGGGCGCTCGTCTTCGGCTCCTGCGACCTGAATGCGCTGCGCCCGATCGCGCTCGGCGAGAACTCCTTCCTCTACACGAGCGAGGGCTCCCTGCTCGGCGTCGTGCCGTCGAGGACGAACCGGCAGCCGCTCAAGCTCTCGCACATGTCGCCGTGGCTGCCGCGGGCGACGATCGCGATCGAGGACCGCCGCTTCTGGAAGCACGGCGCGCTCGACTACCAGGGAATCGCGCGCGCGCTGTACTCGGACCTGAACGCCGGCAAGATCGTCGAGGGCGGTTCGACGATCACGCAGGAGCTCGTGCGCAACCTCTACATCGCGAACTCGGAGCGCACGCTCTCGCGCAAGCTGAAGGAGGCCTGCCTCGCCGAGAAGCTCGCGAAGGTCTGGACGAAGCGCGAGATCCTCTCCGCGTATCTCAACAACGTGTTCTACGGCCGCCACGCCTTCGGGGCGGAGGCGGGCGCGGAGACGTTCTTCTCGAAGAAGGCGCGCTCGCTCACGCTGCCGGAGGCCGCCATGCTCGCCGGCCTGCCGCAGGCGCCGTCGGTCTACGACCCCTTCCGGCACCCGAACGTCTCCCTCCGCCGCCGCAACGAGGTGCTGCGGGCGCTCCTGGTGAGCCGTGACATCTCCGCGCGCAGGTACGCCAGAGCCGTCCCCACGCCGCTCGGGTTGAAGCCGGGGAACCTCTACAGCTCGGTGCGCCACCCGAACTTCTTCGGCTGGGCACAGCAGCAGCTCGTCGCGCGCTACGGCGCCCGCCGGGTCGAGGCGGGCGGGCTCCAGGTTCGCACGACCCTCGATCCGCGCCTGCAGGGGCAGGCGCGCGCCGCCATCGCGGGCGTCCTGCGCGAGAAGACCGATCCCGCCGCCTCGATCGTCGCGATCGACCCGGCCACCGGCGCCGTCAAGGCGATGATGAGCCTCGTCCCCGACGGCCGGAAGCTGCAGTTCAACCTGGCGACGCAGGGCGGCCGGCAGGCCGGAAGCGCCTTCAAGCCGTTCGTGCTCGCGACGGCGCTCGACGAGGGCGGCTCCGTCTACTCCAGCTTCTCGGGGCCGCCCGCCTTGACCATCGCCGACCCCCGCTGCGCCACGAACGGCACCCCGTGGGACGTCCACAACTACGCCGACGAGACCGCCGGCACGATGAACCTGCTGGACGCCACCGCGAACTCCGTGAACACGATCTACGCGCAGCTCGTGGACGTGGTGGGCCCGCAGAACGTGGTCTCGGTCGCGCACAAGATGGGGATCAGGTCGGGGCTGCAGCCGGTGTGCTCGATCACGCTCGGCACCCAGGCGGTGAACCCGCTCGAGATGACCGACGCGTACGCGACGCTCGCGGCGAGGGGCGTCCACCACCCGGCGCAGGCGCTCCAGGTCGTCCGCGGCCCCCGCGGGGGCGTGATCGGCGGCCTCCGCAGCCGCGGCGACCAGGCCCTGCCGACGAACGTCGCCGACCTGGTCACGTACGCACTCGAGGGGGTCGTGCAGCACGGCACCGGCACCTCCGCGAGCTTCGGCAGGCCCGCCGCCGGCAAGACCGGCACCGCCGAGGCCTACAAGGACGCGTGGTTCTGCGGCTACGTGCCGCAGCTCGCGGCCTGCGTGTGGATCGGCTACCCGAAGGCGGAGATCTCGCTCTACAACGTCGAGGGCGTGTCCGCCGTCTTCGGCGGCTCGCTGCCGGCGGAGATCTGGCGCCGGTTCATGTCGGCGGCGGTCGCCAACCTGCCGGCGGAGGGCTTCCCGTACCCGGTCTTCACCGGACGCACCCTCAGCGCGCCTCGCACGTACTCGAGCCCCTCGACGTACTCGTCCGGGTACTCGACGCCGTAGGCGGCGTGGCGTCGTTGCCCCTCGACCGGCTGGACCACGTCCTGGGCGACCGCCTGGAGCGGGCGGTGCGCGGCCACCACCGGCGCCGGCTCGGGCGGCTCGGCCACGCCGGCGCGGTCGAGCCGCATGCCGAGCCGGCGGCGCCCGGCTGGGCGGCGACCGGATCGTTCGCGCCCACGGGCGGGAATCGCATCGAGGTGCTCGTCGACGGCGCCGCCGCGCTGCCGCAGATCGGGGCCGAGATCGCGGGAGCGCGCTCGCACGCCCACCTCGCCGGCTGGTTCTTCACGCCCGGGTTCCGGATGGGCGAGGGCGGGCCGGCGCTCCGCGAGCTGCTGGCCGAGGCCGCAGCGCGCGCCGACGTGCGCGTGCTCGCGTGGGCGGGCTCGCCGCTGCCGCTTTTCCACCCCGACCGGCGGGAGGTGCGCCGCATGCGCGACGAGCTCGTGCGGGGAACTCGAATCTCCATGGCCCTCGACGCGAAGGAGCGGCCGATGCACTGCCACCACGAGAAGCTCGTGGTCGTCGACGATCGCGTCGCGTTCGTGGGCGGCATCGACCTCACCTCCTTCGCCGGCGACCGCCTCGACGCCAGCGAGCATCCGCCGCGGGACGGGCTCGGCTGGCACGACGCGTGCCTGCGCGTCGAGGGGCCGCTGGTCGCAGACGTCGCGCGGCATTTCCTCCTCCGCTGGCGCGAGCTCGCGTCGGACTCGCCGGCCGAGCCGTCGCGACCGGCGCCGCAGGCCGACGGGGCCGAGGCGCAGCTCGTCCGCACCGTCCCCGAGCGCCTCTACTCCGGGTTGCCCAGGGGCGAGTTCACGATCCTGGAGAGCTACGGGCGGGCGCTGCGGTCGGCGGAGCGGCTCGTCTACCTCGAGAACCAGTTCCTCTGGTCGCCGGAGATCGGCGCGATTCTCGCCGACAAGCTGCGCCGGCCGCCGCACGACGACTTCCGGCTCGTCGTGCTCCTGCCCTCGCATCCGAACAACGGCTCGGACGACACGCGCGGGCAGCTCGGGATGCTGGTCGAGGCCGACGCGGAGAGCGGGGACGACACGCCGCGCCTGCTGGCCTGCACGCTCCATCAGCCGGGCCCGGGGGGCCGGCCGGTCTACGTCCACGCGAAGGTGGGCATCGTCGACGACCGCTGGCTCACCCTCGGCTCGGCGAACCTCAACGAGCACTCGCTCTTCAACGACACCGAGGTGAACGTCGTCGTCCGGGACGAGGCGCTCGCACGCGAGGCGCGGCTGCGCCTGTGGTCGGAGCACCTCGAGCGGCCGGTCGAGGAGGTGGCGGGCGAGCCTGCGCACGTGGTCGACGAGCTGTGGCGCCCGCTCGCCGAGGAGCACGCGCGCCGGCGGCGCGAGGACGGCTACGCGGCGCACCGGCTCTCGCTCCTGCAGCACGTCTCCCGCCGCACGCAGGCCCTGTGGGGCCCGCTGAACGGCCTCGTCGTCGACGGCTGACTCAGATGCCCCAGAGCCCGTCGTGGATGACGGGCACCCGCCGCCCCTTCTCCGTCACGCCCGTCACCTCGAGCTCCGGGCCGCCGATCATCACGTCGAGATGGATCGAGGAGCGGTTGACGCCGCGCGCCGGCTTCTCTGCGCGCGTGCCGCCGAAGCCGGCGCCGAAGGCGATGTGCGCGGCGGCGTTCTCGTCGAGAAGCGTGTTGAAGTAGGTCCGGCCGCTCTGGCCGATGCGGGAGGTGGTGTCGACGAGCGCGACCTCGCCGAGCCTGCGGCCGTTGCCGCTCGGGTCGCTGTCGAGGTAGGCGGCGACGAAGTCGCGGTCGTCCTCGCGGTCGGCCTCGAGCCGCACGAGGCGCCCGCCCCGGAACTCGCCGCGCAGGCCGTCGATCAGCCGGCCCCGGAACGAGAGCGGGAACGTGCACGAGAACGAGCCTTCGGTGCCCGCGGCGTCCGGGCTCGTGAACGTCTCCTCCGTCGGCACGTTCGGGGCCAGCTTCACGCCGGACGGCGTCTCCTCCTGCCCGCCGGCCCAGCGCGTCCCCCGCGCGAGCCGGAGCGTGAGGTCGGTTCCGGGGCCCCGCAGCTCGAGGACGGCCAGGCCGAGCCGGCTCAGCTTCGCGGCCCGCTGCGCCAGGCTGCGCGCGTGCGCGAGCCAGCCGCTCGACCCGCGCCCGTCCGCGTCGGTGAGCCGGCAGAACCAGAGCAGGTCCTGGGCGAGCCGCCGCTTGCCCTCGAGCGGCTGCAGGTCGCGATACACCTGCGAGGCCCAGAAGTCGGTCGGCCACCCGGCGGCTGTCCAGCGGGCACGCAGATCGAGGTTCGCCCGCTGGTACGACCGCGTCTGCCTCGCCGCGCGCTCGTGATCCCGCGAGATCCGCTTCGGCGGGATACCGTCGAGCCAGCCCGGCTCGCTCTCGCCGATGATCGCGACCCGCGCGCCGTGCGGCTTCACGAGCTCCTGCAAGCGCCGCTTCGCCCACGGGCTGAGCACACCGAGCGCCTCGTCCCGTCCGTGCTCCAGGCGTGCGCGGGCGGCGAGTGCGTCCTGGTACTGCAGCTCGACGATCGTCGCGCCCGCGCGGTACCCGGCCTCCACGAGCGCGAGGAGCAGCTCGCGGTGCGCGAGAGCGCCCTGCACGACCAGGGTCTCGCCCCTGGTCACGCCGAGGGACGCCTTCACGATCGCGTCGGCGTAGCGCGACAGCTGCTCCGGCTCGAGAACCCGTTCCGCGTCCATGCCGGCCGCTGCTACAGGCTCGCCGCGAGCGCGTCGCCGAGCGACTCGTGCACCGCGAAGTGCCGGTCGAGGCCCGAGATCGCGAGCGCGCGCCGGGTCTCGAGCCCGGGCGCCGCCAGCAGGAAGCCGCGGCGATTCGCCAGTCGCGTGCGCGCCTCGATCAGAACGGCCAGCGCCGTCGAGTCGATGAAGGTGACGCCGCTCAGGTCGACGACCAGGCGCTCGGGGCCCTCCGCGCAGCACTGCAGGAGCGCCTCGCGCACCTCGTGCGCGTTGTACAGGTCGAGCTCGCCGGTGAGGCTGACCACGACGCCGTCGTCGCCCCGCCGGATCTCGGCAACCGGATTCTCCCGCCCCGCACCGCTGTCCTGAGTCGCTCCGCCCTCGGCCACGACCCGCTCCTTCCCCCGGTAGACGTCGCGACACTCCTGCGCCGCGCCGGAGAGATTCAACCATCGCCGCGGAGCGCTGCGCAAACGGCCTCGTATGCTGTCGCCATGGAGGTCGCCGAGGTCGCGGCGAGGGCGGCCGGGGAGAACTTCCCGGTCGGGTCGATCCTGTTCCCGCGCGCGCTGCGCCCGCACGTGCGCGCGCTCTACTGCTACGCCCGGCTGGTCGACGAGCTCGGCGACTCCCTCGACGGCGACCGCCTCGCGGCGCTGGACGAGCTCGAGCGCGAGGTGGACGAACTCTACGGCGGCGAGCCCACGTGGCCCGTCCTGAGGAACGTGCAGCCGACGGTGCGGGAGTTCGACCTGCCGCGCGAGCCGTTCGTCCGCCTGATCGAGGCCAACCGGATCGACCAGCGCGTCTCCGAGTACGGGACATGGGACGAGCTCAAGTGGTACTGCGTGCACTCCGCGGACCCGTGCGGGCGCCTCGTCCTCGGCGTGCTGCGGCGGCTGGACGACCAGCAGGCGGTCGCCTTCTCGGACGACGTCTGCACGGGGTTGCAGCTCGTCAACTTCCTCCAGGACGTTCCGCGCGACCTGGAGCTCGGCAGGATCTACCTGCCGCGCGAGGACCGCGACACGTTCGGCGAGCCCCCGCTCGACCGGCCCTCGCCGGAGCTGCGGGACCTGCTGCGCTTCGAGGCGGCGCGCGCGAGCCGGCTCCTCCGCAGCGGCGATGACCTGCGCGAGCTGATCGGCGGCAGGCTCGGCCGCGCCGTCGCGCTCTTCGCCCGCGGCGGCCTGGCGGCGCTCGAGGCCCTCGAGGCCGCCGACTGGGACGTCTTCACCCGGCGGCCCAGGCCGTCCCGCTCGCGCCTCGCCCGAGAGGCCGCGCTCGTCCTCGTGCGATGACGGCAACCGTGGACGAGGCCTACGCGGAGGTGCAGCGCGTCACGCGCGCGCGGGCGAAGAACTTCGCCTACGGGATCATGGTGCTGCCGCGCGAGAGGCGCCGCGCGATCGCTGCGATCTACGCGTTCGCGCGCGAGGTCGACGACATCGCCGACGGCTCGCTGCCGGTGGACGAGAAGCGTGCGCGGCTGGAGGCGCTGCGCGCGTCGCTCGACGAGCCGGCGCCGGCCGACGCGACGCTCGTCGCGCTCGCGCTCGCGGACGCGCGTGCGCGCTACGGCATCCCGCACGAGGCGCTGGCGGCGATCGTCGAGGGGGGCCTGCAGGATCTCGAGCAGGCTTGCTACGCGAGCTTCGACGAGCTGCGCGGCTACTGCGAGAAGGTCGCAGGGGCGGTCGGGGTCGCCTGCGTCGCCGTCTACGGCTCGGACGACGTCGAGCACGCGCGCACCCTCGGCGTCGCGCTGCAGCTCATCAACATCATGCGGGACGTGCGGGAGGACCTCGAGCTCGGCCGGGTGTACCTGCCGCAGGACGAGCTCGCTCGCTTCGGCGTCGCCGACTTCCGCGTGTCGCCGGAGTGGCGGGAGCTGATGGCGCTCCAGGCACGGCGGGCGCGCGCGCATCTCGCCGAGGGCCTGCGCCTGCTCGACTCGCTCGACCGGCGGAGCGCGCTCTGCGTGGCGACGTTCGCGGGGCTCTACCGGCGCCAGCTCGATCGGATGGAGGCGAACGGCTTCGACGTCTTCGGCGCGTCGTGCCGCCTCTCGACGCCCGCCAAGCTCGGCGTGGTCGCGCGGGGTCTCCTGCGGTGAGGGCGGTGGTCGTGGGCGGCGGGCTCGCCGGGCTCGCGGCCGCGCTCGAGCTCGCCGACGCGGGCGCCGATGCGACGCTCCTCGAGGCGCGTCCGACGCTCGGCGGCGCGGTGCAGACCCTGCCCGTGCGCGAGGGTGACCCGACGCCGCCGCCGGACAACGGCCAGCACATCGCGCTCGGCTGCTTCACGGACTATCTGGAGTTTCTCGAGCGGATCGGCAGCGCGGAGAACGTCAGACGGCTGCCCTTCGAGCTGACCGTGATCGACGAACGCGGCCGGTCCGCAACGATCGGCTACGGCCTCGGCTCGCTGCTCCGCTACCGGCATCTCGCCCTCCGCGATCGTCTGCGCGTTGCGCTCTTGCTGGCGAGGCTGCCGCGACTCGAGCCGCGCGAGAGCGAGACCTTCGGCGAGTTTCTGCTGCGTCATGGACAGACCGCCGCGGCGATCGAGCGGTTCTGGGACGTCTTCATCCGGCCGGGGCTCAACCTGCGTACGGACGAGGTCCAGGCGGAGGCAGCGTGCTTCACCGTCCTCCGTGCCTTGCGCTCCGGTCGTGCCGCGAGCGATGTCGTCCTGCCCACGGCTCCGCTCGGGTCGATGCACGGCGAGGCGGCCGGCCGCACGCTCGAGCAGGCCGGCGCGCGTGTGCAGCTCGGCGCGCGCGTGGACGATCTTGCCGAGCTGGATGCCGACGCGGTGATCCTCGCCCTGCCGCCCGAAGAGGCTTCACGCCTGGTCGGCGAGGACTGGACGGTGGACTACTCGCCGATCGTGAGCGTCCATTTGCTGTTTGACCGCGTCATCCTTCGCCGGCCCATGGCCGCGCTGCTGAAGAGCCATGCTCACTGGATCTTCGATCGGGGCGCTCTGATG
>JBBWZD010000040.1:0-4294 GCA_039648875.1 Actinomycetota bacterium
TGCCGAAGGTGGGAATCGAACCCACACTCCCCGAGGGGAACCGGATTTTGAGTCCGGCGCGTCTGCCAGTTCCGCCACTTCGGCCTGTCCGCCATGGTAGACGGCCGTCCCGCCGATCTCAGGCCGGGGCGCCCACCCGCAGGGGGAAGTAGGGCGGGGTGAGCAGGAAGGCGATCCGCGGCGTGCCGCTCGTGCGGCCGCGCGCCAGCTCCAGGGCGGCGCCGAGGCCGTGCGCCGGCACGAAGCCGAGCTGGCGCACCATCGCCGCGTCAACGGCGCCCGCCACGAGCACGAGGCCGAGCCGGCCGAGGGCCGGCTGGCAGGCGTTCCAGTCGCGGAACGGCAGCAGCGGGTGCACGGCGCGGCCCGCGCGGTAGGAGGCCAGAGCGCGGGCATCGGCGGCTGCTGCGCGCTCCGCCTCGGCGAGCACCCGCGGGTCGCGTCCCGCGCGCGTGGCATGGAAGAACGTGCGGTACGGCTGCTGGGTCGGGTGGGCGAAGTGCCGCGTGAACGGGTTGACCAGGATCGCGGTGCCGCCGTCGACCACGGGGAAGGCGTCGCGCCACAGCCGCAGCGCGAGGCCGAGGCCGAGGTACGCCGCGAGCAGCGGGTTGGGCCGCTCACGCGGCAGATAGGGCGTCGTGCCGGGGACGCCGATGACGATCGCGTCGACGGGCTCTGCGAGCTCCGCACGCCGCAGCTCGACCGCCCGCAGCAGGGCCTCTGCGTGCGCGACGGAGGGTGGCCCGGCGAACGCGGCGGCCACCGTTCGCGCCGTGCCGATCGAGCGCAGCACCGCGCGCCGTGCGGCGTCGGGGAGCGCCGAGAAGAGGTGGCGGAGCGGCGACCGCGCGATCCGCTCGAGCGCCTCGGGCTCGTACGGGTAGCCGCGCAGCGCTCCCGAGATCACCGGGTGGTTCAGCACGAGCGAGACGCCCACGAGCGGCACGCGCCTGGCCAGCGAGCGCTCGAGGGCGAGGGCGAGATGCCAGCCCTGCGACGCCATGGTCTCCAGCAGCGAATAGGCGCCGCCCGCCCGCAGCGTGTCGGCGCCGGCCGCCGCGAGAAACGCCGCCGGTCCGCCGTGCAGCACCGACTCCGCGGCCGTCACGGCGACGACCAGGTCGCTCTCGGCGAGGGCCCGGTTGACCCGCAGCGGCGGCCGCGACGTGGCGTCGAGCGTCGCGAGCTCGGCGTCCTCGACGTCGTGGACGACCACGCTCCCGTGGAACCGGCGCGCCAGCTCCGGCGTCACGAGCGACTCGAGCTCGCGCTGGGACGTCCGCCGCGCCAGGCCGCAGGCGACGAGGATCGTCTGGTAGCCGGTGGGGATGCCGAGCCGCTCGAGCTCCTCGGAGACGGCGGCGATCGCAAGCTGGCGCGGGTCGGGTGTCGAGGCGGGAATCGGCATTGCCGGCGGCTCGACGACGATCGTCACCCGGGTGCGCCGCTGCACGAGCGCCTCCAGCGGCTCGGCCTGCAGTGGGAAGCGCAGGGCGTCGCGGACGGCCGCCGCGACGTCCGCGACCGCCTCCGCGGGCGGCGGCGGCCGCAGCACGAGCGCGTCGTCGGGCGCCGCCGCGAGCACGAGCCGCGAGCCTGACAGGAGGGGCACTCGTGGCACCGGCGGATTCAAGCAGGGGCTTCGGGGCGCGCGTCTAGACTCGAACGCGATGTCGCCGAAGACGCTCACGGGCCTCGAGCTCGACCTCGACGACGCCCCCGCGCGCGAGTCCGAGCTCTTCCTCGTCGACGGCAACAACCTCGCCTACCGGGCGTACTTCGCGCTGCCGGAGGAGCTCGCGACGACGGAGGGCTTCCCGACGAACGCCCTGCTCGGTTTCACGAACATGCTCTTCAAGCTGCTGTCGGACTACAAGCCGAAGGGCGTCGCCGTCGCCTGGGACACGCGGCCGGTGCACCGGACCGCGACCGCCGAGGCGGCGGAGCTCGTCTACAAGGAGGGCCGGCGCCCGATGGCGGACCTGCTGCGGGAGCAGTTCCCGTACTTCCGGCCGATCGTCGAGGCGTTCGGCTACCGGAACCTCGAGTTCGAGGGCTGGGAGGCCGACGACGTGATCGCGACCCTGGCGACGCAGGCCGACGAGGCGGGGGTGAGGACGTGCGTCGTCTCCACCGACCGGGATGCGTTCCAGCTCGTCTCCGAGAACGTCTGCCTGATGATGACGCCCCGCGGCGTGAGCGACGTCCACGTGTACACGCCGGAGCGGGTCGAGGCGCGCTACGGCATCCGGCCCGACCAGATCCCCGACTTCATCGGCCTGAAGGGGGACAGCTCGGACAACATCCCGGGCATCCCCGGCATCGGCGACAAGACCGCCGGCCAGCTGATCGCGCAGTACGGCTCGCTCGAGGCGGTGATCGAGCACGCCGACGAGCTCTCGCCGGCGCGGCGGAAGAACGTCACGGAGTTCGCCGACCAGGCGCGCACGGCGAAGGAGCTGGCGACGATGCGGCGCGACCTCGAGCTCGACTGCGAGCCCGCCGAGCTCGTGCTCTCGCCGCCCGACCGCTCGCAGCTGCGTGAGATGTTCCGGCGCTTCGAGTTTCGCAACCTGTTCAACCGCATCGACGAGCTTGACGAGGCGGTGCCGGCCGCGCAGCGCATCGTCGCCGGCACGCCCGTCCCGTGGGTGGAGGCGGACGCGCTGCCGGCGCTCCGCGGCGACGTGTCGGTCGCCGTGCTGGGAGACCGCGTCGCCGTCGCGCGCGAGGGGAAGCCGGTCGTCGTGGCGCCGCTGCCGCTCGACCTCGCGCTCACGCTCCGCGACTGCGCGATCACCTGCCACGACTTCAAGGCGCTGCCGCGGCTGACGATGCTGCCCGCGGAGGACACGATGATCGCGGCGTACCTGATCGAGCCGGGACGCCCCGCCTACGAGCTCGAAGACCTGGCCTCCGAATACGGCGTCGAGGCCATCCCGGAGCCGGCGGCAGAGGAGGAGACGGCGGCGCTCGTGCGGGCGGCCGAGCTGCCGCGGCGGCTGGCGGCCCCGATTCGCGCGCGCCTGCGCGAGCGCGGTAGCGAGGAGCTGTACGACCGCATCGAGCTGCCGCTGACGGCGGTGCTGGCGGCGATGGAGGACGCCGGGGTCAGGATCGACACGTATCGCATGGGGGAGATCACCGCGCGCCTGGCCGACCGCGTCGAGGAGCTCGAGGCTCGCGCGTTCGAGCTTGCGGGCGAGGAGTTCATGCTCGGCTCGACGCAGCAGCTCGCGCGGATCCTGTTCGAGAAGCTCGAGCTCACCCCCGGCCGCAAGGGCAAGACCGGCTACTCGACCGACACGCGCGTGCTGCGGACGATCCGCCACGCGCACCCGATCGTGGAGGTGATCGAGGAGTGGCGCGAGCTGACGAAGCTCCTCAACACCTACCTCGAGCCGCTGCCGGTACTGCTCGGGGAAGACGGCCGCCTGCACACACACTTCAACCAGGCCGTCGCCTCGACCGGCCGCCTCTCGACCTCGAACCCGAACCTGCAGGCGATCCCCATCCGCACCGAGCTCGGGCGCGAGATCCGGAGCGCGTTCGTCGCCGAGACCGGCTGCCGCCTCGTCTCGGCCGACTACTCGCAGGTCGAGCTGCGGATCCTCGCGCACGTCTCGGGCGAGCCGAAGCTGCGGGAGGCCTTCGCGCGTGGCGAGGACGTGCATGCAGCCACCGCGGCCGAGGTGCTCGGAAAGGACCAGGCGACGCTCACGAAGGACGAGCGCAACGTCGCCAAGATGGTCAACTTCGGGATCATCTACGGCATCTCCGCGTTCGGGCTCTCCGAGAATCTCGAGATCCCGCGCGAGGAGGCGCAGGCCTACATCGACGCGTACCTCGCGCGCTTCCCGATGGTGCAGGACTTCATCGAGCGCACGATCGAGCAGGCGGCGCGAGACGGCTACGTGACGACGCTGCTCGGCCGGCGGCGGCCGGTGCCGGAGATCCGCGCATCGAACCGGCAGACGCGCTCGCTCGGGGAGCGTCTCGCCGTCAACTCGGTCATGCAGGGCACCGCGGCCGACATCATCAAGGTGGCGATGGTGAGCATCTACCGCCGCCTGCGCGACGAGGGTCGGGGCGCGCGCCTCGTGCTCCAGGTGCACGACGAGCTGCTCGTCGAGGCCCCGGACCCCGAGGTCTCGACCGTGAAGGAGCTCGTGCGGGCGGAGATGTGCAAGGCGTACCCGCTCGACCCGCCGCTCGCAGTCGACGTCGGCGCCGGCGACAACTGGGCCGAGGCCAAGAGCTGACGCTCGGCCGACGGCGGCGCGGGCTGGCC
>JBBWZD010000057.1:0-2801 GCA_039648875.1 Actinomycetota bacterium
ACGTCGATCGGGAACTGGTCCAGGTGCTCGCCCGCGATGATCTCGTCGGCCGCACCGACGATCGCCTCGACCACGTCGGCCGGCAGCACGCCGAGCTCGCCGTTCACGATCGCGGCACCGCGCTTGATCCGCGCGAGGGCGATGATCTGCGCGCCCTCGAGCCCCGAGCCGGAGATCGGGAAGTTCTCGACCGCGCGCTGCGTCTGCGCCGCCCAGAGCGCGTCGCGGGGCACCCGCACCTCGCCCATCGTGTCGTGCTCGATGCGGTAGGGGGCGTCCTCGGACGTCATCAGGCTCCTTCGCCGGAGGGGTGGTTCTCGTCGGTGCCGCCCACAGCGAAGCGCCGCTCGACGCGACCCTCCGCGAGGCGGTAGTTCGCGCCGACGACGTCCACGCTACCGTCCGCCACCGCGGCGGCCAGCAGCTCCGAACTCGCCAGGAGGGAGGCCACCGTCGCCTCCAGGTGCGCCTCGCCGACGGTCGCCGGGTCGCCGGCCGCCGCCGCCGCGACGGCGGGTCCGATGCGGGCGATGTGCGCCGCGATCAGCGGTGGGAGGAGCGGGGCGTCGGGCGACGCGGCGTCGATCGCGGCCTGGACCGCACCGCAGCGGTCGTGCGCGAGCACGACGACGAGGGGGACGCCGAGCACCGCGACGGCGTACTCGATCGAGGCGATCGCGGAGGCGCTCGCGACCTGCCCCGCGTTCCGGATCACGAAGAGGTCGCCGAGGCCCTGGTCGAACAGCACCTCGGCGGCGACGCGGGAGTCGCTGCAGCCGAGCAGCGCGGCGACGGGCTGCTGCCCCTCCGCGAGCTCGGCGCGCCGGTCGGCGTCCTGCCGCGGGTGCTGCGGCCGGTCGCCGACGAAGCGGTCGTTGCCGTCGGCCAGCCGCTTCCAGGCGTCCGCCGCCGGTCGCACGATCGTCACGGCAGCGCTCCCGCTCCGGTCAGGCCGCGCGAGGCGGCGTCGGTCGCGACCGCGGCGGCGAGGCCGCGCACCTGCGTCGCGGAGCCGGTGCCGTAGACGGCGACGACGACCGAGCCGATCTTCGTCGCGAGCCCGTAGGCGACGTTGCCGGCGTCCGAGCCGAGGCTGCGGCGGT
Organism: Actinomycetota bacterium; assembly: GCA_039648875.1. Lineage (GTDB taxonomy): Bacteria > Actinomycetota > Thermoleophilia > Gaiellales > Gaiellaceae > Palsa-739. The sequence goes on from JBBWZD010000057.1 coordinate 1,104, forward strand.
CGTACACGCGCCACGGCAGCCCGCCGATCGTGGTGGTACCGGTGGCCGTCGCATCGTCCAGCGCGGTGGCGAGCAGCGTGGAGTCGCCGGGGAGGCCCTCCGTCAGGCCGGCGTAGCCGGTGCCGCCGATCACGTAGCCGACGTACCAGGACGACTGGTCGCCGGAGCCGCGCAGCTGGGCGGCGTTCGACTTCCAGCTCGCGGGCACCGCGGGTGCGAGCAGGGGCTGGCCGGCGGTGTCCCCGTACTGCTTCGCGGCGGCCCGGACGTCGATCGCCGGCTGGTGCACGCCGTCGCCGCGGGGGACGAGCAGCACGATCAGGATGACCGCCAGCAGGCAGACGGCGAGGCTCGCGATGAGGTTGCGGAAGTTCTGCCGCGACCGGCGGAGCACGCGGTCGCGGGCCTTGCGCTCCGCGGTCTCCTGCGGCGTCTCCGGACGCCCGAGCTCGGCGACGATCCGCCCGCCGGGGTCGCTCATGACTCGGTGCGCGCCGCGTCGAGCCGAGCCCGCGCGCCCGTCAACCAGGACTCGCAGCGGGTGGCGAGCGCCTCGCCGCGCTCCCAGAGGGCGAGCGACTGCTCGAGGGTCGCGCCGCCGCGCTCCAGCTCGTCGACGACCGCGATCAGGGCGTCGCGGGCGGCCTCGTAGGACAGGCCGTCGACGTCGCCGTCGACCTGGTCGCTGACGGAGGTGTCGCCCGGCTCGGTCATGGACGCCATTCTACGAACGGGCTCCGACGGGCACGGCCCGATCGGCGTCGCTGTGGACGACGCCCTCGCTGGTGGCCGCGACCGCGCCGTCGACGACCCGCACGGTCAGCTGCGTGCCCGCCGGGGCGTCGGCCGTGTGCCGCAGGGCGGTGCCGTCCCCGCCGAGCACGATGGCGTAGCCGCGCTCGAGCGTCCGCAGCGGGGACAGCGCGCGCAGCTGGCCCCGCGCCTCCGTGACCCGGCGCTCGGCGCGGTCCACCGCGCGATCGACGAGCTCGGCGGACCGCGCCGCCCACCGGGTGAGCTCGTCGGCGCGGGTCTCGACGATCCAGCTCCCGTCCGCGAGCACCCGCCTGGCGCGCAGGCCGGAGATGCGGTCCACCTCGAGCCGCACCGTCTGCGTCAGGCGACCCCGGATGCGCGTCCGCGCCTGGCTCACCCCGTTCAGCTCCTCCGTCACGTCCGGCACGATGCGCTTCGCCGCGTCGGTCGGGGTGGAGGCGCGGAGGTCCGCGACCTCGTCGAGCAGCGGGCGGTCGTTCTCGTGGCCGATCGCGCTCACGATCGGCGTCGTCGCGGCCGCGACCGCGCGCAGCAGCCGCTCGTCGCTGAAGCCGAGCAGGTTCTGGAAGTCGCCGCCGCCGCGGGCGATGACGATGACGTCCACCTCCGGATCCGCCTCGAGGGTCGCGAGCGCGGCCAGCACCTCCGGCACCGTGCGGTCGCCCTGCACCGCGGCGTGGACGACGCGGAAGTCGACGTTGGGCCAGCGCAGCTGCGCGTTGCGCAGCACGTCCTTCTCCGCGTCCGAGTCCTTGCCCGTGATCAGCCCGATGCGGTGCGGGAGGAAGGGCAGTCGCTTCTTGCGGGCGCGGTCGAACAGCCCCTCCGCCGCGAGGGTGCGGCGCAGCAGCTCGAGCCGCTCGAGCAGGTCGCCGAGCCCGACGTGCTTCATCTGGAAGACCTGCATCGAGATCGAGCCGG
>JBBWZD010000062.1:0-3471 GCA_039648875.1 Actinomycetota bacterium
CGGCGGCCGACGAGCGCTTCGAGGACGCCGCGCGTTACCGCAACCGCCTGTTCGCGGTGCAGCACCTCGTCGAGCGGCAGGCGGTCGAGCGCCACTCGATCGGCACGGTCGACGTGATCGGCTTCGCCGTCGAGGGAGACCGGGCGGTGGTGCAGATCTTCCCGCTGCGAGGAGGCAAGATGATCGACCGGCACTCGTTCCACCTCGAGAACGTCGGCGGCCAGGACGTGACGACGGTGCTGGAGGCCTTCTGCCTCGAGTACTACGGCTCGGCGCCGAGCGTGCCGCCGCAGATAGTCGTGCCGCGCGATGCCGGCGACCTCTCCGCGCTGGCCGAGCTCCTGTCCCAGCGGCGCGGCTCGCGGGTCGAGGTGCGCGGGGCCGAACGGGGCGAGAAGCGGCGGCTGCAGCAGCTCGCCGACGAGAACGCGCTCCACGCGCTCGCGACCGAGCAGGCGCAGGCCGAGCAGAAGCGCGCGCGGCGCGTGGAGGCGCTGGAGGAGCTGCGCGAGGCGCTCAACCTCGAGTCGCTGCCGATCAGGATCGAGTGCTACGACGTCTCGACGGCGATGGGGCAGGACAACGTCGGCTCGATGGTCGTGTTCCAGGACGCGCTGCCGAAGAAGGCGCACTACCGCAAGTACGGCATCCGCGGCCAGGAGGGGATGGACGACTTCGCCGCGATGGCCGAGATGATCTCGCGGCGGTTCGCCCGGCTGAGCGACGGCACCGGCGAGACGCACGACGAGTCGTTCGCGGCGACCCCGAACCTCGTCGTGGTCGACGGCGGCAAGGGGCAGCTCGCCGCGGCGCTCGCTGCGATGCAGAAGCTCGACCTGCCCCGGGTGGCCGTGATCGCGCTCGCGAAGCGGGTCGAGGAGGTGTACGTGCCGGGACGGTCGGATCCGATCCTGCTGTCGCGCCACTCGGCCGGCCTCCAGCTCCTGCAGCGGTTGCGCGACGAGGCGCATCGCTTCGCGCTCGGCTTCCACCGGCAGCGTCGCGAGACGCGCGGCTTCGGCTCGCTCTTCGACGAGCTCGAGGGCGTCGGGCCGTCACGGCGCCGGGCGCTGCTCCAGCACTTCGGCTCGGTCGAGGAGATGCTGGGCGCGACGCAGGAGGAGCTCGAGGGGGTGCCCGGCGTGCCGGCGAAGACCGCCCGCCGCATCTACGAGCAGCTCCACAAGGCCGGACGGGCATAGCTCTTTACGGACACCTGGGGTCTGGCCCGGGCCAGACCCGGGCCAGGCCCCGTCTCGAAAGTGCGCCGGAAGCGTAACGCCGGCGCTGCCCCGCGTCCCTCCCCGCCCGCGTGCGGGCGCCGGGATACAAGGAATCTCGCCGCGGCGACGGCGCCCGCCCGCCGGCGCCGGCCGTGCCTCACCCCGCACCCTAGGGTCAGGCCCGGGCCAGACCCCGTTTCCGAAGTGCGCCGCGACCGCAACGGCAGCGCTGCCTCGCGCACGTTCCCGCCCGGGCGGACGCGCCCGCGCTGATAGGAAGCCGCCGTGGCGACGGCGGGGGAGGCCGAGGCACGGCAGGTCGCGACGGGGCCGCGCGCGGCACTGCGGCTGATCGGCACGCGCAACTTCGGCCCCTACTTCCTCGGCAACGCCGCCTCCGCGAGCGGCACCTGGTTCCAGAACCTCGCCTCGGGGCTCCTGATCTTCCGGCTGACGCACTCGGCCTTCCTGCTCGGCGTCCTCAACTTCTGCAACTTCGTGCCCGTGCTGCTGCTCGCGCCCTGGGCGGGGAGCGCGGCCGACCGGTTCGACCGCCGGCGCCTCCTGCTCGTGACCCAGGTCGGCTCCACCGCTCTGAGCGCCGTCCTGGCAGCGCTCGCCTGGGCGGGCCTGGCGCACGTCTGGGTCGTGATCGCGTGCGCCTTCGGACTCGGCGTCGCCAGCGCGTACTCGGCTCCGGCGTCACAGGCGCTGATCGGCGAGCTCGTGCCGCGGGAGGAGCTCGCCTCGGCGGTCGGGCTGAACTCGATGACCTACAACCTCGCGCGGGCCGTCGGCCCCACGTCTGCGGGGATCTCGGTGCACGAGCTCGGCATCCCGGCCTCCTTCGCGATCAACTCCGCCTCGTACCTGCTGCTCGTCCTCGGCCTGCTCGTCGTCCGTCCGTCCGCCCGGCGCCTGGCCGGCCGCGGCGAGGCGCGGCTGCGCGACAGCCTGCGCCTCGTGCGCCGGCAGCCGCGCCTGCTGGCGTTCCTGCTGATCGTCACCGCGGTCGGCTTCGCCTCGGACCCGATCAACACGGAGGCGCCCGCCTTCGCCCGCGCCTTCGGCGTCGCCGCACAGTTCCTCGACCGGCAGACCGGCTTCCTCGTCGGCGCGTTCGGCGTCGGCGCGGTGCTCACCGCGTTCCTGATCGCCGGCCGGGTCGCCGGCTCCCGGCGGCGGATGCTCGTGACGCTGACGCTGCTCGGCTGCAGCGTGATCGCGTTTTCGCTCGTGCCGTGGCTCTGGCTCGCGTACGTCTTCCTCGCCTTCGCCGGCGTCGGCTACCTCGCCTCGAACACGTCAGCCACGAGCCGCCTGCAGCTCGAGGTGGCTCCCGAGCAGCGCGGCCGGATCATGGCGCTCTGGAGCGTCGCGTTCCTCGGCCTGCGCCCGGTCGCCAGCCTCCTCGACGGCGGCGTCGCCGGCCTGTTCGGCGTCCGCGCCGCCGGCGTCTGCCTGGCGGTGCCCGTGCTGCTCTGCGCGGCGGGGCTCCTCGTGATCGAGAGGCGGGATCCGGAACGCCTGCGGCGAACGTAGTCCGTGCCGCACCTTCTTACACGGCCATCACCGATCGCTAACGAACCCCGGCTAGCCTCCCCGCGTGACCATCCACCACATCGCCGACGACCTGAACGACCACTCCTGGTACGAGGAGCTGTTCGTGCGGACGATCGCCGACGTGGAGGCGTACGCCGGCCGCTGGGCCGCGTTCGAGCAGGCCGTCGCGACGATCGAGGAGCGGCCTGCGGGGCCGCTCTCCGAGAGCTCGCTCCTCGACGGCTAGCCCTACCGCCCGGCGTCGGCCTCCGGCCCCATGTAGGGGTAGCGGTAGTCGGTGGGCGGCACGAACGTCTCCTTGATCGCGCGCGGCGAGACCCAGCGGATCAGGTTCCACATCGAGCCCGCCTTGTCGTTCGTGCCGGAGGCGCGCGCGCCCCCGAAGGGCTGCTGCCCGACGACCGCGCCCGTCGGCTTGTCGTTGACGTAGAAGTTGCCGGCGGCGTAGCGCAGGCGCTCGTTCGCCGTCTCGACGGCCCTGCGGTCGCGCGCGAACACGGCGCCCGTGAGCCCGTACGGCGCGCCGCGGTCGACCAGGTCGAGCGCCTCCTCGTAGCAGCCCTCGTCGTAGACGAACGCGGTCACGACGGGCCCGAACAGCTCCTCCTTCAGCGTGCGGAAGTCCGGATTGCTCGTCTCGATCACGGTCGGCTCCACGAACCAGCCGTCCGTGTCGTCGTAGCCG
>JBBWZD010000085.1:0-10348 GCA_039648875.1 Actinomycetota bacterium
TTGTCCTCAACGCAGACGATCACGAAGCCGCGAGCCTCGTTAATGGAGAGGCCGGCGATCGCAGGAAGTGTTCGCCGCGCGTCCTCAGCTGCGTAGTCGTAGACGATGTTCGCGCGCGAGCGTGCCGCCACATGGATCGGGAGAGGTGTGAGCTTCCAGAGGTCCCACGCGCGCCAGAGGGGACAGCCGATCGCGTCCAGGTACGGCTCGAGGATCACCGCTGCGCGCTCCTTCGAGATCACAGACGTGCTCATCTGCGCCGAGTGTAAGACATGGTCGCGGCGGTTGTCAAATATGAAAGAAAATATTTTACGGCATTATTCCCCGCCGGCCGTGCCGCAGCCCTGGGGACGGCGCCGGAATCCCCGGGCGTCTGTCCGGTTCTGGAGGCCCTTGTCCTCCTATCCCGGGACGCGGGTATCGTGGGGCGCCGCCGCCCCCATCGACTAGCGGTCCAGGTCGCGGCCCTTTCAAGGCCGTAGCGCGGGTTCGAATCCCGCTGGGGGCATCAAAACAGGGCGTTGTCGTCGTGCCTGCGGTTGCGTCCACGGCGGCTCACGGTTGTGTCATGCAACGTCGAGGTACCTGCGCGCGCCTCGCGGATCACCGTCGAGGTGGTCGCTCGCGGCGGCCGAGCCGATCGGGGGGCGTCCGCCCCGGCGGCGGCCCAGCATCTCGTCGACGACGTAGCCGGCGTCGGCCTTCTCGGCCGGCCCGCGTCAGCCCTGAGGCTCGTTCGCGGGCGAGGCCGGGGCGGGATCCCGGCCCCTGCGCCGGCCGATCGCGCCGCGGGCGCGCTCGAAGAAGCGCTGGGTGCCGGCGACGTTCGACACCGCCACGGCGAAAAGCAGGACGCTGCCGTTGAAGACGGGCGTGACCCACGACTCGGCGCCCTTCAGCTGCAGGCCGGTGATGCCGACCGCGACGAGGAAGATCGCGATCACCGTCCCCCAGACGTTGAAGAAGCCGGGGCGGATCGCCGTCGCGCCCAGGAATGCCGCCGCGTACGCCGGCAGCAGGTACGCGGGGCCGGAGGACGCGTCGGCCGCGCCGACCTGCGCCGTTATGAGGATGCCGCCGATCGCCGCGAGCACGCCGGCGAGCACGAAGGCGGTGACGCGCGCGCGACCCGTGTGGATGCCGGAGAGCCGGGCGGCGGCGCGGTTCGCGCCGGTGGCGCGCATCTGACGCCCGACCACCGTCAGCTCCAGCAGCACCCAGAGCACGATCGCGGTCGCGAGTGCGTAGTAGACCGGCAGCACGACCAGGTGCTTCGTCTGCGCGAGCGACGTGAAGGAGCTCGGGGCGCCGCCGAAGAGCGGCTGGTTCCCGTCGGAGATCCACTGCACGAGCCCCTGGAGGATGGTCGCGATCCCGATCGTCGCGATGAACGAGTTGATCCCGAGGCCGACGACCGCGATCGCATTCGCGGCGCCGATCGCGGCGCCCACGCCGAGCGCCGCGACGATCGCCGCCTGCCACGAGAGCCCGTAGTGCGTGATGAACTTGAGGACGAGGTACTGGGAGATCCCGAGGGTCGCCCCGATCGAGAGGTCGAACTCGCCGACGACGAGGACGAGCATCGCCGCGTAGGCGATGAAGATCCCGGGCGGCTGCGAGGTCAGGATGTCCTGGACGTTGCCGCTCGTCGGAAACTTGCTCGGCAGCCATGCGGAGAACCCCCCGAACACCACCATGAAGACGAGCAGCAGGCCCCACCGCGAGAACAGCCGCCCCACGCTCATCCGGCGTAGCACTCCTGCGCAATCCGGGCCGCCGTCAGCGCCCCGCCCGCGAGCTCGGCAGCCGGGATGCCCTGCCGGAACACGAGAGCGCGGTCGGCGATCACTGCCACCTCGTCGGCGTCCGACGACAGCAGGAGCACCGCCGTTCCGGCGCGCGCGGCGTCGGCCAGCCGTCCGTAGATGGCGCTCTTGGTGCCGACGTCGATGCCTGCCGTGGGCTCCTCCGCCACGAGGACGTCCGGCCAGGGCGTCATCCACTTCGCCAGCACGACCCTCTGCTGGTTGCCGCCGGAGAGGGCGGCGAAGGAGGCATCCGGCGCCGCCGGCACGACTCCCCACTCCTCGAAGACACGGGCGGCGGCAGCCCGCTCCTTGCGAGTCGACGCGAATGCGGTCGCGAACCGGTCGCGCAGAGAGAAGTTCGCTCCGGTGTCCAGCATCGGAAACGACGCCTCGCCGTGGCGGTCGCCGGGAACGTAGGCCACCCCGCGGCGTTGCGCCGCCCGCGGCGTCCGCGGCCGGTACGGCTTGCCCGCCAGCAGCATCTCGCCGCTCGTCGAGTGCTCGGCGCCGGCGACCATTCGCCCGACTGCGCGGTGCCCGGCCCCGACGAGCCCGACGAGGGCGAGGATCTCGCCGCGGCGGAGCGTGAACGTGACGCCGTCGGCGCCCTCGCCCGAGACGCCGTGCAGCGACAGCAGCTCGTCCTCCCGGCCCGCGCCGGGGGCCGCCGCGGCACGCTGCTCCTTCGTGCCGACGATCAGCTCGACGAGCGCCTGCTCGCTCGTGTCGGCCACGTCGACGGTGCCGACGAGGGCTCCGTCGCGCAGCACCGCCGCCCGGTCGGCCACGCGTTTCACCTCGTTCAGCCGGTGCGTGACGTAGACGACCGCGACACCGGCCGCTCGCAGCCGGTCGACTGCGCCGTAGAGCAGCTCGACGTCGTGGCGCGGCAGTGCCGCGGTCGGCTCGTCGAAGACGACCAGCCTGGCCTCCGTCGCGACGGCCCGAGCGACTGCGACGAGCGACCGCTGGGCCGCCTCCAGGCGCCGCACGGGCGTCGCAGGATCGATCTCGATCTCCCAACGGGCGAGCAGCTCGCGCGCGAGCGCCAGTTGTCGCCGCCACGAGATCAAGCCGTGGGAACGGCGGAATCCGGCGACGTGCGCGATGTTCTCGGCGACCGAGAGCGGCTCCAGCAGGCCCAGGTCCTGGTGGACGAACGCGAGCCCGTGGCTGCGGGCCTGGTCGGCCGTCAAGCCGTGTGAGAAGACGTCGTCACCGAGCCGGATGACGCCGGCGGTCGGCCGCTGCACTCCCGCGAGGATCTTGATGAGCGTGCTCTTGCCCGCGCCGTTCTCGCCGAGCAGGGCGAGCACCTCGCCCGCGTACGCGGTGAGGTCGACGCCGCGGAGCGCGCGCGTCGCGCCGAACCTGCATTCGAGCCCCTCGACGGCGAGAACGCCCTCGTCGGACGTTCTCGCCGCCGTGCGCGCTGCGGCAGGCGTCACCTGGCCTACTTCACGCCCCAGAGCTTGAGCCACGCGTGCTTGAAGTCGTACGAGTTCGAGATCCCCGGGCCCGTCGTCGACTTCGCGTTCGTCCCGTCCAGCAGCCGGAACGGGACGTTGTACTTGACCTGCGGCTTGTGGTTCATCGCGCGCAGGATCGCGTCCGTGGCGAACCAGCCGTACTCCTTCGTGTCGGGGCCGATCTCGACGAACCGAGCACCCTTCCGGATCTGCGGCAGGAAGAAGTCGCCGTCGGTGCCGAGCCCGGTGATGTCCGTGCGCCCGCTCGACTGCACCGCCTGGGCGAACGTCCCCGCCCACGACTCCGAGAGGGTGAAGATGTACTTCGCGTGCGGGTACTTGCGGAACAGCGCGGCCATGCGCTGCGCTCCGGCCGCCGAGCCGATGTCGGTCGCCGGCGACAGCGTGTTGGCGACGAGCTTGTACTTCGCCCCCGCGTCCTTGATCCCCTGCCGGAAGCCCGCGGCGGCGACCTGGAGATCGGGGAACTGCGGCGAGTTGTACGCGATGATCTGCGCGCCCTTCCCCTTCGTCTTGGCGACGATCCACTCCGCGAGGCGATAGCCCTCGGTCCGCTCTCGCGGCCCGATCTGGGCGACGAGGCCCGGCGGCGGATCCTTCGTGATGTTGAAGATGTCGACGAACGGCGCGCCGGCGCTCTTCGCCTTCGCGATGCCGGGCGCCATCAGCGCCGGCACGCCCGCGCTCATCACGACGGCGCTCGCGCCGCCCGTGACCGCGGTGTTGATCGCGTCGAGCCAGCCGCTGGGGGTGCCGTTCCCGAACACGACGTTGCCGCTCCAGCCGATCGCCTTCGCCGCGTCGACGACGCCGCCCGCCGAGCGCTGCGGCAGCGGTGCCGGAACGCTGTAGATCGAGACGACGCTCTTGCCCTTCGGGACCGGGCCCGGCGAGACCTTCGGTCCGGTGAACCTCTTCATCGGCCGCCGCGCCACCGCGACGTCCGCACGTGCCTTCGCCAGCGTCAGCTTCGGCGCGGCGCTCCTGTGGACCGCGCTGCCTGCCGGAATCGCCGTCGTCGCGACCGCAACGACCGCGAGCCCCGCGACCCCTGCCAGCGGCAAGAGCCTCGAGCGCCCACGACCAGTTCTCCGTCCGTACATGCGCCCTCCTCGGGTGATAGACCCATCGCCAGCTTCCCGCAGAGAGGACGCTGGTGGAACGCCATCAACCTAAACAGGCTTCCCGGGCCGGGTCAACGCCGACCGGGTGAGGGAGACCACGACGGATCCATTGTGCTGCCGCTCGCGTATGCGAGAAGATGTGCCCCAACCCGAGCGGCTCGAGAGAGGGAGGCTGAAATGGTGGCATCGATCAACCGCCAGCTGATCGACGGTCAGTGGCAGGAGGGCTCGAGCGGCTCCGTCCTCACCGACCGCAACCCGTACGACGGCGAGACCATCGCGGAGTTCCCGATCGCCACGGCCGACGACATCGACGCCGCGTACCGCGCGGCGGCGCGGGCCAAGGAGGAGTGGGATCGCGTCAACCCGTACGCCAAGCGGACGGTCTTCGAGAACGCCGTCAAGTACGTGGAGTCGAACTTCGGCGAGATCAGCGAGATCATCATCGACGAGCTCGGCGGCACGCGTCTGAAGGCGGGCTTCGAGATCGGGCTCGTGCTCGACATGCTCAAGGAGGCGGGCACCTTCCCGCTGCGCATGGAGGGGAAGATCCTTCCCTCCGCGGTCGACGAGCGCGAGAACTTCCTCTACCGCGTGCCGGTCGGGGTCGTCGGCGTCATCAGCCCGTTCAACTTCCCGTTCTTCCTGTCGATGAAGTCGGTGGCGCCCGCGCTCGGCGCGGGCAACGGCGTCGTGCTGAAGCCGCACGAGGAGACGCCGATCATGGGGGGCACGATCATCGGCAAGATCTTCGAGGAGGCGGGCCTCCCGTCCGGGCTGCTGAACGTCGTCGTCACCGAGATCTCCGCCATCGGCGACGCCTTCGTCGAGCATCCGATCCCGCGGGTGATCTCGTTCACGGGCTCCACGGCGGTAGGGCGCCACGTCGCGGAGATCGGCGCCCGCCACTTCAAGAAGGTGATCCTCGAGCTCGGCGGCAACAGCGCGTTCATCGTCCTCGACGACGCCGACCTCGAGTACGCCGTCGACGCCGCGGTCTTCAGCCGCTTCACGCACCAGGGCCAGATCTGCATGTCGGCGAACCGCGTGCTCGTGCACCAGGACGTCTTCAAGGACTTCGTCGAGCTCTACCTCGAGAAGGTGAAGTCGCTGCGGGTCGGCGACCCGCGCGACGAGGAGACGATCATGGGACCGCTGATCACGGCGAAGCAGGCCGAGAACCTGAACGCGGTCGTCGACCGGGCGGTCGTGGAGGGCGCGACGCCCGTGCTCCGCGGCAAGGTCGACGGCGGCCTGTTCGAGCCGGTCGTGCTGCTCGACGTGAAGCCGGACATGGAGGTCGCGCAGCGCGAGCTGTTCGGCCCCGTCGTGTCGGTGATCCCGTTCGCGGACGACGACGAGGCGGTCGAGATCGCGAACAACACGCAGTTCGGCCTGAGCGGCGCCGTGCACACGCGCGACCTCGACCGCGGCGTCGGGGTGGCGAAGCGCGTCGAGACCGGGATGATCCACGTCAACGACTGCACGATCCACGACGAGCCGAACGTCGCGTTCGGCGGCGAGAAGCAGTCGGGCCTCGGGCGCCTCAACGGCCCCTGGAGCCTCGACGAGTTCACGACGATGAAGTGGGTATCCGTGAACCACGGCCGCCGCCGGTTCCCGTACTGAAAGGAGCACCATGGATCTCGCGGACGTAATCGTCGAGCGCGAGGAGGAGGGCTACTTCGCGTACCACCGGTCGGCTTTGACCTCCGAGGCGATCCACCGCGCGGAGATCGAGCGCATCTTCAACCGGAGCTGGCTGTACGTCGGGCACGAGTCCGAGGTGCCGGAGCGCGGAGACTTCGTCCGCCGCACGGTCGGCAGGCGGCCGCTGTTCTTCGTCCGCAGCCGCACGACCGGCGAGGTGAAGGTGTTCGCGAACAGCTGCACGCATCGCGGCGCGACCATCTGCAGGCGCGACCGCGGGAACGCGAAGACCTTCCAGTGCTTCTACCACGCCTGGACGTTCGACAGCGACGGCTCGCTGATCGGCGTGCCCGACGAGGAGTGCTTCGGGCCGATGTTCGACAAGTCGAAGTACGGCCTCGTCCCGGTGCCGCGGATGCAGTCGTACCGCGGGCTCATCTTCGTCAGCTACGACCGCGAGATCGAGGACCTCGTCGACTACCTCGCCGGCGCGCGCGCGTACATCGACGCGATGATGGACGCCGCCGAGGTCGCGGCCGGCTTCTCGTCCAACGGGAGCGGCAACGGCGCCGGCTCGCCGTCGGACGGCTGGTCCGGGCCCCTCGCGGTGCTGCGCGGCACGCACCAGTACGGGATCAAGGCCAACTGGAAGCTGCTCGTCGAGAACAGCTTCGACGGGTACCACCTCGGGCCGACGCATGCGACGTACTTCCAGTTCCTGAAGGACCAGAACGTCGAGGTGTCGCCGAGCACCGGCACCATGAAGCTCCTCGGCAACGGGCACGCGGTCATCGAGTACTCCGGCTCCTGGGGGCGCCCGATCGCGCGGTGGGCGGAGCAGTTCGGCGAGGCGTCGCGGCCGCAGCTCGAGGCGCTGCGGGAGCGGATCATCGCCGAGCTCGGCGACACCGGCTACCGGATGGCCGAGTTGAATCGCAACCTGTTCATCTATCCGAACCTGTTCGTGATGGACAACAACGCCGCTGCGCTGCGCGTGATCGAGCCGACGCGCGCGGACTACATGGACGTCGCGCAGCACGAGCTGGCGCCGCGCAGCGAGGATCCGACCGTCCGGAAGGTGCGGCTGGAGAGCTACGTCACCTTCGCCGGGCCCGGCGGCCTCGCGACCCCGGACGACGTCGAGGCACTGGAGTCCTGCCAGCAGGGCGCGTCGTCGGGCGTCGAGTGGAGCCTGCTCTCGCGCGGCTACTTCAGCGAGGAGCCGCCGATGTCGGGCGAGCTGCAGATGCGGACGTTCTGGCGCCGGTGGCAGGAGCAGCTCATGGCGGGCGAGCTGGTGCCGTCGTGAGCCGGCGCGAGGCGCCGGTGCTCGAGCGGCCCGACCTGCGGCCGACGGACGTGACGCGAAGCGAGCTCGAGGATCTCCTCTACAACGAGGCGTATCTCCTCGACGAGTGGCGCATGGAGGAATGGCTCGACCTCTGGGCCGAGGACGCGGAGTACGTGGTGCCGACGAACGACAACCCGCACGCCGACCCGGACAACGACCTGATGTACGTCAACCACGACTACCGCCTGCTCAAGGGCCTCGTCGTGCGCCTGCTGAGCGTCCGGGCGCACCGCGAGTACCCGTGGTCGAAGACGCGCCACCTCGTCTCGAACGTCCGCGTGCTCGGCGAGGACGAGCACGGCGTCGTGCACGGCGACGCCGCCTTCCAGGTGTGGCGGTTCCGGCACCAGGACCGCGACTGCTACGTCGGGCGCTACGACGTGCGAGTGCGGCGCGACGGGCCCGACCTGAAGCTCGTCGGGAAGTGGATAACGCTCGACGCGTGGACACTCGCGCCATACGGCGCGATCAGCGTCGTGCTCTAGCCCGTTGGCGAGCGGCGCGCGATCGCGGGACGTCGTCCTCCTCGCCGTCCACTACCAGAACGACGTGGTGCACCCGAAGGGCAAGGTCCGGGCGGGGCTCGGCGACGACGACGCCCGCCGCGGCGAGCTGGTCCGGCACGCGCGGCGGCTCCTGAAGGGCGCGCGATCGCAGGGGGTGTCGGTCGTGTCGGCGCGCATCGCCTTTCGCCCGGGTCATCGCGGCGTCGCCCAGAACTCGCCGATGTTCCGCAACGCGGTCAAGGCGCGCGCGCTCGTCGAGGGCTCCTGGGGCGCCGAGTTCTACGAGCAGCTGAAGCCGCGGCGCGGCGAGCTCGTCGTGACGCATTCGCGCGTCAACGCCTTCTTCGGCTCGGAGCTGGAGCTGGTGCTGACCTCGCTCGGCGCGCGGCGGCTCGTGGTCGCCGGCGTCGCGACCCATTCCGCGGTCGAGCACACGGCTCGCCACGCGGCCGACATGGGCTACGAGGTGACCGTGGCTGCCGATGCGTGCGCGTCCGCCGACCAGGAGCTCCACGCGGCGAGCCTCCGGACGCTCGCGCTGCACGTCGCCCGCGTTGCGCGCGTCGACGAGGTCCTCGCCGGCCTCGGAGCGGCGGATGCCTGATCTGTCGGGCACCGTCGCGATCGTCACCGGGGGGAACTCGCGTCTCGGGCGGGCCATCGCCGGCGCGTTCCACGAGGCCGGCGGCTCGGTGGTACTGGCGGCGCGGAGCGAGGCTTCGGGAGAGGCAGCCGCGCGGGAGCTCGGCGCGCGAGCGCACTTCGTGCGCACCGACATCGCGAGCGACGCGTCGATCGAGGCGTGCGTCGCGTCGACGCTCGGCCGGTTCGGGCGAATCGACTTTCTCGTCAACAACGCGGTCGTGTACACCGACGGCGGCCTCGACACCACCCGCGAGCAGTGGCTCGAGGCGCTCAACGTGAACCTCGTCGGCAGCGCCGTCTTCGTCCGGGAGGTCGCTCGCGAGCTGCCGAGCGGCGGCGCGATCGTCAACATCGGCAGCGTCGGGGGCAAGTTCGGCGCCGCGGGCCGCGCCGTCTACCCCGCCTGCAAGGCCGCGCTCCTCCAGCTGACGAAGAACCAGGCGGCGGACCTCGCACCCAGAGGCATCCGCGTCAACTCCGTCTCGCCCGGGTGGACGTGGTCGGACCCGCTCGGCCGGATGACGGGCGAGAGCCGCGAGCTCGCCGACCGGGCCAGCTCGCGGACGCAGCCCCTAGGCAGAGCCGGAGACCCCGAGGAGGTGGCGCAGGCGGTGGTGTTCCTCTGCTCCCCCGCCGCCTCGTTCGTCACGGGCGCGGACCTCCCGGTCGACGGCGGCTTCTCGATGCTCGGGCCCGACCAGGGCCGCGGGCCGCGCTACTGGATCGAGCAGGCTTCGAGCCGCTAGCCGTCCCGTTCCAGGAGGCCGGCGTCGGCGAGCAGCTTCCTGGGGGCGACGGTGCAGTACGCGTCCTCCACGATCCCGGCGACCTCCTCCCAGTCGACGCCGCGGTCGAGGCGTACGCCGAGCCAGCCGCGGTGCCCGACGTAGGGCGGCACGAAGAACCGCTCGGGATCGGCGTCGACGAGCAGCTGCTGGTCGCCGGGAGGCGCCGCGCACCAGATCGCGAAGCGGCCGTCGCCGTGGTGGTCGTCGAGGAGCGTCACGAACGAGCGCTTGTCGCGGACGAACCAGGCCGGCGAGCCGTGGCTCGGCCGCTCGCTCGTCTCGGGGAGCGCGAGGCAGATCGCCCGCAGGCGTTCGAGGGCCGCGACTCGCTCGGGGCGCGTGGGGTAGGCCATGGGCGAATGGTCGCACGCCGCGCGAGCCGCTACGGTTGCAGGCGCGGGCGGTTAGCTCAGCTGGGAGAGCACCTGCCTTACAAGCAGGGGGTCGGCGGTTCGAGCCCGTCACCGCCCACTTCGGAAGCCGCTGGAAACGCGCGCTTTCTATGGAAGCCGAACGGCCGCTTTCGCGGCCCTCACGGCTTGTGGGTCGGATGTGGGTACGGACTGACCGCCTACTGGCGACCCCGCCGATCGGCGTGCCACTCTGCGGTTTCATCGGCCCGCGCGCGCCTCGCGGGGCTACTACCGCCGTGCGACTCTGGGACTTCATCGACGCCGCGCGCGCCGCCCAAGCGGGAGGGTTCGAGACCCTCGTACTGCGCCCGGCCGGTCGCACCCGTGACAGATAGACCCGCCGCGTCGGACGGAACGCCCCTTCTCCGATTACGTTGCTTTTGCAGGCTTTGCATTAGGAGCGACTTGTCGGGACCCGCCAGTACCGTGTCTCTCGACGCGGCCCGAGGGGTCGCGAATGACTTGGCCAGATCGGAGTCTTGGACAGGGTCGCCCACCAGCGCCCTCGTGCTCCTCGACACACGCTGGCGACACCCGTCGCAGGTTGCGGAGGTTGCTAAGCATGTTCGAGCA
>JBBWZD010000089.1:0-18890 GCA_039648875.1 Actinomycetota bacterium
GCGGTGCAGAGGCCGGTCACCAGCAGCATCCCCGTCACGCGCACGGCCCTTCGTCTCACGCCACCGCCTCCGCGCCGCCGGTCGCGAACCGGATGCGCGCCGCCGCCCGGGCCGCGGCGGCGACCGCCGCGGCGCGCGTCTCGCCCGTGGCGAGGACGGCGCCGGCACGGTCCGAGGCACGCCGGAGCTCCCGGAAGACGTGACCCGGCTGCCGGTAGATACGGATGCCGCGCACGCCCTCCACGGCGAACGCCTCCTGGAGGCCCCGGACATCGCGCAGCCGCCCGCGGGGCGCGACGAGGAAGCGGACGCACGCGCCGCCGACGCGCGCGGCCGGGGCGAGCTGCCGCGGCTGCACCTCCTCGCCGAGCGCGACGGCGACCGCGAGCGCGTTCTCGTCCACGCCGAGCGCGACGCGGCAGAGCTCTGCGTCGTGCCCGCCGCCGACCCGCGCCGAGACCTTCGCCACGAGCGGGCCGTCGTCGCCGAGCAGCAGCTGGGTCGTGGTCGGCCCGGAGGCGATGCCGAGCCCGGCGGCGGCGGCGGCGGCCACCTCGACGGCCGCGCCGACGTCGGCCGGCGCGAGCTCCGCCGGCCAGAGGTGGGCGAGCGGCACGCCGAAGGCGGGCGGCGGGGCCTGCTCGCGGTCGGTCACGGTGAGCGGCACGAATCGCCCATCCAGCGAGAAGCCGCAGACGGTGACGAGCGGGCCGGCCACGAGCTCCTCGACGAGGCAGTAGTCCCCCTGTGACTCCGCGAGCGCGGCGGCGGCACCGGCCAGGAGCGCCTTGCGGTTGCGCGCGAGCCCCAGGGCGCGCTCGCCGGAGCGGTCCGGCGCCTCGACGACGACCGGGTAGCCGAGCTCGTCGCCCGCAGCGGCCACCTCATCCGGCGAACGGCAGACGCGTGACCGCGGCTGCGCCACTCCGGCTTCGGCGAGCCGCTCGCGCTGGCGCTGCTTCGAGACCGCGAGCGTCGCCGCCTCCGGCGCGAGCGGGTGCGGCAGCGCGAGGCGCTCCGCGATGCGCGCTGCGATCGCGACAGCATGGTCGGTGCCGGGCGCGACGATCCCGTCCACCGCCTCGGCGCGGGCGAGCCGGTCGAGCGCCGGCTCGTCCTCGATCGAGACGATCGCCCGGCGGTCGGCGTAGCGGAAGCCGGGAGCCGACGGGTCGCGGTCGGCGGCGACGACGGTCAGCCCGCGCCGCCGTGCCGCAGCGAGGACGCCGAGCTGCGCCGGCCCCGCGCCGAGCACGAGCAGCCGAGCCGACTCGTCAGGTGCCACGGGCCCATTGTCACGGAGGCGCGGGTCGGCGCCGCGGGCCCAGGGGCCAGGCCCCGTACCGACCTGCTACGACTCTTGCGCGGCCACTGCGACTCCCAGCCCCGCGGGGACCGGTCCTTGCGCGCCGCGGGGCCGGATCAGTGCTGACGCGAGAGCTCCGAGCAGCACGAAGGCGCCGCCGACGTAGACGGCGGTGGTCGTGCCGTGCACGAAGGCCGCGCCGCTCTGGTAGCCGCCGACGCCGGAGAAGATCGACGCCAGGACGGCCACGCCGAAGACGCCGCCGAGTTCCCGGATCGCGTTCGTCGCGCCGGATGCCTTCCCCTCCTGCTCGGGCCGGACCGAGCCGAGCACGACGTTCGCGACCGGCGCGAAGAAGAGGCCCATGCCGATGCCGGAGAGCGCGAACGGCGCCACCAGGTCGGCGTAGGGCACGGTGGGCGTGCTGACCGCCGCGATCCAGATCAGCCCCGCGCCCTGGAGCGCGAGGCCGAGCGCCATCAGGCGCTGGCCGCCGATGCGGTCGGAGAGAGCGCCTGCGATCGGCGCGACGATCATCGGCATCGCGGTCCAGGGCAGGATGCGGAGCCCCGACTGGAGCGGCGTGTAGCCCTGCACGGTCTGGAAGAACTGCGAGAGCAGGAAGATCGAGCCGAACATCCCGAAGAACATCAGCAGCGAGGCGACGTTCGTCAGGGCGAACGTGCGGTTGCGGAAGAAGCTCATCGGCAGCATCGGCGCGGGGGCCCGCAGCTCCCAGGCGACGAATGCGGCGACGAGCAGGACGCCGCCCGCGATGGGCCCGAGGATCCCGAGGCTCGTCCAGCCGTGCTCGTTGCCGCGCACGAGCCCCCACACGACCCCGAGCAGCCCCGAGCTGACGAGCGCGAGGCCCGGCAGGTCGAGCGACGAGTCGGTGCCGCGCGTCTCCTCGAGCCGCGCGAGCGCGAGGGGAGCGAGCACGAGGCCGATCGGCACGTTCAGCCAGAAGATCCAGTGCCAGGAGACGCCCGACACGACCGCGCCGCCCACGAGGGGCCCCAGCGCCACCGCCAGCCCGCCGATGCCGCCCCAGATTCCGAGCGCGAGCCCGCGGCGCGCGGCCGGCACGCCGGCCGAGAGGATGGTGAGCGTGAGCGGCGCGACGATCGCGCCGCCGACGCCCTGCACTGCGCGCGCGACGTCGAGCTGGTCGGCCGTCGTCGCGAGGGCGGCTCCCGCCGAGGCGCCGGTGAAGAGAAGGAGCCCGAGCGCGAACAGACGCCGGCGCCCGAAGCGGTCGCCGAGAGCGGCGCCGGTCAGCAGGAGCACCGCGAAGGTGAGCGTGTACGCGTTCACCGTCCACTCGAGCTGCGAGATCGAAGCGTGCAGGTCCTTGCGGATCACGGGCAGGGCCGTCGTCACGACGAGGTTGTCGAGGCTCACCATGAAGAGCGCAAGCGAGGTGATGCCGAGCGTCCAGGCCATCCGGTGCTTTTGTGCGTGAGTCATCACTTCCTCCGTCGGGAAATTTTTAGAGGCCCTGCTTCTCGCAGCCGGCGAGCAGCAACTGCGACCACGGCTCCGGGTGCTCCATCACCTGCATCGACGCCAGCACGTTCAGCAGCATCCCGGTGGCGAAGAAGCGGGAGATCTCCTCCGCCGAGAGCCCCGACACCCGCTGGACGTACGCGACGAGGTCGCCGTAGCCGTCGCGGACGAGCTGGGCGATCTCCGGGTCGTCGCACGCGGCGTAGCTCTGCATCTGCGCGCGCAGCCGTACCCGGTCGCCGAGCACGAGCTCCTTGACGTACGCGTCGCCCATCGCATGCAGCGCCTCCTCGCCCCGCTTGCCCTCGGCCGCCCGCTGGAACAGGTCGAGCGTCTCGCGGAGGCAGCGGGCGGCCGTCGCCTTGAAGAGCTCCTTCTTCGTGCCGAAGAGCCGGAAGAGGTACGGCTGCGAGATGCCGGCCCTCCGGGCGATGGCCTCGGTGGAGGTGCCCTCGAGGCCGCGCTCGGCGAACTCGACCATCGCGGCGTCGAGGACGTCCTCGCGGCGCTCGGCTGCCGAGTGGCGGGTCGTCGTGGTCACGCAGCGGATAGTAAGTGATGACTCACAACCTTGTCAAGCATCCGCGCGTACCCGCTCGTACAGCTCCACGAGCCGGCCGGCGATCGCGTCGACGTCGTGCAGCCGCTCGGCGTAGGCGCGGGAGGCGGCGCCGACCCGGCGCCGGAGGGCCGCGTCCTCGACGAGCGGGCGCAGCCGCTCGCGCAGCGTCTCGGCCGTCGCCGAGACGAGCGGCACCTCGATGCCGTACGCCTCCTCCGTCCGCCGCACCGCCTCGTCGTGCAGGAACGTCACCACCGGCTTGCCGAGCGCGAGGCACTCGATCGCAAAGACGCCGTACCAGCCGGCGTTGAGCTGGTCGACGACGACGTCGGCGTTGCGGTAGCGCTCGAACGCCTCGTCGTGCCGCAGCCCCTCCACGATCTCCAGCTCGGCGTCGAGCGCCTCGCACGCCGCCACGACGTGCTCGGTGCCCTTGCGCCGGCGCGACGAGGGGGCGTGCAGGATCACCGGCCGCCGCCGGTCGCTCGGCGGCGCCGGCTCGATGCGGCCCACCTCGACGCCGGGCAGGACGACCTCGGCCTCGGGTACCCAGCGGATCGCGTCGTAGCTGCCCACGACCTCGGCGTCGGCGCGCTTGCCGTAGGCGAGCTGCTCGGGCGTCTTGCCGCGGATGTCGGAGCCGAGGTAGTGGTAGATGCCGCGCTTGCCGAGCGCGTGGAGAATCGGGAACTGCGCCGACTTCGGCACGAAGGTCAGGCTCGAGTAGAAGTGCCAGACGTCGTACCGCGGGAGCAAACCCGCGAATGCGCGCCACTGCGTCGCCTGCTGGCGCAGCAGGCCGCCGCGCCGGTCGAGCGAGCGGTCGGCCTCCGGATGCAGCCTGTAGCGGTTGAAGACGACGAGTTGCGCGTCGACGCCGCGCCGCCGCAGCGCCTGCACGTTCGCCCACGGGATCCCGGCGGTGTTCACCGGGCAGTGCAGGACGCGCAACGGCTTCGTCACGACAGGTCGATGCGGTTCTCGACCATCTGCCGCAGGCGCAGCTCGCGCTCGGCTTCGAGCAGCGCGAGCATCGTCTCGCGCATCGTGTCGCCGGGATAGACCCAGATCTCCGGGTGGACGAGCAGCTGCAGCCATTTGAAGCGCCCCGCCGCGAGGTCCTCGTGCGGGCAGCCGCTGCGCCAGTGCTGGTTCGAGTCGGAGCGGTAGCGGTCGGGATGGAAGTAGCCCTCCTGCATCGCGTTGACCGCACCCTCGAGCGGCAGGGTCATGTACTCGGGGTCGGGGGTGTGCCAGGCGACGACGGGGTCGAAGCGCTCGTCGAGCGCCGCGCCGGGGTGGATCGCGTGCAGCCCCACCCGGTGGCCGAGCTCGCGCAGCCGCGCCAGAGCGGCGACGCCCGAGCGGGAGTCGAGGTTGTAGAACTCGCTGCGCGTCATCAGGAAGTAGGTCGCGGCGACGCGGCGCCCCGCCTCCAGCTCCGCGAGCTCGACCGCCGCGTCGAGGGACATGTCGACGTCGTGACGGAGCAGCAGGTCGCCCGGCTGCGGCGGGCGGTCGAAGAGGGCGAAGCGATAGCCGCCCCGCTCGGCCGCGTCGAGCAGCTCGCGGTAGTGCGCGAGGTCGAAGGGGCAGCCTACGGCTCGACCTCGACGTCGACCAGGGCCGCGGCCGCCTCGGAGCGCTCGAGCGCCTCGGCCCCCGTGGAGCCGAGGGCGATCACGTAGCCGCGCCGGTCGCCGTCGACCCGGACCGGCCGGATCGTCTCTCCCGGCACGATGTAGCTCGCGGCCTGCACGACGCCCGGCGCGGCCAGCACCCGCTCGAGCCCCGCGGCCGAGCGCACGCGCCCGGTCGGCAGCGGCCCCGGCTGCGCGGTGAAGAAGCGGATCGCCACCGGCTGGCGGAACCGCGGCGCGCAGACGTCGTCGGGCACCGGCTCCCCGAGCGCGAAGCGCAGCGCCACCTCGACCAGGTCGACGCCGACGGCGTGCCGGACGAGGTCGGCCATCTGGCCGCCGGGGATGCGGGCGGCCAC
Organism: Actinomycetota bacterium; assembly: GCA_039648875.1. GTDB lineage: Bacteria > Actinomycetota > Thermoleophilia > Gaiellales > Gaiellaceae > Palsa-739. The sequence continues at coordinate 5,377 of JBBWZD010000089.1, forward strand.
CTCGATGGCGAGGATCCGCCCGTCGGTGCCCGCGATGAGCTGCGGGAACGCGATCCCGTTGCGGAGGCCCAGCGCCGCCACGGTCCGCTCGACGAGCCGCTCGGCCTCCGCCGTGCCGTTGCCGTTCAGCGCCGCGGGGTAGGCGTGGATCCAGCCGACGGCGAACCCGCTGCCGGGCGGCCGGTGCCGGTCGGAGAGGGTGAGCTGGGTGACCTCGCCTTCGCGCACGACCGCCATGGCGTTCATCTCGGTGCCGTCGACGAACTCCTCCACGATGGCCTCGCCGCTCCGCGAGAACGCGATGGCCTCGGCGAACCGCGCCTCGAGCTCCTCGCCGGAGTCGAGGCGGAAGACCCCGCGCTGGCCCCCGGAGTCGGCCGGCTTGAGCACGCAGGGGAAGCCGACGTGCGCGACCGCCGCGCGTGCCTCGTCGAGCGTGCGGGCCGAGCCGTAGCGTGGCTGGGGAATCCCGGCCCGCGCGAGCCGCCGGCGCATCTCCACCTTGTGTGTCAGGCCGACCGCGACGTCGACGCCGATTCCCGGCAGTCCGAGCGCCTCGGCCACCGCGGCGACCGCGACGACCGCCCGGTCGGACGTGATCGTCAACACGCCGTCCGGGCGGATGCGCCGCGCGGCCTCGATCGCCTGAGGGACGTCGGTGAAGTCGACGGCCTCGGCGACGTCGGCGTCCCGCAGCGCGAGCGCATCGGGGTTGCCGTCGAAGGCCGCGATGCGAAGGCCGAGCTCCCTCGCACGCAGGATCGCGGCGCGCTGGTGGCGGCCCGCGCCGAGGAAGAGGACGGTCTTCATGCCGCGCCCGACTGTAGCCAGCGGTGCGTCAGGCGCAGGCCCTCCTCCAGCGGCACGCGCGGCTGCCAGCCGAGCGCGCGCAGCGGGCCGACGTCCAGCGACGTGAGCGCGGGCGCCGGCCCGGCGGGCGCCTCGACGACCTCGACGAGCGCCTCGTCCGCGCCGGCCGTGCGGCACGCGAGGCGCGCGACCTCCTCCAGCGAGCGCAGGTCGTCGTCCCGGCCCACGTCCCAGGCGCCCTTCGCGCCGCGCCCGACGAGCAGCGCGACCGCCCCCGCCGCGTCGCGCGCGAAGCAGAACGAGCGCCGCCAGCCCTGGTAGACGACGACCGCCTCGCCGGCGACCGCTTGCCGCAGCATGGTCGGGACCGCGCCGCGCCGCTGACCGGGCCCGTAGGGGACGTGGAACCGCAGCAGCGTCGCGTCTCCGGCCGTCTCCTCGCTCGCGCGCTTGCTGTCGGCGTACGGTGTCTCGTCCGCGTAGACGGACGTGGTCGAGCCGTGGAAGAGCGGGATGCCCCGCGCCGCGCAGGCCGCCGCGACGAGCCCGGTGATCGGCGCGTTCTCGGCGAGGCGGTCGTCGCCCGGCATGACGGCCGCGAGATGGACGACCGCGCCGGGACGCTCCCGGGCGACGAGGGCGTCGGCCACGCCCGGCCGGGCGAGGTCGCCGTCGGCGCGGCCCAGCGCCACCGCCTCGTTCCCTGCCTTGCGCAGCGCCTCGCACACGTGCCCGCCGAGGAAGCCCCGGCCGCCGGTGACGAGCACCCGCACGGGCGGCTCAGGCGAGCGCGGGCTTGCGGGCCCGGTACCAGGCGATCGTCCGCGCGAGCCCCTCGTCGAGCTCCACCCGAGCCTCGAAGCCGAGCTCCTCGCGCGCCTTGCCGACGTTCGGGATGCGCAGCTCGACGTCGACGTAGTCGAGCGGAGCGAAGCGGATCTCGCCGGGGCACCCGGTGAGGCGCTTCACGCGTTGCGCGAGGTCGAAGATGGTCACCGCCGAGCGGGGGTTGCCGATGTTGAAGCTCTGCCCGACCGCCTCCGGCCGCTCGAGGCAGAGCAGCACGGCCTCGACCATGTCGTCGACGTAGCACCACGCACGGATCTGCGAGCCGTCGCCGCGGACGATCAGGTCCTCGCCCGCCAGCGCCGCCTCGATGAAGGCGCGGATGGCGCCGCCGCCGATCTGCCCGGGGCCGAAGACGTTGAACGGCCGCACCGTCACCGTCGGCAGGCCGAGCTCGTCGTGGTAGGCGTGGGCCATGTGCTCGCCGGCGAGCTTCGAGACGGCGTACGTCCAGCGCGCCTCGCCGACGGAGCCGATCGTGGAGACGTGGCCCTCGTTGACGTTGTAGGCGTGGGTGCCGAACACCTCGCTCGTCGAGAAGTCGAGCAGCCGCTCGAGCGTCTCGCGCGTCGCGACGGCGGCCTCGAGGACGTTGTACGTGCCGATCATGTTCACCCGCATCGTCCGCACCGGGCTCTCGAGCACGGTGTCGACGCCGGCGATCGCGGCACAGTGGACGATGTGCGTGGCGCCTCGCGCCAGGTCGCGCACCGCGTCGGCGTCGAGGACGTCGCCCTGATGGAAGGCGAAGTTTGGGTGGTCGACCAGATCGGTGGACGAGAGCGCGTCGCGATGGAGGTTGTCGAGCGCGACCACCTCGTTCTCGTCGACCAGCCGCCGCCCGAGCGTGGTGCCGATGAAGCCGGCGCCGCCGGTGACGAAGATCCGCTTGCCGCTGAGCACCGGGCCACTCTAACGGCCTAGAATCCAGGCGATGCACCTCGCCGCGGCCGCCGTCACGAGCCTGTCGATCGCCGTCTCGCCGACCGGAGCCGCGCCCTGGCACCACTCGACCCTCACCTGCGGCCCCGCCGGCGGCACCGTCGCCCGCCCGGCCGTCGCGTGCACGCGGCTCGCCTCGCTGGCGGCCCCCTTCGCTCCGGTCCGGAGGCGCGCGCTGTGCACCGACATCTACGGGGGCCCCGACGTGGCGCGGGTCACCGGAGTCTTGCGCGGGCGCGCCGTCCGGGCGATCTTCCGGCGTCGCAACGGCTGCGAGATCGCGCGTTGGGACGCCGTCTCCTTCCTGATCGGGGACGCGAGCACCTCCGCCCGGTGACGGGCGACGTCGCCGGCTGGCTCGAGGCGGCCGCCGGAGACGACGAGGAGTTCCTCGAGCGCACGTGGCGGCTCGTCGTGCGCCGGTCGGTGGAGCCCGAGGCGCGAGAGCAGGCGCTCGGGAAGCTGCGCGACGGCACGCTCTCCCGCGCCGGGCTTCTGCGGCAGCTCGTCGGCAGCGCGGAGTTCGAGCGAGTCGCGCTGCTCGACGATGCGCTGGCGTTCGCCGCGGCGGCGCGGGCCGCGCCCCGCGAGGTGCGCGGACCGGCGCGGCCGCGCGCGCTCGAAGCTCCGGCCTGGAGCGACGAGCGCGCGATCGAGATCCCGTGGTGCCTCGCGCGGTACGACGGCGAGCGGCGCGTGCTCGACGTCGGCTACGCGTTCGCCGAGCCCGCCTACCTCGCGAGGCTCGCTGCGCTCGGCGTGCCCGAGCTCGTCGGCGCCGACCTGGCCACGACCGAGGTCCCGGGACTGCGTCCCGTCGTCGCCGACGTCCGCGAGCTGCCGTTCGACGACGGCGAGCTCGACCTCGTCCTCTGCATCTCGACGCTCGAGCACGTCGGCCGCGACAACGCCGTCTACGACGTCGAGGCACAGCACGACGACGAGGGGGACGAGGCGGCGCTGCGCGAGCTCCACCGCGTGCTCGCGCGCGACGGGCGCCTGCTCGTGAGCGTGCCGACGGGCCGACCCGAGGACCAGGGCTGGCAGGTGCAGCGCCCGCCGGAGGAGTGGGTCGCGCGCTTCGAGCGGACGGGCTTCCTCGTCTTCGAGGACGAGCTGTACGTGTGGTCGGAGGAGGGCTGGCGGAGCGGGACGCCCGACGAGGCGCGGGCGGCGCGCTACCGGGAGAGCAGCGCCGGCGCCGTTCTCCTCGCGGAGCTCCGGCCCGGCACCGTCGCAGGGAAGCTGCGCCTGGCCCTGCGCGACGCACGGCACGGCGAGGTGCCCCGGCGCAGCACCGCCGTCTGACTACCATCGCTCGCCGATGACGACCATCCTCGTCACCGCGTCGGGAGCCCCGGGAACCGCGGCGCTCCTGCGCGCCCTGCGGCAGAACGGGGAGCGGGAGGTGCGGCTCATCGGGGTCGACATGTCCGAGCGCTCCGTCGGGAGCCGGCTCTGCGACGCGTTCCACCTCGTTCCGGCCGGCGCCGACCCCGGCTACGCGGACGCGGTGCTCGAGGTCGTCGAGCGCGAGCGGGTCGACGTCGTGCTGCCGCAGTCGTCGCACGACCTGCCGGGGCTCGCCGCGCAGCGGGAGCGCTTCCCTGTGCCGGTGCTCGTCTCCGGCGCAGAAACGGTGCGGCGGTCGAACGACAAGGCGGAGGCGTACGAGCTGTTGCAGCGCCTCGGCGTGCGCGCACCGGCGTTCCGGCGCGTCGCCGGCGCGGCCGGCGTCGAGGCCGCGGCGCGCCAGCTCGGCTACCCCGACCGCCCCGTCTGCTTCAAGCCCGTCTTCTCGTCGGGCTCGCGCGGCTTCCGGGTGCTCGACCCGACCGTCGACCGTGCGCACCAGCTCCTCTACGAGCGGCCCGGCGCCGTCGCCATGCGCCTGGAGGAGGCGCTCGAGCTGCTGCCGGCCGGGGGAGTCGACCTGCTCGTGATGGAGCTCGCGACCGGTGGCGAGCGGACGATCGACGGGATCGCCGACGGCCGGAGCGTGGTGCTCGGGCACCCGAAGACCCGCGAGGGGATGCGGGCGGGGCTCGCGATGTTCTTCGAGACGCTCGACGACGCGGCGCTCCTCGAGGTGGCCGAGACGATCGTGCGGGGCCTCGAGATCGAGTGGTTCTTCAACATCCAGCTCGTCGGCGAGCACGTGATCGAGGTGAACCCGCGCATCTCGACGATCGTCTACCAGGAGGACCTCAATCTGCCCTGGCTCGCCGTCAAGCGGGCGCTGGGCGAGATCTCGGACGACGCGCTGGCGAGCCTCCAGGGCCGCGTCCGGCCGGGAAGGCGGGCGCTTCGATTCTTCGATCAGGTGGAATGGGACCCCTGATGGACTGGAACTCCCTCGCCGAGACGCTGCAGGCGGCCTGCGACCGCCCCGAGGACGAGGCCGTCGCCGAGAGCGCCGTCGCCGCTGCAGAGGTCGTCGCCGCCGCCGGCGGCGAGCCGCCGGACGAGCTGCCGTCCGACGCCCGGGAGTGGGTCGAGGCGCACGGCATCCCGCCCGAGTGGCTCGTCGAGCTCGCGTACCGCGCGATGAAGTGCGTCGCGCGCAACTCCGACGAGTGGCACGCGCGGCTGAACGACCTGCGCTTCCGGCTCGGCGACGTCGTCGCCGGCTGACGTCGCTCCGGCCCGGCTGACGCCGGGTCTACGCTCTTCGCATGAGGCTCGGCCACGAGCTGAAGCGGCTCGCCCGTCATTCGGTCGTCTACGGGCTCGGCGGCCTCGTGTCGCGGATCCTCGCCGTCCTGCTGCTGCCGCTGTACACGAGCTACCTCGCGCCGGGCTCGTACGGCCGCGTCGAGATCCTCACCTCCGCCTCGGCCGTCGCCGTGATCGCGCTGCGCATGGGCGTCTCGACGGCGTTCTTCCGCTTCTACTTCGACCACAAGGACGCGGTCCGGCGGCTCGTCGTCGTCCGCACGTCCTTCTGGTTCACGATGACGACGGCGACGGCAGGCCTGCTGCTCTGCCTCGTCCTCGCCGCGCCGCTCGCGCATCTGCTCCAGCTCGGCGACCGGCCGGGACTCGTGCGAGCGGCCGCCGTCGGCTTCTGGGCCCAGATGAACTACGAACAGCTCACGTCGCTCTTCCGCGTCGAGGAGCGGTCGGTCTCCTTCGCCCTCGCGAGCGTCGCCAACGTGCTGATCACGGTCGGCGCGACCGTCGTCCTGATCGTCGGCTTCCGTCTCGGCGCGCTCGGCCTGCTCGTCGGCAACTTCGTCGGCACGCTCTGCGTCTACCTCGCGCTGCTCGCGTACCGCCGCGAGCAGCTCGGCCTCCAGTTCGACCGGGAGCTGTTCCGCGGCATGCAGCGGTTCGGCCTGCCGCTCGTGCCCTCGGCGCTGGCGCTCTGGGCGATCAACTTCGTCGACCGGCTGTTCGTCGGGGCCTACAAGGACGCGGCGGAGGTCGGCGTCTACTCCGCCGCGGTGAAGATCGCGTCGGTGATCACCTTCGTCATGTTCGCGTTCCGCACCGCCTGGCCGGCGTTCGCGTACTCGATCGAGGACGACCGCGAGGCGCGGCGCACCTACTCGTTCGTGCTCACGTACCTGCTCGTGGTCGCGTCGTGGATCGCCCTCGCGCTGGGCGCGCTGGCGCCGTGGCTGACCGCGGCCATGACCTCGCCGCGGTACCAGCGCGCCGAGGAGGGAATCGCCCTGCTCGCGTTCGCCGGGGCCGTCTACGCCGGCTACACAGTGCTCGCGATCGGGAGCGGCCGCGCGCGGCGCACGCAGCTCAACTGGCTGGTGACGGGCGCCGGCGCGGCGGTGAACGTCGGCATCAACTTCTGGCTCGTCCCGCGCTACGGCATGGTCGGCGCCGCGGTCTCGACGGCCGTCTCGTACCTCGTGCTGTTCCTCGGCATGGCGCTCTACGCGCAGCACGTCTACCCGGTCGCCTACCAGTGGCGCCGCGTCGTCAGCGCCGTCGGCGCCGGCGTCGGCCTGACCGTCGCCGCGCGCGCCGCGCACCTGAGCCTGGCGCCCTCGGCGCTGCTCGTGCTCGCATACCCGCTCGCGCTCGCGCTGCTCGGCTTCTACCTGCCGGCCGAGCGCGCGCGGCTCCGACGGCTCGTGCCCAGCTTCCGCTGAGGAGCCAGCCGTGTTCGAGCCCGTGCGCGACAGGGAGAGAACGGTCTCGCCAGGCGCACGCGCTAACGCAGCTCGCGCAGCGCGGCGACGTCCTCCTCGCCCGGCTCCCACTCGCCCGCCCGCACGTTCGCGCGCACCTGCTCCGGCCTCGTCGCGCCGGCGATCACCGAGGCGACCGCCGGCATCGCCAGCAGGCCGCCGACCGCCACCTCGAGCAGCGACACTCCCCGCTCGTCCGCGAACCGCTGGAGCGCCTCGAGCCGGTCGAACTGCGCGTCGGAGATCTCGCGCCCCGCCAGCCGGCCCTCGCTCGCCGCCTCGCCGCGACGGTACTTGCCGGTGAGGAGCCCGCTGGCCAGCGGGAAGTACGGCAGCATGCCGATCCCGAGGCGCTCGCACGCCGGCAGTACGGCATCCTCCGCCTCGCGTTCGACCAGCGAGTAGCGGTTCTGCGCCGAGACGAAGCGCGCCCAGCCGCGCTCGCGCGCGACGCGCTCCGCCTCCTCGATCTGCTCGGCGGAGTCGTTCGAGGAGCCGACGTGGCGCACCTTGCCCTCCTCGACGAGCTCGTTCAGCGCGCCGAGCGTCTCCTCGACCGGCGTCTGCGGATCGGGCACGTGCATCTGGTACAGGTCGATCGTCTCGGTGCGCAGGCGCCGCAGCGAGCCTTCGACCGCCCAGCGGACGTACTCCCGCGAGCCGCGCGGGAGGTCGGGGCCGCCGTCCATCGGATTGCCGAACTTCGTCGCGAGCAGGACACGGTCGCGACGGCCCTCGAGCGCCTGCCCGATGTACTCCTCGCTCGTCCCCTGCGAGTAGATGTCGGCCGTGTCGAAGAGCGTGACCCCCTCGTCGAGCGCGGCGTCGATCACCGCCCGCGCCTGGGCGAGTTCGCAGCGGCCGCCGAAGTTGTTCGTGCCGAGACCGACAACCGACACTTCCGGCCCGCCGTCTCCGAGCTTGCGCGTTCGCACGCGCCGACGCTACCCGAGCGGGCCCGGGAGCGGTCGAGCATGCACGACCACGAGCGTCTTCGTCGGCCGCGTCAACGCGACGTAGAGCTCGCGCAGGCCGGAGTCGCCGCCCTCCTCCACGATGAGCGCGGGCTCGAGGACGACGACGTGGTCGAACTCGAGGCCCTTCGCCTCCCGGGGGGTCAGCACCGGCACGGACGTCTCGTCGAACGGATGGCCCGGGTCGGGCGTCGCGAGCGAGCGCGGGCCGATGATGGCGAGCAGCCCGTCGAGCTCCGCCAGCCCTGCAGCCTCGCGCAGCGCCTCCGCGAGCAGCTCCTCCACCCCGGCGCGGACGAAGCGCGGTGCCTCGCCGCCCTGGCGGTAGGCGATCGGCGGCTCGACGTCGGGCGCGATGAGCTCGAGCAGCGGCAGCGCCAGCTCCATGATCTCCGCCGGGACGCGGTAGGCGTGCCGCAGCTCCTCGATCGACACGTTGGCCCGGGCGGGCAGGTACTCCTCGAGCTCCTGCCACCGGTCGTACACGACGGGACCCGTCGCCTGCGCGACGTCGCCGAGGATCGTGAGCGAGCCGTCGACGGCGCGGCGGGAGATCGCGAGCAGCTGCATCGGCGTCAGGTCCTGCGCCTCGTCGACGATCACGTGGCCGTAGGAGCGCGGCGGCCCCTCGACCAGCGTCCGCGCCTCGTCGAGGAGCGGCAGGTCGTGCTCGCTCCAGCGCAAGTCGGCCAGCCGCCTCGGCCGCTCGCGCAGCAGCAGGCGCTGCTCGTCGGGCTCCAGGATGCCTTCGGCAGCCTCGGCGAGCGCCGCGGGCGAGACGAGCAGCCGCGCGACGAGCTTGTCCGGGCGGGGCAGCGGGAGCACCCGGTTGAGGTACTTCGTCAGGAACCCGTTGCGGCGCAGCGCCGCGTCGAGCTCGTCGAAGCTTCGCAGCGCGAGCGGCCCGAGCAGCTCGCCGTAGCGCTCGTAGAAGCGACGCAGGAGCGCCATCCGGAAGCGCGCCCGCCCGTGCTCCAGGGCGACGCTCGCGGCGAGCGCCTCCTCGAGCAGCTTCGCCACCTCACGCTCCTTCACCGACACGAAGACGCCGTCGACGCGGAGGACGAGCTCCTCCGGCGCCGGCTGCACCGCGAGCTCGACCGCGCGTCGCACCGTTGCCGCGAGGCGCGGGTCGGCCTTCAGGCGGGCGACGTCCCGCGCCTCCTCGCGACCGACCTCGGCCCGGTCGAGCAGCTCCGAGACGGCGCGTTGCTCGACCGCCTCCTCGCCCAGGGCGGGCAGCACGTGCGAGACGTAGTCCATGAAGGTCGGGTTCGGCCCGACGACGAGCACGCGGCGGAGCTGCTCGCGGTGGGTGTACAGCAGCCACGACGCACGGTGGAGACCCACGGCCGTCTTGCCGGTGCCGGGACCGCCCTGGACGACGAGCGCGCCCTCCGGCTCGCGTGTGATCAACCGGTACTGGTCGGACTGGATCGTCGCGACGATGTCCCGCATGCTGCCCTCGCGCCGCCGCTCCAGCTCCTCGAGCAGGAAGTCCGAGACGCTCGCGCCCTCGAGCGCCGAGCCGTCGAGCGCCTCGTCGGAGATGTCGACCACCCGCCGGCCCTCGGTCCGGAAACGCCGTCGCTGCGTCACGCGCTGGGGGTCCATCGGGGTGGCGGTGTAGAAGGGCCGCGCCGCCGGGGCCTGCCAGTTGGCGACGAGCACGTCGTGGGCGTCGTCGTGGACCCAGCGCCGGCCGACGTAGAGCGGCCGGGGCGGCCCGTCGAGCGTCAGCCGGCCGAAGCAGAGGCCGCTCTCGGCGTCGCGGAAGGTGCGCAGCCGCCGCTTCGCCCAGGCCTCGAGCGCGACAGCGGCGGCCTCGTTGTCGCTCGCGTCGGCCGCGCGCTCGACCGACGTGCGCATGCGGTCGAGGCACGTGTAGGCGTGGTCGACGTACGCCTGCTCGGCTGCCAGCTCGGGGTGCGCCATGTCTCCCTCCAAGGCTACTTCGGCACCGGCGGTGCGCAATTCGCCGCCGCTCGTGCTACACAAGGAGCATGAGCGGCCGCAAGCTCGTGCTCGTCGTCCTCCTCGCTTCGGCTGCGCTCGCCCTGGGCGCGGCGCCGGCTCAGGCCGCGCCGAAGCCCGTCTGGGCCGGCACGTGCGGCCTCCCGGACCAGGCCACGCAGTGGATGGACTACGGCTGGCCCGTCTTCGCGCAGATCTTCGGCCGCCCGGGCGTGGTCGTCTCGGCGTCGAGCGGCGACTTTCCGGCGAAGATGCGCGCGACCGGCGCGAAGACCGTCTACTGGGACATGCACCTGGTCAACCGCGTCGGGCAGCCCACCGTGCCGAACGACCCGGCGACCATCGTGGCCAAGGCCGACAAGCTCTACGACTACGCCTCGGCCCAGATCGGCTGCGCGACCCCGGTGATCGTCGAGAACGAGCTCTTCGGGGCCGCGCTCGTGCCTCCGTGGACGGACTCGAACGCGACCTACCGGCAGAACGTGCTCACCTTCCTGCAGGAGCTCCGGGCGCGCGGCGCCTACCCGATGCTGCTCGTCAACCGGGACCCCTACACGGCGGGAGACGCCGGGGTGTGGTGGCGGCAGGTGGCGGCCGTCTCGGACATCGTCCGGGAGGCGTACATCCCCGCCAACCTCCTGTACGAGCAGGGGCCGCTCCTCGCCAACCGGCTTCTCCGCACGACCTACCGGACCGACGTCGCCCAGTTCACGTCCCTCGGCATCCCGCCGCAGCGGATCGGGCTGATCACGACGATGGCGACCACGATCGGCTTCGGCGGCCGCAACGGGCTGAAGCCGGCGTGGGCGTGGTACGACGTCGTGAAGTGGCAGGTGCTCGCGATGCGGCAGGTCGGCGCCGAGACCCACATCGGCTCGCTCTGGTCGTGGGGCTGGGGCGAGTGGACGCGCGTGGAGCAGGATCCGGACAAGCTCGTCGCCGCCTGCGTGTGGCTCTGGGCGCGCAACCCCCGCCTCTGCAACGGCCCCGCCGTCGCGGGCCCGCGCTTCAGCAGGTCGCGCGTCGAAGGCCAGATCCGGCTGCCGAGCGGCGTCCAGTGCGTGGTCGGCCGGCAGCGCCTCTCGAACGACGCCGTCCGGCGGCTGCAACGGGTGACCGGCGACCGGGACGCCGCGCTGACGGCGCTCTACGCGCGCCTCGTCCAGCGCGGCGCCGCGAGCGTGCCGGCCAGCAGCGTCCTGGCCGCCGAGCGCGCGATCGTGGCCGAGCGGTTCCACGGCAGCTGGCGCTCGTACGGCGCCGCGCTCGGCGCCGCGCACGCGAACCGCTCGATCGCGCTCGGCATCCTCGGCGACGAGCTGCGCCGGGCGAAGATCGAGAGCAGGCTCTCGGTACGCAGCCCCGGCGGAGCCGCCGTCGGCACCTTCTACAGCTCGTATCCGGACACGCTCGTCCGGCGGGTGCAGACGACGGCGCCGGCCCCCTGGCTCGGCAACCGCAAGATCGGCTTCGCTCTCTCGACCCTTGCGCCGGCTGCGCTCTTCGAGCTGCCGGGCGGGCACCCGTCGTCGCTGCGGACACCGTTCGGCACCTACACCGTGAGGCCGCTCGGCGCGACCTCGTCGCTCGGTGCGCTACCGCTCGGCCTGGTGCGCCCGGCGATCGCGGCAGCCCTGAAGTCGTTCGCCCGCGGCACGGCCTACGAAGGCTGGGCCCGGAGGCTGCAGGCCCGCAAGCTCTCGATCGCGACCTGCGCGCGGGACGAGCTGCCCGCCGCCGGCAGCATCGACCTCTCGACCTACCTCCCGTTCCTCGCGCTCGAGGGCTAGAGGTAACGCTCAGGCTGCGCGCCGCGCGCGCACGAGGTAGCCGGCCCGGCCGGGCTGCCGGAGCTCGACCTCGTCGAAGCCCGCCTCGGTGAACAGCGCGCGCAGCTGCGGCTCGGTGTAGTCGAAGATCGGACAGTTGTTGATCACCTCGTAGCGGAGCTTGCGGATCGGCCCCTTCACCCAGTCCCAGCGGGGGAAGCTGCCGACGGCGGAGCCGCCCGGCGCCGTCAGCTCGCCGATGCGGCGGGTGAAGCGCTCCGGCTCGGGCTGGTAGTCGAAGAGCCCCAGCGCGAGCACCACGTCGAAGGCGCCCTCCAGCTCCTCCTCGAGGAAGTCGCCCCGGACGAGACGTGCGCGGGCCTCGAAGCGCTGCAGGCGCTCCTCCGCGAGGGCAAGCATCGGCTCGGAGAAGTCGATCCCGAGATACTCGCCGGCGCCCTGCTCGAGCGCCAGCTCGCCGACGCGGCCGGAGCCGCAGCCGATGTCGAGCACCCGCGGCGAGGAGTAGGAGCGGATGACCTCCAGCGCGAGCTCACGACGGCGGAAGAGCCCCGGGCGCAGCGTCCGCTGCACCGCGTGCTCCTCGTCGTAGAGGTGGTCGAACGAGAACGCCTTCGCGCGAAAGTGATCGCGTACGCGTTCCGTAGTACTCGTCGATCTCGTCATACGCCTGCTCGTAGCTTAGTAGCCGGAACTCGCGCGCGACGCTGCGAAGGCGCGCCGGCACCGCCTCGCGCCGCAGGTTCCGCCACCCGCTCCGCTCCGCCGCCGTCAACCGCTGCCGCCACGAGGGCCGTGAGGGCAGCCTCGCGCGCAGCGGCTCCGGGTCGCACTCGTAGGGGTGGAAGTACAGCACCGGGTGCGCGCTCAGCCTGGCCGCGCGGCGGAGGGCGCGCAGGAGCAGGGGCTGCGGCAGGAGCTTCCAGTAGCTGCCGCCGCCGATCGGCACGCGCCGCCCGCCGACCTGCACGACGCTGACGGGCAGCTCCCAGAGCTGCGCGCCGCCGGCGAGCTCGAGCCGGTACGGCGCCTGCGGAATGGCGCCGATCCGGTTCGGCACCCTCGGCGAGTCGTACTGGCTGGAGTCGTAGCGGAAGCCGGCCGCCGCGAGCACGTCGTACGCCCACGGCGTGTTCCGGTTGATCGAGAAGGCCGGTGCACGGTAGGCCACAGGGCGGCGGCCGGCGGTCTCCTCGATCAGCCCGGCGCTCGCCTCGACGTCGCGCCGGAACTCGTCCTCGGTCTGCCGATGGATGCGCTCGTGCCCGAAGCCGTGGGAGGCCGGCTCGTGTCCACGCGCGACGATCTCCCGGACGAGGTCCGGGTAGCGCCGCGCGGTGATGCCGAGCAGGAAGAAGGTCGCCTTCGCGTCGAGCTCGTCGAGGAGGTCGAGCGTGGTCGCGGTCTGGCGCTCGAGCGCCTCGCCGCGCACGTCCCAGTCGGCGACCCCGAGCCGCCGTTGGACCAGCTGGTGCCAGTCCTCGAAGTCGAAGCTGAGGAGCAGCGGATGCACGCGAAGACCCTAACGAGGCGAACGAGCCGTAGGATCGAGCGGTGAAGCTCGGCGTCAACCTCGGCTACGCGCCGCCGGGCACGAACCCGCGCGAGCTCGTGCCGCTGGCGCAGGAGGCGGAGCGCCTCGGCTACGACTCCGCCTGGGCCGCCGAGGCGTGGGGAACCGACGCCGTCACCGTCCTCGCCTGGCTCGCGGCCTCGACCAGCCGCATCAGGGTCGGCTCGGCGATCATGCAGATCCCCGGGCGGACGCCGGCGAACACGGCGATGACGGCGGCGACGCTCGACCTCATGTCGGGCGGCCGCTTCGTCCTCGGCCTCGGCACCTCGGGCCCGCAGGTCGTCGAAGGCTGGCACGGCCAGCCGTGGGGAAAGCCGCTCGGCAAGACGCGCGAGTACGTGGAGATCGTCCGCGCGGCGCTGCGGCGCGAGGTCGTCGCGCACGAGGGCGAGCACTACCGGATCCCCTACGACGGGCCCGGCGCGACGGGGCTCGGCAAGCCGCTGAAGCT
>JBBWZD010000110.1:0-9061 GCA_039648875.1 Actinomycetota bacterium
ATCCACAGGTAGAGCGCGATGACGAGCGTCGCCTTCGGCACCGTCACCGGATCCAGGAAGCTGTAGGCGACGAGGAGGAGCATGATCGCGGGGAAGACGCCGATCAGGTCGGCGAGCCGCATCAGGATCAGGTCCAGGCGCCCGCCGAAGTAGCCGGCGAGGGCGCCGACCGCCACTCCGAGCAGCGTCGCGAGCAGAGCCGCGAGGAGCGCCGTCTGCTCGCTCGTGTGGAGCGCGTAGAGCGTGCGGACGAGGACGTCGCGGCCGATGTTGTCGGTGCCGAACAGGTGCCAGCCGCTCACGATCGGGCCGTGGTTCCGCCACCGCTCCGAGAGGTCGATGCTGTTCCAGCCCTGCGGCGCCAGCCGGGGGACGAAGGCGCCGAGACCGAAGACGACGACGAGCACGACGGCCGCGGCGACGGCTGCGGGCTGCCGCAGCAGACGGCGCAGCGCAGTCGGCCGCGTCGCGCGCCACTCGTCCGCGGGCTCGCCCCGCGCCGCGGCCGACGCCTCGACCCCGTTCGACGTCGTCACTGCAGCCGCACCCGCGGGTCGAGCAGGCCCAGTGCGGCCTCTGCCGCGAGCGAGGCGAGCACGACGAATGCGCCCCCGATCAGGAAGAGCAGCTCGACGGCGTACGCGTCGATCGAGGGCACGGTGCTGTTGACGTTCAGGAGCGCCACGAACAGCGAGCCGAGGCCGCGGAGCTGGAAGACGAAGTCGACGGCGAGCGAGGCGCCGAAGATGGCGCCGAAGTCGGTCAGGATCGCGGTGAGGAAGGTCGCGAGGGAGTTCCGCAGCGCGTGGCGCAGGACGACTGTCCGCTCCGGGAGCCCCTTGCCCCGCGCGACCGTGGTGTACGGGGCGTCGAGCGACTCGATCAGCGACGCGCGCAGGTAGCGGCCGTGCAGGCCCACGAAGCCGGTCGCGAGCGCGAACGACGGCAGGATCAGGTGGTCGGCGACGTGCCAGACGTACGTCGCCCCCGTTCCCGCCGCGGGGCAGCGGAACGTATGGAGGTCGGTGCCGAGCCCGTTCGGGCACTGTCCGGCCCAGCCTCCGACCGGAAACCAGCCGAGGCCGAAGCCGCCGGCCACCTTGCCGACCGTCTGCTGCAGCACGAGCGCCAGGAGGAAGGCCGGGACGGCCCAGCCCAGGTAGGAGAGACCGCGCAGGACGGGATCGGCGACGGTGCCGCGCGTCAGCGCGGCCGCGCAGCCGAGCAGGAGCCCGAGCGCGACGACGAGCACGAGCGTCATCGCGAGCAGCGCGGTCGTATGGGCGAGCGCCGGCACGACCGTCGGCAGCAGCGGCCCGAACAGCCCGTGCGACAGGCTGTGGCCGGTCGGCAGCCCGCTCAGCCAGCTCCAGTAGGCATGCAGCGGCGGCGTCTCGCGCAGGGGCAGGTACTTCGTCGCGAAGAAGAAGAAGCTCGCCGACGAGGCGACGAAGAGCACCACCACGCCCAGCACCAGCCGCCGCAGGAGGAATCCCGCCACCTTCAGACCGCCTGCCGCGTCGGAAGGGGCACCGACCATCTTCTACACGAACCGCGATGCGCGCCCGCAGGCGGCTCGCGCAGGTCTGCGATGATCGGCGCGTGCGCCTCGACCTGACGCCCGACGAGCTGCTGTCGACGACACGCGCCGTCCGCAAGCGCCTCGACCTGTCGCGGCCGGTGGAGCGGGAGGTGCTCGAGGAGTGCTTCCGGCTCGCGCAGCAGGCGCCGACGGCGAGCTACTCGCAGAACTGGCACTTCGTCGTCGTCACCGACGCGGCGAAGCGCGCCGCCCTCGGCGAGCTCTGGCGGCAGGTCGCCTACCCGTACCTGCAACGCGGCGGCGGCCCGCGCGAGGGCCAGATGGCCCGCATCGGCGACGCCGTGGTGCACCTCGCCGAGCACATCCACGAAGTTCCGGTGCACGTGATCCCCTGCGTCCGCGGCCGCTGCGAGGGGAAGGCGAACCCGCTCGTGGCCTCCATGTTCGGCTCGATCGTCCCCGCCGCCTGGACCTTCATGCTCGCGGCGCGCTCGCGCGGGCTCGGCACCGTCTGGACGACGTTCCACCTCGTGCACGAGCGCGAGGCGGCGGAGATCCTCGGCATCCCCTACGACGAGGTGACGCAGGTCGCGCTGATCCCCGTCGCGTACTCGATCGGCACCGACTTCAAGCCGGGCAAGCGCAAGCCGCTCGACTCGATGATCCACTGGGACGCGTGGTGAGGCGCTACAGGTAGCGGCCGAACCAGTCGAGGATCGCGTCGAAGCGCATCTCGCGGTGCAGGGGCGAGCCCGAGCGCGAGAGCTCGTGGCTCTCGGCCGGGAAGCGCAGCATCTCGACCTCCTTGCCGAGCAGCCGCAGCAGCGTGAACAGGTGCTCGCCCTGCTCGATGTGGCAACGGAGGTCGGACTCGGAGTGGAGCACGAGCACCGGCGTCTCGATGTTCTTCGCGTAGGTCGACGGCGACCGGTCGAGGTAGGAGTCGACGTTGTCCCAGAGCGGGCCGCCGAACTGCCGCTCGAACACCCAGAAGAGGTCGCTCGAGCCGAACATGCTGACCAGGTTGTTGACCGCGCGCTCCGACACGGCGGCCTTGAAGCGGTTGGTGTGGCCGACGATCCACGAGGTCATGAAGCCGCCGTACGAGCCGCCGATCACCCCGAGCCGGTCGGCGTCGAGGAAATCGAAGCGCTCGAGCGCGCTGTCGACGACGCCCATCACGTCCTCGTAGTCGACGGTGCCCCAGCCCGGCCCCGCGCCGCCGAGCGGACCGCGGATCGCGCGCCCCCACGCCTCGGAGTGGCCGGAGCCGCCGCGCGGGTTCGAGAACAGCACCGCGTAGCCGCGGCCCGCGTACACCTGCACCTCGTCGAAGAACCCCGTTCCGTACTGGGTGAAGGGGCCGCCGTGGATCGTGAGCAGCACGGGATACCGCTTGCCCTCCTCGAAGCCGGCGGGGCGGACGAGCCAGGCGTCGACCTCGGTGCCGTCGTGCGAGACGGCGGTGAACCGCTCCGGCTCGACGAGCTTGCGGCCGGCGGTGAAGGCGTGGCCGACGTCGGTGAGCCGGCGTCCCTCCGTGCCGGCATAGAGCTCGCGCATCGTCGTGTACGTCGAGGCGACGAAGGCGAGCCGGCCGTCGCGGCAGTCGAAGGCGCTGATGACCCGCTCGCCGCCGACGAGCAGCTCCGGCGCGGCCGAGCCGTCGGCTGCGACGGCGTAGAGGTGCGCGTTGCCGCCGTCCTCGGCCGTGAACAGCAGCCGCTCCCCGTCCCAGACGGGCTCGCGGTAGTCCGGATACGGCGTGCACTGCCGGTCGAGCGAGGTCGTGAGGAGCTTCGCGTCGGACCCGTCGGCCGCCATGACTCCGATCTGGCCGTGATGCGGGTAGGTGCCGTCCTCGGGCACGAAGTGGTAGGCGATGCGAGCGCCGTCGGGGGAGAACGAGGGCCGCTCGTACGAGGCTTCGTCGCCGGTGAGCTGCCGCGGCTCGCCGCCGTCGGCGTCGACCGCGTACAGCCGGCTGATCAGCTCGGTGTCCCAGCGCTCGCTGCGGAGGCCGGCGAAGACGACGGTGCCGCCGTCGGGCGACCAGGCCGGGCTGTCGTCCTCGAAGTCCCCGTCGGTGAGCTGGCGCGGCTCGCCGCCGTCGAGGTCCACGACCCACACGTGCCGGCGGCGGTCGCCCGTCCAGCCGACGCTGTCGAGCTTGAAGAAGACGCGCGAGAAGCGGCGCGGCTTACGCCTCTTCTCGTCCTCCTCGTCGTAGGCATCGTCGCGGGCGCGCGCGGTGAAGGCGAGGCGCGTGGAGGCGGGCGACCAGACCGCGTCCTCGACCGCCTCCGGGAGCTCCGTGAGCCTGCGGGCCTCGCCGCCGCCCTCGGCGGGGATCACGTACAGCTGCGGCTTCTGGTCCTGCTCGCCGCGGTTCGACGTGAAGGCGAGCCAGCGGCCGTCCGGCGACCAGCGCGGCAGTCCGTCGCGCCGCTCGCCCGAGGTGAAGCGGCGCGGCTCCTCGGAGCCGTCGAGCCTCGCGACCCAGATGGCGCCCCGGTACTGGTTCGACTCGCGGTCGATCGAGGTGACCACGTAGGCGACCCGGCTTCCGTCCGGCGAGAGGCGCGACTCTCCGACGCCGGTCAGCTCGTAGACGTCCTCCGGCCGCATGCCGCCCACCGGCCGACTATACGGGCCGCCGTGAGGTGCGGGCGAGAGGACTCGAACCTCCAAGGGCCGTGAGGCCCAGCGGGACCTAAACCCGCCGCGTCTGCCAGTTCCGCCACACCCGCGCAGCCTCAGGATAGAGCCGCGCGCGGCGCGCGACGAGCAGCGGCACCCGGGCGGTACCGTGAGCCGCATGGTGGTGTCGAGCGCCCTCTCCCTCGCGGGCCGCGGCTTCCTCAACGCGCTCGAGATGGCGTATGCCGTGTGGTGGGCGCTCGTGCTGGGGTTCGCCATCTCGGCGGTCGTCCAGGCGTGGGTGCCGCGGCAGCGAATCGAGCGCGCGCTCTCCGGCAGCGGCCTCGTCCCCGTCGGCAAGGCGACGCTGCTCGGCGCCGCCTCGTCCTCGTGCTCGTATGCCGCCGTCGCGATCGCGAAGTCGCTGTTCCAGAAGGGGGCGTCGGCGGCGACCGCGCTCGCCTTTCAGTTCGCCTCGACGAACCTCGTCTGGGAGCTGGGGCTCGTCCTCTGGGTGCTGATCGGCTGGCAGTTCACGCTCGCCGAGTACCTCGGCGGCCTCGTGCTCGTCGCGCTGATGTGGGCTCTGCTGCGGCTCTTCGTGTCGCCGCGGCTCGAGGAGGCGGCGCGTGCCCACGCCCGGGAGGCGCAGACGGGACATCAGCATCACAGCGCCGGCTCCGCGCTGCCGTGGCGCGAGCGGCTGACGTCGGTGCAGGCGTGGTCGGACGTCGCGCACAACTTCCGCGGCGACTGGCAGATGCTCTGGAAGGAGGTCGGCGTCGGCTTCGTCCTGGCCGGCTACGCCGCCCTCGTCCCGAACCGCTGGCTCTCGACCCTCTTCTTCCACTCGGGGCCGAGGCCGCTCGAGCTCCTCGAGAACGTCGTGGTCGGGCCGCTGATCGCCGTCCTCACGTTCGTCTGCTCGATCGGCAACGTGCCGCTCGCGGCCGTGCTGTGGTCGGGCGGCATCTCCTTCGCCGGGGTGATCGCGTTCATCTTCGCCGACCTGATCGTGCTGCCGATCGTCGCGATCTACCGCAAGTACTACGGCACCCGCTATGCCCTTCGAATCGTCGCGCTCATGTTCGTGACGATGGCCGCGGCGGCCCTCGCGGTCGACGGGATCTTCGGCGCGGCGGGCCTCGTCCCGCACCGGCGGCCCGCGCGTGGCGACATCTTCGCGGGCGTCACGCTCGACTACAAGCTCGTGCTCGACCTCGCGGGCGCCGTCGTCTTCGCCGCGCTCTTCGCGCTGACGCTGCTGCGCGGGGCGGCCGACCCCGTCTGCGGGATGACGGTCGACCGCGCCGCCGCGCTCACGGCGAGCTACCGCGGCAGGACGTACTCCTTCTGCTCGGAGGGCTGCCGCTCGGCATTCGAGGCCGACCCGGAGCGCTACGCCTCGCCCCGCCGGCGCCTGCTCAGATCGGCTCCCGCCGAGGCACCAGCTGCTCGATCCGCTCCGCCGCGTGTGTGAGCGCGGCGTCGTCGAACAGGTACGGCGTCGCGTTGGCGATCGAGTGCACGGGGCCGTCGAGCTCCTCGGACCCGGCCGCCGCGTTCAGCGCGTAGCGCACCGGTATCTCGTGGCAGACGACGAGGATCGCCCGCTCGGGCCGGCCGAGGAGCACCCGGAACGCGCGGGCGTAGCGGCGGCCGGCGTCGTCGAGGCTCTCGCCGCCAGGGAACGCCTCGCCGCGGCGGTGCATGCGCTTCCACGCGCGGTACGCCTCGATGGTCTCGCCCTCGAGCTCGCCGACGTGGATGTCGTCCAGCAGCGGCTCCTCGAGCTGCGGCACGTTGCGGCCCGCGAGCGCCGCTTCGGCCGTCTCGCGCGTGCGCCCGAAGCGGGTGTGCACGCACAGCTCGAGCGGGAGCTGTGCGAGCTGCACGCCCAGCCGGGAGGCCTCCGCGACCCCCTCCTCGGTGAGCGGGACCGGCACCCGCGGATCGCCGTTGATGCGGCTTTCGACGTTCAGCGTCGAGTGCGCGTGCCGGGTCAACACGTAGAGGCGCAAGCGGGCGAGCCTACGCGAGCGCAAGCCTCGGGCGGAGGGGGTCTGCTTGAATGGCCGCGTGCAAGCGCAGGTCGAAGAGCTGCCCGCCAACCGGGTGCGGCTCACCGTGCAGGTGCCGTCCCACGACGTCCACCACGCCGTCGAGCACGCCGCGTCCGATCTCGCCGCGAACGTGAAGGTGCCCGGCTTCCGCAAGGGCAAGGTGCCGCGGCAGGTCCTCGTCCGGCGCGTCGGCCGCGAGCGCCTGATGAGCGAGGCCGTCGAGAGCCACATCACCGGCTGGTTCTGGAACGCGGCCGCGCAGTCGCGCGTGCGCCCGGTCGAGCAGCCGGAGTACGACTTCGAGCTGCCGGCCTCGGAGGACGAGGACTGGGAGTTCACCGCCACGGTCGCCGTCCAGGCGAAGCCGGAGCTGCCGGACTGGACGCAGCTCGAGGTCGGCGCGTCCGAGCCGGAGGTGCCCGAGGAGCTGGTCGAGCGGGAGCTCGACGCGCTGCGGGCGACGGTCGCGGAGCTCGTGCCGGTCGAAGGGCGCCCGGTCGCCCCCGACGACACCGTCGTCGTCGATCTCGTCTCCGCGCAGGGCGAGACGAGGCGCGACTACGTGGTCGAGCTCGGCCGCGGCGCGGTGGTCGACGAGATCGAGCAGCGCGTACCGGGCATGAGCGCGGGCGAGACGAAGGAGATCGAGTTCGAGCTCGTCGACGGCGGGACGCAGTCGGTCGAGCTGACGGTGAAGGAGATCAAGGAGAAGGTCCTGCCGCCCCTGGACGACGACCTCGCCCGCGCCGCGAGCGAGTTCGAGACGCTCGCCGAGCTCCGCGCCGACATCGAGTCACGCCTGCGGGACGAGATCGAGGAGGAGGCGGAGGCGCAGTTCCGCGCCGACGTCGCCGACGCGCTCGTCGCGGCGTCGAAGGTCGATGCGTCCGGGCCACTCGTCGAGGCGCGCACGCGGGAGCTGCTGCGGGGGCTCGCGCGGCAGGTCGAGGCGCGCGGCGTGCAGCTCGAGACCTACCTGAGCATGACCGGCCAGACGCCAGACCAGCTGCTCGAGCGGCTGCGGGAGGAGGCGACGCGGTCGGTCGCGCGCGAGCTCGTTCTCGAAGCGGCGGCCGAGCAGCTCGACATCGAGGTCACCGACGACGAGATCGAGGCGCTCGTGCGCGAGCAGGCCGCGGCGTTCGGCGACGACGCCGAGAAGTCGCTCGAGCAGCTCCGCGAGAGCGGCCGGATCGACACGCTCCGCGACGACGTGCGCCTCCGGAACGCGCTCGACCGCATCGTGTCGGAGGTGAAGCGGATCCCGCGTGAGCTCGCCCAGGCGCGCGAGTCGCTCTGGACGCCCGACAAGGACAAACCGCAGACCGAAGCGAAACTCTGGACCCCCGGCAGTTAGGAGCTGGCGTACATGAGCAATCCCTCGAGCCTCGTCATCCCGTCCGTCATCGAGCAGACCTCCCGCGGCGAGCGGTTCTTCGACATCTACTCGCGGCTCCTCAACGAGCGGATCATCTTCATCGGCACGCCGATCGACGACATGGTGGCGAACCTCGTCATCGCCCAGATGATCCACCTCGAGTCCGAGGACCCCGACAAGGACATCAGCATCTACATCAACTCGCCCGGCGGCTCGGTGTACTCCGGGCTCGCGATCTACGACACGATGCAGTTCGTGCGGCCGGACGTGTCGACGATCTGCATCGGCATCGCCATGTCGATGGGCGCGCTGCTGCTCGCGGCCGGCACGGAGGGAAAGCGGACGGCGCTGCCGAACTCGAAGATCCTGATCCACCAGGTGTCCGGCGGCTTCCAGGGCCAGGGCACCGACATCGAGATCCAGGCGCGCGAGACGATCAACCTCAAGCGCCGCCTGGAGGAGATCATCGCCCACCACTCGAACCAGTCGATCGACAAGATCTCGAAGGACATGGAGCGCGACTACTACATGACGGCCGAAGAGGCGCGGGAGTACGGTCTCATCGACAACGTGATCGCGCACCGGTAGACGAACAGGCCGATCACAGGTACAAGGAGAACACGTGGCGAGGGCAAGCGAAGGCAACGAGCAGCTTCTCTGCAGCTTCTGCGGGAAGAGCCAGCGGCAGGTCAAGAAGCTGATCGCCGGCCCCGGCGTCTACATCTGCGACGAGTGCATCGACCTCTGCAACGAGATCATCGACGAGGAGCTGACGGCTCCGACCCAGCTCGACCTCGACAACCTGCCCCGCCCGCGGGACATCTACTCGGTCCTGAACGACTACGTCGTCTCCCAGGAGGAGGCGAAGCGGACGCTGTCGGTCGCCGTCTACAACCACTACAAGCGGGTGCAGATGGGAACCGAGGAGGACGACGTCGAGCTGCAGAAGTCGAACATCCTCCTGCTCGGCCCGACCGGCTGCGGCAAGACGCTGCTCGCGCAGACGCTCGCGCGGATCCTCAACGTGCCGTTCGCGATCGCCGACGCCACGGCGCTGACCGAGGCCGGCTACGTCGGCGAGGACGTCGAGAACATCCTGCTGAAGCTGATCCAGGCTGCCGACTTCGATATCAAGAAGGCGGAGACCGGGATCATCTACATCGACGAGGTCGACAAGATCGCGCGCAAGGCCGACAACCCGTCGATCACGCGCGACGTCTCGGGCGAGGGCGTGCAGCAGGCGCTGCTGAAGATCCTCGAGGGGACGGTCGCGTCGGTGCCGCCGCAGGGCGGGCGCAAGCACCCGCACCAGGAGTTCCTCTCGATCGACACCACCAACATCCTCTTCATCTGCGGCGGCGCATTCGCGGGGCTCGACAAGATCATCGCGCGGCGGATCGGCAAGAACGCCGTCGGCTTCGGCGCCGAGGTGCGCTC
>JBBWZD010000178.1:0-3095 GCA_039648875.1 Actinomycetota bacterium
CGCTGGCCGCACTCGTCTGGCTCTTCCTGCGCATGGCCGCGGAGGGCGAGACCCGGCAGCTGCTCCTCGAACAGGGCCTCGATCCGCGCCAGGTCAAACGTGCCGTTCGATACGGCCGGGCAAAGGACCTCGGCGCTCCACGCTGAATCCACCCCTGATAGCTACGAGGAGGATCTGATGGGAACTCCCGAGAACCGCCCGAACTATGCGGCTGGGCCCAACTGGCCGGCAGGCGCCCGCCTCCCGATCCCGGGGAACGCCGAGTGGTTCTGGTGGGCGTTCACCGTGGTGATCGTGTTGATCGCCGTGCCGTCGTCGCGCTGGGTCAACCTGCACGACTGGGTCGACTACCTCAAGTGGACCACCTCGGCGTACCTGATCTCCCGCGGGATCGCGAAGGCGTCCCGCGTGCTCGAGCAGTAGTGAGCTAGACCGGTTCGAATCTGAGCTTGGCCGCGTCTGTCGGCACGCGTGTTGGATACTCGCGCGTCAGGCAGGCGCGGCAGAGCGCGCTCGCGGGCCGCCGTGTCGCGGCCTGCAATCCCTCGAGCGAGATGTAGGCGAGGCTCGTCGCGCCGATCGCCGCCCGCACGTCTTCGACGGTCGAGTGCGCTGCGATCATCTCGTCCTCGGAAGCAAGGTCGATTCCGTAGTAACACGGTGAGATCACGGGCGGGGACGAGACGCGCACGTGGACCTCTGCGGCGCCGGCATCGAACAGCATCTGCACGATCTGCCGCGTCGTCGAGCCGCGCACGATCGAGTCGTCGACGACGACCAGTCGCTTGCCGGCCACCTCTGCAAGCGGGTTGAACTTCATCCGGATCCCCTGCTCGCGCATGCCCTGCTCGGGCTGGATGAACGTACGGCCGACGTAGCGGTTCTTGATCAGGCCCTCGCTGAAGGGGATGCCGCTCTCGCGCGAGAAGCCGATCGCGGCGGGCGTGCCGGAGTCCGGGATCGGCAGGACCAAGTCGGCGTCGGCCGGAGCCTCGCGAGCCAGCCGCTCGCCCATCCGCACCCGCGCCCCGTGCACCTCGATGCCGGCCAGCTGCGTGTCCGGGCGCGCCAGGTAGAAGAACTCGAAGATGCAGAGCGCGCCGCCCGGCGCCGGCTCGATCGCCTGCACGGCCTGCAGCCCGTCTGCGTCGACGAACACCGCCTCGCCGCGCTCCACCTCGCGCACGTACTCGGCGCCCACGAGGTCGAGCGCGCAGGTCTCGGACGTGACCACCCAGTCGTCGTGGATGCGTCCGAGCACGAGCGGGCGGAAGCCGTGCGCGTCCCGGAACGCGACGAGGCGTCCCTCGGAGAGCACCACGATGGAATAGGCACCGTCGAGCCGGGCCATCGCGTTCGCCACGGCCTGCTCGAGCGGCGCCTCGTCGTTCGCGATCAGCGCCGCGATCACCTCGCTGTCGGAGGTCGAGCGCAGCGTGACCCCGTCGTCGCGCAGCTCGTCGCGCAGCGCCGTCAGGTTGACGAGGTTGCCGTTGTGGCCGAGCGCGACGGTGCGCGCGCGGCCGTGCTGCACGAGCGGCTGCGCGTTCGACCACTGCGACGAGCCGGTGGTCGAGTAGCGGGTGTGGCCGATCGCAACCTGTCCGCGCAGGCCGTGCAGCTTCTGCTCGTCGAAGACCTGGGTCACGAGGCCGAGGTCGCGCAGCGCGGTCAGCCGCTTCTGCTCCGAGACGGCGATGCCCGCAGACTCCTGGCCCCGGTGCTGCAGCGCGAAGAGGCCGAAGTACGTCAGCCGCGCGACGTCGCGGTCGGGAGCGTAGACGCCGAAGACGCCGCACATGGCTCAGCGCACCTCGCCGATCTGGACGAAGCCCCGCGAGCCGAGTCTCGCGACCTGGTCGGGGGCCGTGGCCAGGAGGGCGGCGCCCGTCGCGGGCTCGTCCGGGAGGTCGACCTCTGCCTTGCCGCCGCTCCAGCGGCTCGCTTCCTCGAGCGCCTGTGCGAGGCCGCCGTAGCCGACGTCGTGGCAGAACGTCAGGAGCGGCGCCGCCTTCCAGAGGAAGCGGATCAGCGCCGCCTCGGCGGCGAGGTTGGCCTCCGGCGCGGCGGCGAGCAGCACCGCGTCGCCGCGCTCCCAGCGGCCGGGAACCCGCCGCACGTCCTCGACGATCCCGACGCAGCCCGCGACGGGCGTCGGCGGGATCGGGACGCCGTCGGTCTCGTTGTAGAGCGACACGTTGCCGGAGACGACGGGGAGACCGAGGGCCTCCGCGGCCCGGGCGATGCCCTCGATCGCCTGCGCGAGCTCGTACGCGATCTCCGGCTTCTCGGGATTGCCGAAGTTGAGGCAGTCGGTGAGCCCGATCGGCTCCCCGCCGGCGCACGCCACGTTCCGCGCGGCGCCCAGCACCGCCTCCACGCCCGCGAGGAACGGGTCCGGCTGGCCCGGACGCGGCCCCTGGAGCGCTACCGCGAGGCCGCGGAGCGAGGGCCGCAGCCGCAGGACGGCGGCGTCGAGGCCGGGACGCCGAACGGTGCGCGAGCCGACGAGGTGGTCGTACTGCTCGTAGATCCAGCCCTTGTCGGTGTCCGCCGGCTGCGCCTGCGGACTCGGCGCGCGCCGAGGGGGGCGAGCCTCCTGGTGGAGCTCGTAGCGCGGGCAGGCCTCGGTCAACAGCTCCGCGGGAATCTCCCCGACCAGGAGCCCGTCGTGGTGGGCGCGCAGCACGCCGTCGTCGGTGACCGCGCCGATCACGGTGCACGGGAGCTCCCAGCGGGCGCAGATCCGCTCGACTGCGGCAAGCATCTGCGGGCGGACGACGGCGACCATCCGCTCCTGCGACTCGGAGATCATGATCTCCCACGGCTCCATCCCTTCCTCCCGCAGCGGGACGCGTTCGAGCTCTACGTCGTTGCCGGCGCCCACGCGCGCCATCTCGGGGAGAGCCGAGGCTAGGCCCGCCGCGCCGCAGTCCTGAAGCGACTCGACGAGCCCCGACTCGACGATCTCGACCGACACCTCGATCAGCTTCTTGCCGGTGAAGGGGTCGCCGACCTGGACGCTCGGTCGTTTGTCGGCGTCGTCCTCGCCGAGCTCCTGGCTCGCGAGCACCGAGGCGCCCCCGATCCCGTCG
>JBBWZD010000189.1:0-9971 GCA_039648875.1 Actinomycetota bacterium
CTAGTCGTCCGTGCTTTTTCCACAGGGACGATCCACAGGGTCCCAGGTGTAGTGTCAGGCACGGGTTGTCGCACGACACCGACAAGCTGATCCGCCAGCTCTCGCTGGTCGCCTTCCTGATGGCGGAGCGGCGGCCGATCACCGCGCGCGACGTCAAGTCCAACGTCGAGGGCTACTCCGAGATGTCGGACGAGGCCTTCGCCCGGCGTTTCTACTCGGACCGCGCGGAGCTGCTCGCGCTCGGCGTGCCCCTCCGCTCGCAGCGGGACGAGTACACGGGCGAGGAGCTCTACATCCTCCGCTCCGAGCAGTACTTCCTGCCGAAGCTCGAGCTCGAGAACGAAGAGCTCGCGGCGCTGCAGACGGCCCTGTACCTGCTCGAGGGCAAGTTCGCCTACGCCGAGCCGCTCCGCCTCGCGCTCCAGAACCTGGCGCTGGGCCGAGCCGGCTTCGCGGAGCCCCCGAGCGACACGGCGCTCCGCGTCGAGGTGCTCGATCCCGACTACTCACCCGAGATGCCGGGGCGGCTCGCCAAGCTCGAGGGCGCGATCTCGAAGCAGCGGACGGTGCGCTTCGACTACTGGTCGATCTCGCGCGACGAGGTCTCCGGGCGGGCGCTGAACCCGTACGCCCTCCTGCCCGACAACGGCCTCTGGTACGTCGTCGGCTACGACCTCGACCGCGAGGACATCCGCACCTTCCGCGTCTCGCGGATTCGCGGCGAGATCAAGTTCGCGACCCGGCGCGAGCGCGACTTCCGCATCCCGACCGACTTCGACATCGAGCAGTTCCGCGGGCGACCGCCGTGGCAGGTGGGCGACATCGCCGGCGAGGCCCGCATCGAGGTGCACCGCGACACGGCGTGGTGGGTGCAGCGCGCCTACGGCTCGACCGGCCGCCTGGAGGACGGCGTCTTCGTCACCGAATACTCCTCCCTCTCGCAGCTCGCGTCGTGGGTGCTCCGGCAGGACGGGCGTGCGGTGCCGCTCGAGCCGGAGGAGCTGCGGCGGGAAGTCGCCTCGGCGTTGCGCCGCGTGCGCGACGGCCACGAAGGGCCTGCGCCGGAGCCCGCCGGCGAGCTGCCTCAGCAGGCGGTGGACGGCGTAGCCGAGCGGCCGGCCGGACCCGTCGCTCCCGAGCGGTTCGCGGTGCTCCAGGCGCTGCTCGCCTACCTGCTCGCCGCCTGCGGCGAGGAGAAGGACGCGACGATTGCGGCGGCCGAGCTGCTCGAGCGCTTCCCGTCCGTCCCGCCCGAGGAGCTCGAGGAGCATCTCTCTCTGCTGAACCTCGTCAACTTCGGCGGCGGCTGCTACACGGTCTACGCCGAGCTCGCCGGCGACCAGGTCCGCGTCGACAAGGAGCTCTGGGGGGACACGTTCCGGCTCGCGCCGCGGCTCACCCCCCTCGAGGCGCGCGCCATCCGGCTCGCCCTCGACTACGTCGGACCCATGATCGCCGCCGACGCGCACACGCAGCTCGGTCGCGTGCGCGGCAAGCTCGAAGAGACCTTCGGCCAGTTCGAGCTCGCGCAGGGCCCCGAGCCCGACGCGGAGCGGGCCGAGGAGGATCTGGTCTCGACTCTCGCGCGGGGCATGCGCGAGCACCGGCTCGTGGAGATCGAGTACCAGAAGGAGATGGAGGCGCAGCCGTCCACGCGGCTGGTCGAGGCCTACTCGCTCGAGCGGCAGCTGCCGAACTGGTACGTGCACACGTGGGACCGGACGAGCGGCGCGGAGCGGTCGTTCCGGCTCGACCGCATGCGGAGCGCGAAGCTCACGCCCGAGACCTTCCAGCCGCGGGAGGGATTCGAGCCGACACGGCTTCGCGGCGCCCGCCGGGCGCGGATCCTCTACACGCAGGAGATCGCGCGCTACGAGATCGAGCGCGGCGCCCGGCGGCTCGCCGACGGCTGCGCCGTCCGCGACGTGCCCGTGGGCAGCGACGAGTGGCTCGAAAGCGACATCCTCTCGAAGCGCGGCGAGGCGGTCGTGCTCGAGCCGGCGGAGCTGCGTAGCCGCATTGCCGCCCGCGCCCGCACCCTGGCCAAGGAGCTGGGGGTCGAGCGGCTGCGCGTGCGCGTGTAGGCCCGGCTCGAGCCGGGTGTCGGGCCCGGCACCTGGCGCGCCCGCGGTCGCTCAGGCATGCTTCGCTGCGACGCCCGAGCCAGGAAGGCCGATCGAGGGGAGGCCGCGAGATGCTCGTCTACATCGCCCGCCGTCTGCTCTACAGCGTGCCGGTGCTGTTGGTATCGACGTTCCTGAGCTTCACCTTCGTGTCGCTCGCGGGGAATCCGGTGGCGCTGCTGCGCCAGAACCCGCGCATCCCGCCGAACACGATCCACAACCTGATCGTCCAGAACCACCTGAACAAGTCGATCCCGGTCCGGTACGGCTACTGGGTTCGCGACGTCTTCGAGCACAAGCTCGGCAACTCGCTGGCGACGCTGCAGCCGATCTGGCCCGACATCCAGCGCACGCTCGGCCACACCGCACAGGTGATCGTCATCGTCGAGCTGCTCGCGCTTCTTCTCGGCATCGCCGTGGGGATCTTCGCGGCGATCCGCCAGTACTCGCCCTTCGACTACTTCTTCACCTCCCTCAGCTTCGTGGGGTATGCGATGCCGACCTTCTGGCTCGCGCTGCTGCTGCAGATCCTCTTCGTCGACATCTACGTCAAGTGGCATGTCCGGATCTTTTACACCTCGACGCTGAACAGCCCCGGCCACGGGGCGTGGTCGCTCGACCGGCTCCAACACATCGCGCTGCCGGTGCTCACGCTCGTCACGATCAGCTTCGCGCTGTACAGCCGTTTCATGCGGGCGTCGATGCTCGACGTGGTCAACAGCGACTACGCCCGCACCGCGCGCGCGAAGGGAGTGCCCGAGTGGCGCGTGATCATGCGGCACGTCTTCCGCAACGCGCTGATCCCGATCGTCACCGTGGCGGCGCTGAACTTCAGCGGCCTGCTCGGCGGCGCGATCGTGACCGAGAGCGTCTTCACGCTCGACGGGATCGGCTACTACTTCGTCCAGAGGCTTCAGGCGGGCGACCTCTACGCGGTGATGGCGTACCTCCTCGTCACCTCGGTGATCATCATCCTCTTCAACCTGGTCGCCGACATCGTCTACGGCTACCTGGACCCGCGCATCAGGTACGACTGACCGGCCGCGGCCAGGCGGCGCTCACGGTCAGGCACAGGGCAGCGTGAGCGTGAACGTGGCGCCCGCCTCGGGCGGCGAGCGGACCTCGAGGGAGCCGCCGTGCGCCTCGACGATCGAGCGCGCGATGAAGAGGCCGAGGCCGGTGCCGGGCTTCGAGATGCCGGGTACTTCGGCGCGGCCGAACTTCTCGAAGATCAGCCGCTGCTGGTCGCGCGGTATGCCCGGGCCGCGGTCTGTCACGGAGATGCGCACCGCCCCGTTCTCCGTGCCCGCGCTCACCTCGACCTCCTCTCCCTCGGGCGAGTACTTGACGGCGTTCTCGATGAGGTTCATGACCACCTGCCGGAGGCGCTCGCGGTCGCCGCGGATCGGCGGGAGCGGACGGGTCACCCGGGCGCGGACGCGCACCCCGTCCTGTCCCACCGACGCCGTCGCGACCGCGTCCTCGACGACCCTGCCGAGGTCGACGTCGGTGAAGCTGTAGCTGAAGGTCCCCGCCTCGATCCGCGACGTGTCGAGGACGTCGCCGATCAGCGCGGCGAGCCGGGCCGTCTCGTCCGCGATGAGCGCGAGGAACGCGTCGCGCTGCCCCACCGTCAGCGCGCGCCACCGCTCCTGCAGCGTGCGGGCGGCGCCGATCACCGCCGCCATCGGGCTGCGCAGCTCGTGCGAGACGAGGGAGACGAAGTCGGCGCGGAGGGCGGAGAGCCGCCGGAGCTCCTCGACCGTCTGCCGCTCCGCGTCGTACGCCCGGATGTTCTGGACGGCGGTCGCGACGAGCCGGCCGAGCAGCGAGACGAGCTCGATCTCCTCCTCGGTGAACGCCTGCTCGCTCTCGCGCGCCAGCGTGAGCATCCCGATCGGGCGCGCGCCGAGCAGCAGGGGGGCCACCAGCTCGCTGCGCAGGCCGAGGCCCGCGAGCAGCGCGTCGTCCGGGTGCTCGGCAGCCTGTAAGTCGCGACGGACGGCCACCTTGCCGTCGAGCACGCGCTCGAGCACCGAGCCGCGAAGCGGACGAAGGCTTCCCGGCGGGAAGACGTCGTTCGCGCCGCGGCCGGCGCTGGCGATCGTCGTCCCCGCATCCCCCTCGATGAGCACGACGGCCGTCCGCTCGAACGGGACGAGGGCGCGCAGCTCCCGGATGAAGGCGCCGAACGCCTGCTCGGTCTCGAGCGACGACCCGAGCGCGCGGGCGCAGCGGTTCGCCGCCTCGAGGACGTCCACGCGGCGTCCGAGCGCGTCGCGCAACCGCTCCGCCTCCGCGGCCCGCTCGCCGCTGATGCGCGCCTCCAGGTCGAGCCGCCGCACCAGCCAGCCGACGATCAGGCCGGCGATCAGGTGGACACCGGCGGGGAAGGAGACCCGGTCGCCGATCAACCCCGGCGGCCCGAAGTGGTGCGCACGCCACCACTCGTTGAACCAGAAGTACGGAATCAGCGCGAGCGGGAGCGCGACGCCGCCCACCAGGCCGTAGCGCAGCGCAGCCTCGGCGACGGCGAGGATCAGTGCCCAGCGCGTCTGGTTCCCGTACTCGTAGGTGAAGACGACCGCGTAGGCGGCGATGACGGCGGTGTCGAAGAGGAGCGCCGAAAGGCCGACGGCCCGCATCCACTCGCGCCGGCCGCGATAGGCGAGGGCGAAGTAGACGAGGGCGCCGGCCGCGAACACGGCGGTGATCGCCCAGGCCGGCGTCTCGTAGCCGGGCGGAAACGGCGTGGTGAAGGCGGCGAGCTCGAGCAGCGCGAACCCGACGCCGACGAGGCGGACCCAGGCCATCCACCGCTCGGCGGCCAGCCGCTCAGACACCGCGCCCCTCCAGCCGCTCGAGCGCCCAGCGCGCGTGGTCGCGTAGCTGAGCGTCGTCTCGCTCCAGGAACGGCTCGACCGCCGCCCGCTCCTCCGCCGCGCCGACGTTGCCGGCGGCCACGAGCGCGTTCCGCTGCAGCCGGCGGCCGTCGTTGCGCGGGACGTAGAGCCGGTCGTACCGGCGGCGCAGCTCGTCGGGGTCGGCGCGGAGCCAGTCGACGAGCGAGACGTGCGCCTCGGCATCTTCCGGCACCTCGGCCGCGCGGCGGCGCCGCTCGATCCCGCGGTTCCAGGGGCAGACGTCCTGACAGATGTCGCAGCCGTAGACCTGGGCGCCGAGCGCCTCCCGGTACGGCTCCGGGATCGGCGCGCTCGACTGCGTCCAGTACGAGAGGCAGCGGGTGGAGTCGAGCGTCCCGGGCTCCGCGAGCGCGTCCGTGGGACAGGCGTCGACGCAGAGCCGGCAGGAGCCGCAGTCGAGGTCGAGCGGCGGTGTCGGCTCGAGCTCCAGATCCGTGACGAGCGTGCCCAGGACGACCCAGGAGCCGTGGCGGCGGGTGATGAGCAGCGTGTTCTTGCCGTAGAAGCCGACGCCGCTGCGCGCGGCCGCCTCCCGGTCGACGTGCTGGTTCGCGTCGACGAGCACGCGATAGGTGCCGCCGAGCCTCCGCCCCAGCTCCTCGAGCTTCTCGCGCAGCTCCGCGTACGCGTCGCGCCAGGTGTAGCGGGGAAGGCGGCCGTGACCCTCGGGCCGCTCCGGCTCGGGCGCGTAGTAGCAGAGCGCGGCCGACACGACGGTGCGCGCGCCGGGCAGCAGCGTCTCCGGGTGGCAGGACTCCTCCGGCCGCGCCATCGTGAAGCGCATGTCGGCGAAGAGCCCGCGCGCCCGCCGCTCGCGGATGTGCCGCTCCGTCTTCGTGTAGGGAGCGGCCGGCGCCGCGCCGACGACGTCGAGGCCGAGCTCCTCGGCCAGCCGCTGCAGGTCGGGCGCCCTCACCCCGATAGTGTGCCGCGCGTGCTGGCGGTGCGTATCCACGCCGACGGAGGGCCCGAGGTGCTCGTGCTCGAGCAGGCGCCCGATCCCGAGCCCGCGGCCGGCGAGGTGCTGGTCAGGCTGAGGGCGTCGGCGCTGAACCACCTCGACGTCTGGATCCGCAAGGGCCTGCCGTCCGTCCCGAAGCCGCGCATCCTGGGCGCGGACGGCGCCGGAGTGGTGGAGGCCCTCGGCCCCGGCGTCGGCGGCTTCGAGCCAGGGCAGCGGGTCGTCATCAACCCGGGCATCGAGACGGGCGAGGGGACGATCCACGTCGTCGGAGAGC
This sequence comes from Actinomycetota bacterium, assembly GCA_039648875.1. Classification (GTDB taxonomy): domain Bacteria; phylum Actinomycetota; class Thermoleophilia; order Gaiellales; family Gaiellaceae; genus Palsa-739. The sequence goes on from JBBWZD010000189.1 coordinate 6,286, forward strand.
ACGGGGACGGCACGAATGCGGAGCTGATCGCCGTGCCGGCGACGAACGTCCACCCCATCCCGGACGGGCTCTCGTTCGAGGAGGCGGCGGCGTTCCCGCTCGTGTTCGAGACGGCCTACCGGATGCTCGTAACCCGCGCGCGGCTGCGGGAGGGCGAGTGGGTGCTGCTCTGGGGCATCGGCGGCGGCGTGTCGACCGCGGGCCTCGCGATCGCGCGGGCGCTCGGCGCGCGCACGATCGTCACCTCCTCGAGCGACGAGAAGCTCGCCCGAGCGCGTCAGCTCGGCGCCGACGCCGCGGTCAACCACGGCGATCACACCGACGTGAAGGCCGTCGTGAAGGAGGCGACCGGCGGCCGCGGCGCGGACGTCGTGGTCGACCACGTCGGCGAGGCGACGTGGCGGACGTCGCTCGACGTGGCGGCCCGCGAAGGCCGGATCGCGGTCTGCGGCGCGACGTCAGGGCCGAGCCCGCCAGCCGCGCTGCACCGGATCTGGTGGAAGCAGCTCACCGTGCTCGGCTCGACGATGGGCACGAGGAGCGACTTCGCGGGCGCCTTCGAGCTCGTCGCGAGCGGGCGCGCGCGGCCGGTCGTGGACCAGGTCCTGCCGCTCGCGGAGGTCCGCGCGGCCCACGCCCGGCTCGAGGCGGGTGACCAGTTCGGCAAGATCGTGCTGACGATCCCGGCGTAGCGCCGACCCTCGAACGACCCTCACGACCGAGTGCGTCGGCGCGCGCGAGTTTGTACCGTCCGTGAAGGCGTCCTACACTCGAAAGGATGCAGATCTGTCCCGGCTGCGGCGAGGAGAATCCCGCCAAGTTCCGCCTGTGCGGCTTCTGCGGCACGGCGCTCGCCGTCGAGCTGCCGCCGCAGGAGGTGCGGAAGACGGTCACGCTCGTCTTCTCCGACCTCAAGGGCTCGACGAACCTGGGCGAGAAGCTCGATTCCGAGGCGCTGCGCGAGGTCATGGCCCGCTACTTCGACGAGATGAAGCGCCCGCTCGAGCGGCACGGCGGGCGGATCGAGAAGTACATCGGCGACGCGATCATGGCCGTGTTCGGGCTGCCGCGAGCGCACGAGGACGACGCGCTGCGGGCCGTGCGCGCCGCGTTCGAGATGAAGGAGGCGCTGGAGCTGCTCAACGTGGAGCTCGAGCGGCGCTGGGGCGTCCGGCTCGAGAACCGGACGGGCGTGAACACGGGCGAAGTGGTCTCCGGCGACTCGGCGAGCGCGCAGCGGCTGGTGACAGGTGACGCGGTGAACGTCGCCGCCCGGCTGGAGCAGGCGGCGCCGGCACTGGAGGTGCTGATCGGCGAGCCGACGTACCGCCTCGTGCGGCACGTCGTCCACGTCGAGGCGGTCGAGCCGCTCGAGCTGAAGGGGAAGGCGGAGCGCGTGCCGGCATACCGGCTGCTCGCGGTGCACGCGACGGACGAGGAGATCGCGCGCCGCCGCGGCGCGCCACTCGTCGGCCGGGAGGCGGAGGCGCGCGTCCTCGGCGAGGCGTTCGAGCTCGCCTGTCGCGACCGGGCGTGCCAGGCGGTGACGCTGGTCGGCCCGGCCGGCCTCGGCAAGTCCCGGCTCACCGAGGAGTTCGCCCGCGCCGCCCGCGAGACCGCCCGGGTGCTGCGAGGTCGCTGCCTGCCCTACGGCGACGGCATCACCTTCTGGCCGCTGGTCGAGGTCGTCCGTCAGGCGGCCGGCATCGAGCACTCCGACCAGGCCGACGCCGCACGCGAGAAGCTGGGGGCGCTCGCCGGGCCCCACGCCGACGTGCTCGCGCGCGTGGCGTCGGTCCTCGGGCTCTCGTCGGAGCAGTTCCCGCTCCAGGAGCTCTTCTGGGGCACGCGGAAGCTGCTCGAGCTCCTCGCCGCGGAGCGGCCGCTGGTGGTGGTGCTCGAGGACCTGCACTGGGCCGAGCCCACCTTCCTCGACCTCGTCGAGCACCTGGTCGAGACGGTCGAGGAGTCGCCCGTCCTCCTGCTCTGCAACGCGCGGCCCGACCTGCTCGAGCACCGGCCGCACTGGACCGATCCGCCGAACGCGTCGCAGGTGCTGCTCGAGCCGCTCGGGCCGGAGGCGAGCCGCCGTGTGATCGGGAACATGCTGGGGGAGGCCGCGCTCGACGAGGCCGTCACCGCGCGGGTCATCGAGGCCGCGGAGGGGAACCCGCTGTTCGTCGAGCAGCTGCTGTCGATGCTGATCGACGAGAAGCTGGTCGAGCTCGAGGACGGCTGCTGGCGCGCGAGCGGCGAGCTGCCGGCCGTCACTCTGCCGCCGACGATCCAGGCCCTGCTCGCCTCGCGCATCGATAGCCTCGATCCGCAGGAGCGGGCGGTGGTGGAGCCGGCGTCGGTGATCGGGTACCTCTTCCCCGAGGACGCCGTGCGGGAGCTCGTCCCCGACGCCGTTCGGGAGAAGACGAAGCCGCACCTCGAGTCGCTCGCCCGCAAGCAGCTCATCCGGCCGGAGCCAGCCGAGCGCGGCTTCGAGGACCCGTGGCGCTTCGACCACGTGCTCATCCGCGACACGACCTACGAGGCGCTGCTCAAGCGGACGCGCGCCGCACTGCACGAGCAGTTCGTTCGCTGGGCCGACCGGGTCAACGGCGACCGCGCCTCGGAGTACGAGGAGATCAACGGGTACCACCTCGAGCAGGCGTACCGCTACCTGTCGGAGCTTGGCCCCCTCGACGACCACGGGCTCGAGCTCGGCGTCGACGCCGCCGCCCGCCTCAGCTCCGCGGGGCGCAGGGCGCGCTCCCGCGGCGACCTCGGAGCCGCGGCCGGCCTGCTCGAGCGCGCCGTGGGAGTCCTGCCCGAGCGCGACCCGCGCCGGGTGGCCCTGCTGCCCGAGGTCGGCGAGGCGCTCGTAGACTTCGGCCGCTTCGCGGACGCGCAGACGTTCCTCGACGAGGCGACGGCGGCAGCCGACGAGGGCGGAGACGCGAGGCTCGCGGCCGACGCGCGCCTCATCCGCCTGCTGCTGGAGCTCCGCGCCGGCGCCGACGAGCGCTGGAGCGACGCGGCGGTGCCGGCGATCGAGGAGGCGATCGAGATCTTCACGGCCGCTGGTGACGACTCCGGGCTCGCGAAGGCCTGGCGACTGCTCGCCTACGTGCACGGGACGGCCTGCCAGTACGGCGAGGCCGCGGCCGCGTGCGAGCGGGCGCTCGAGTGCGCCCGCCGCGCCGGGGACGGCCGGGAGGAGCGGACGAACGCGACGAGCTACGCGCTCGCCGCCTGCTGGGGACCGACACCGGTTCCGGAGGCGATCGCGCGTTGCGAAGCCGTCATCGAGCAGGTCTCGGAGAGCCGACTTGCGCGCGGCTGGGTGACCTGCATCCTCGGCTACCTGCACGCCATGCAGGAGGACTTCGACCGCGCCCGTGAGCTCTGCCGCGAGGGCCGCGCCGCGATCGGCGAGATCGACAAGACGTGGTACGTCGCGTGGGCGTCGATGTTCGCGGCGCGCGTCGAGATGCTCGCGGGTGAACCGGCCGCAGCCGAGCAGGAGCTCCGGCGGGCATCGGAGCTCCTCGGCGGAATGGGAGAGCGGTACCTCCGCTCGTCGGTGACGGCGCTGCTCGCACGCGCGATCTCAGCACAGGGCCGGCTCGACGAGGCGTATTCCCTCACCGAGCTGGCCGAGGAGCTCGCCGGAGAGGACGACGTCGAGTCGCAGG
>JBBWZD010000182.1:0-24400 GCA_039648875.1 Actinomycetota bacterium
CTCGAGATCCTGGAGCTCTGGGAGCGGGAGGGCACGTTCGAGCGCCTGCGCGAGCGGAACCGCGGCGGCCCCAAGTTCGGCTTCATGGACGGCCCGATCACGGCCAACAACCCGGCCGGCGTCCACCACGGCCACGGGCGGACGCTCAAGGACGTCTTCCAGCGCTACAAGGCGATGCGTGGCTACGAGCAGCGGTACCAGAACGGCTTCGACTCGCAGGGGTTGTGGGTCGAGGTCGAGGTCGAGAAGGAGCTCGGCCTCGGCTCGAAGCGCGAGATCGAGGAGTACGGCCTCGCGGAGTTCTCCCGCCGGTGCCGCGACCGCGTCGCGCACTACAGCGAGCTGATGACGCAGCAGTCGATCCGACTCGGGCAGTGGATGGACTGGGACAACGACTACTACACCTTCAGCGACAACAACATCGAGTACATCTGGGGCTTCCTGAAGGAGGTGCACGACCGCGGCTGGCTGTACAAGGGCCATCGCTCGACGCAGTGGTGCCCGCGGTGCGGCACGTCGCTGTCGCAGCACGAGCAGGCGGGCGAGGAGAACTACGTCGAGATGGAGCACCCGTCGCTCTTCGTCCGCCTTCCGCTCGCCGGGCGCGACGGCGAGGCGCTGGTGGTCTGGACGACGACGCCGTGGACGCTGCCCGCCAACGTTGCCGCCGCGGTGAAGCCGGACGCCGAGTACGGGCTGACCTCGGACGGCCGCTGGGTGGCGGTGGCGCTGTTTCCGGAGGAGGCATTCACACGCCGGGCGCGGGGCGAGGAGCTCGTAGGGCTCGAGTACGCGGGCCCGTTCGACGACCTGCCGGCGCAGGCCGACGTGCGGCATCGCGTCATTCCGTGGGAGGAGGTGTCGCTCGAGGAAGGCACCGGAATCGTCCACATCGCGCCCGGCGCGGGCGCCGAGGATTTCGAGCTCTCCCGCGTCCACGACCTGCCCGTGCTCGCCCCGATCGACGAGGCGGGGCGGATGCTGCCCCCCTACGGCGACTTCGCCGGCCTCTCCACCACCGAGGTGGCCCGGCCGGTTGCCGCGGCGCTCCGCGAGCGGGCGCTGCTCGTCTCCGAGGGGACGATCGTCCACCGGTACCCGATCTGCTGGCGCTGCAAGACGCCTCTCGTCTTCCGAGTCGTCGACGACTGGTTCATGTCGGCGCAGGAGATCCGGCAGCCGATGCTCGAGGCGAACGCCACCGTCGAGTGGTCGCCGCCGCAGTACAAGAAGCGGATGGACGACTGGCTCCGCAACATGGACGACTGGAACATCTCCCGCGAGCGCTACTTCGGTCTGCCGCTGCCGTTCTACCCCTGCGAGTGCGGCAACCTGAACGTCGTCGGGTCGCGCGCGGAGCTCGAGCAGCGCGCCCTCTCGGGGCTCGAGCAGCTCCAGGAGCTCCACCGGCCGTGGATCGACGAGGTGCGGATCCGCTGCGAGCAGTGCGGCCGCGCGGTCGAGCGGGTCACGCAGGTCGGCGACGCCTGGCTCGACGCAGGCATCGTGCACTTCTCGACGCTCGGCTGGCACAACGCGGTGTGGCGGGAGCACGGCTACGCGACCGGCGCCTCGGCCGGCCTCTCCGGCGCCGACCTGCCCGACCACGCCTACTGGGAGGAGTGGTTTCCCGCCGACTGGGTGTCGGAGATGCGCGAGCAGATCCGGCTCTGGTTCTACGCGACGAGCTTCATGACCGTCGCGCTCGAGGGGCGCTCCCCGTACCGCCGCGTCCTCACGTACGAGAAGGTCTTCGACCAGAGCGGCAAGCCGATGCACAAGTCCACGGGCAACGCGATCGAGCTGAACGAGGCGCTCGAGCGCATGGGCGCCGACGTGGCGCGCTGGCTCTACTGCGAGCAGACGCCGAGCCAACCACTCCGCTTCGGCTACGCAATGGCCGACGACGTCAAGCGGCGCCTCCTGCGCTTCTGGAACTCGGCGGCGTTCTTCGTCACCTACGCTCGCGTGGCCTCGTTCGAGCCAGGCGCGACGGCCGGCGAGCCGCAGGGGCTCGACCGCTGGCTCGCCGCACGCACCGCGCAGCTCGTCCGCGACGCGACGGCCGAGTACGAGCGCTTCTGGACCCCTGGCGTGGTCGCCGCCTTCGAGGCCTACGCCGACGACCTGTCGAACTGGTACATCCGCCGCTCGCGCCGGCGCTTCTGGAACGACGATGGAGCCGCGCTGCAAGCGCTGTGGGAGTCGTTGACGCAGGCGCTTCGCGTGGTCGCGCCGGTGATGCCGTTCCTCGCGGAGTACCTGTGGCGGCGCCTCGTCTCCGCCGACGAGTCGGTGTTCCTGGCGGGCTGGCCGCAAGAGCCCGAGGTGGACGAGGCGCTGCTGGCGGAGGTGGCGGCCGTCCGGCGGGTGGTCGAGCTCGGCCGCCGCGCGCGCGACGAGTCGCGCCTCAAGCTGCGCCAGCCGCTGCGGCGGCTGGTGGTCGAGGGCGTTCGGCTCGGGGCGCCGCACGAGCGGGAGATCGCGGAGGAGCTGAACGTGAAGGAGGTCGAGTTCGGCGCGGTCGAGTCCGAGCTCCGCGTGAAGCCCAACCTGCCCGTGCTCGGGCCCAAGCTGGGCAAGGAGCTCGGTGCAGTCCGCGCCGCGCTTGCGGGCGGTGAGTTCGCCGAGCTGCCCGGCGGCAGGTTCCGCGCGGCGGGCCGCGAGCTCGCGCCAGAGGAGGTCATCGTCGAGCGCATCGGCCGCGAGGGCTGGGCGGTGGCGGCCGCCGACGGCGTCACGGTGGCGGTGGAGACGGCGCTCGACGACGATCTCTTGTTGGAGGGGCAGGTGCTCGACCTCGTCCACCAGGTCAACTCGATGCGCCGGGAGCAGGCGCTCGAGCTGACGGATCGGATCGTCCTCACGCTGCCGCCCGAGCTCGAGCCGCTGCTCCGCTGGGAAAGCCGGATCAGGGACGACGTGCTCGCCGTCGACATCCGCGTCGACGGCGCTTCGGGCGTCTCGATTGCCAAGGCGGTATAGGAAAGGTCTCGCCACCTCGTCGCGGGACCTCGCCCGCCACGACGCCGCGCTCAGGCGAGGGCGCGCCCTAGCCGCTCCAGGCCGAGGTCGAGCCGGTCGTCCGGCGTCGCGAGGGACAGGCGGGCCCAGCCGCGGCCGCGACCGCCGAAGCCCTCTCCCGGTGCCAGCGCCACCCGGTGCCGCTCGAGGAGGTCCTCGCAGGTCACGCCCTCCGGCAGGCGGAGCCAGATGAAGAACGTGCCCTCGCAGCGAGCCTCGACGCCCGGGAGAGCCGCGAGCGCGCGGTCGCGCCGACCCTCGTAGAGCCGCCGACGCTCCTCGACCGAGTCCTGCGGGCCTGTCAGCGCCGCGACCGCCGCCGCCTGCACCGCCGAGAACACACCGGCGAAGACGTGGTTCTGCAGGTTCTCGATCCGCTCGACGAGCACCGCGTTCCCGACGGCGAAGCCGAGCCGCCAGCCGGGCACGCCGTACGACTTCGACATGGAGAAGAGCTCCACCCCGACCTCGCGCGCCCCCGGCTCGGCCAGGAAGCTGGCGGGGCGGCGGCCGTCGTAGACGAGGTCGCCGTACGCGAAGTCGTGCAGCACCCAGGCGGACGCGCGGCGGGCCCAGGACACGGCCTCGCCGAAGACACCTTCCGGCGCGCATGCCGCGACCGGGTTCGAGGGGTAGTTGAGGTAGAGCGCCGCCGCCTCCGCCGGGGCGGCGGTCCAGTCGGGCCGCCCGTCCGGGGCCAGCGGCAGCGTCTCCTGCACGGCGGCGACGAGCGCGACCGCCGAGCGGTAGTCCGGGTAGCCCGGGTCGGGGAGGACGATCGAGCCGCCCTGCTCGACTGCCACCTGGGCGAACTCCATCAGGCCCGTCTTCGCGCCCGGCAGCACCGCCACCTCCTGCGCCGGGTCGACCGTGACGCCGTAGACGTCCCCGTAGCGCGCCGCCACCGCCTCCTTGAGCTCCGGCAGGCCGGCAAAAGGCGCGTATCCGTGCGCGTCCTCGCGGCGCGCCGCGCCCGCGAGGGCCGCGCGCACGTGCGGCGGCGGCCCGACGTCGGGATTGCCGCGGCCGAGGTCGACGAGCGGCTCGCCTTCGGACTCCGCCGCGGCGGCGACGCGCGCGAGCAGTCGCGTGAAGTACTGCTCCGGCAGCCGCTCGACCAGGTGAGGACGAGGTCTCACCTTCCCCGACGGACTTACGCGGCCGAGCGCTCCGCCCGGCGCAGCTCGACCGGCAGCCGGAAGACCACGTCCTCGTAGGCCGAGCGGAAGGGAGCGACGTCCTCGACGCCGCGCGCGCGGAACCACTGGCACACGTCGGCGACGAGGCGCTCGGGGGCCGACGCGCCCGAGGTCACGCCGACCGTGCTCACGCCTGCGAGCCATGCCTCGTCGATCTCCGAGGCGTCGTCGATCAGGTGCCCGGGTACGCCGCCGGCGCGGGCGACCTCCACCAGCCGCAGGGAGTTCGACGAGTTTCGGGAGCCGACGACGAGCAGGAGCTCGATCTCCGACAGGAGCTCCTTCACCGCCCACTGGCGGTTGGAGGTGGCGTAGCAGATGTCCTCCCTCGCCGGCCCCGCCAGGTCGGGAAAGCGACGCCGCAACGCTTCCAGGATCTCGCGCGTCTCGTCGACCGACAGCGTCGTCTGCGTGATGTACGCGACCCGCGCCCCGGGCGGCAGCGCCAGCGCCAGGACGTCCTCGACCGACTCGACCACCACGATCGCCTCCGGCGCCTCGCCCGTCGTGCCCTCCACCTCCTCGTGCCCGAGGTGGCCGATCAGGATGACGGTGTAGCCGGCGGCGGCGAAGCGGCGCGCCTGCGTGTGCACCTTGGTCACGAGCGGGCACGTCGCGTCGATGGTCGTCAAGCCTCGCGCGTCGGCCTCGTCTCGTACCGCGGGCGAGACGCCGTGCGCGGAGAAGACGAGTGTGGCGTCCGCGGGGACGTCATCCACCGAGTCGACGAAGACCGCGCCGCGCGCCTCGAGCTCGCGAACCACGTGCGAGTTGTGGACGATCTGCTTGCGGACGTAGACGGGCTCTCCGTACAGCCTCAGCGCCCGCTCGACCGTGTCGACGGCCCGCTCCACCCCTGCGCAGTAGCCGCGCGGCGACGCCAGGAGGACCCGCTTCACCAAACCGCGGCCAGGATAGCTCCGGCGCTGTGACGACCGGGTTAAGACCGGCCGACGTCTGGGAGGTGGAAAAGCCCGCCGCTCGGGGGGTCGTTGCGACGGGCTCTTCCAGTTTGCTCGCCGCGGCTGCAAGGCCAGGTACGCGCGCCGCGGTTCGCACGCCCAGTGCCAGGCACGCTAACGCGCGGGCCGCGGCGGAACAATGGGCCGGTCGGCCCATCTTTGCAACGGGCAGAAGACTCGCCCCCCGCGCGGCGGCGCCGGCGCGGCGGCTCGCCCGCCGCGCGCCGGCTCCGTATCATCTCCACGCCCGCATGGTGCTGAACGCCACGCTCTGTCTCGGCCTCGACGGCCTCTCCCTCGCGTGGGAGAGCGTGGCGGCAGTCGGCGGCGCGCTCGTGCTCGGGGTGCTGCTCGGACTCCTCGGCCGTGCCCGCTCAAGAGATCCCGCCGCGGACTCGGGGCGCGAGCGCGAGCGCGAGCTCCAGAGCCTGCGCCGTATCGCCGACGAGCTGGCGCGTACCCTCGACGTGGAGGGCGTCGCGCGCACGCTGCTCGACGAGATCGGCTCGCTGTTCCGCGTCTCCTTCGTCGCCCTCACCTTCGTCTCCGACGACGCGCGAGAGGCTTCGGGATTCCTCGCCCGGTCGAACGGGCGCGACGTCGACTGGTGGCGGGACGTCCGCGTCGACCTCGTGCGCGAGGCGTCCGGGATCGCGAGCGTCGTCACCGAGGCCGCCGGGTTTGCCGTCTACGACGTCAGCGGCTCGAGCCGCGTGAGTCCGCGGCTGGCCGCCGAGGCCGGCGCGAAGAGCGCCGCGTTCGTGCCGCTGATCGCGGAGGACCGGGTGATCGCCGTCCTCTCCGTGGCGACGACCGACGAGCATCGCGCCTTCTCGTCCGACGACCTCGCCGTGATGCAGACGCTCGCGTCCGAAGGAGCGATCGCGCTGGAGCGCACCCGCTCGGCCCTCGCGCTGCGGGAGGCGCTCGAGCGCGAGCGGTTCGTCGCGGGCATCGGCCGCCGACTGCGGAGCGAGCTGGACCTCGAGCCGGCTCTCCAGACGACGGTGGAGGAGACGGGGCGGGCGCTGGGCGCGAGCCGCTGCTTCCTACGCCTGAGCGACGAGTCCGGCGAGCTGCCGCTGAGCGCGCAGTGGACGGAGCCCGGCGCCAGGCCCGTCGCGGACGAAGAGGAGCAGCTGCCGGTCTCGAATCTCGCCGCCCGCGAGCAGCGCACGGTCGCCATCGGCGACATCCAGGACGCGCCCGAGCTGACCGAGCCGGGGGTCGGCGGCCTCGACCGCCTGCGCTCCCTCGGGGTGCGCGCCGTGGCGTCCACCGCGATCGTCGTCCAGGGCCGCCCGGTGGGGGTGCTCTCGGCCCACCGCGACAGCGTCAAGGCCTGGAGCCACGGCGACATCGCCCTGCTCGAGGCCGTCGCCGCAGAGGCGGGACTCGCGATCCGGCTCGCGCGACTGCTCGAGGAGAACCGCGACCGCATCGCCCAGCAGACGGCCCTCCTCCGCGCGGCCCACGTTCTCAGCGGTGCGCTCGAGCGCGAGACGGTGCTGCAGCGGCTGACGGACGAGGTGGCGGAGCTCCTCCAGGCCGAGGCGGCCGACTGCTACCTGTACGACGCGGAGCGAGGGGTGCTGCGCTGCGCCGCGGTCCACGGCCTCGACGACGGGCTCGTCGGCTTCGAGCTCGCCGCCGCCCGCGGCCTCGGCGGACTGGCGATCCGCGAGGGGCGGCCCGTCGCCGCCGCCGACCTCGCCGAGCACGACGAGCGGCTGCCGCACGACGCGTATCGAGGCTTCACCCACATGATGGCGGCGCCGATGCGCTGGAGCCACGACGTGCAGGGTGTGCTCGGCGCCGCGCGCAGCGGCTCGCGGACGTTCTCCGGGCGAGACTCGGACGTGCTCGAGGCCTTCGCCGGGCTGGCGTCGCTCGCGCTCCGCAATGCGGAGACGTTCACGCACAGCTCGCGGCAGGCGCGCGTGCAGCGTGGCTTCTACCGGATCGCCTCGGTTCTCGGGCAGTCGCTCTCGCGCGCCGCGACCCTCGACGCGGTGGCCCAGGCGGCAGCCGAGGCGCTCGGCGGCGCCTCCTCGGCGGTGCTCATGCCACAGGCGGGGCGGCTCGCGCTCTCGGGCTCGCACGAGCTGCCGCCGAGCTTCGGCGAGCTGCTGGCCCACGGCGCGGGCGGCGACGAGGATTCGGTCAGGCGTGCCGCCGCGCAGTCCCGCGTCGTCGCGGCTCCGGCGCTCGCGGACGACGAGCGAGTACCGGCCGACTGGCGTGCCGCCGCCGAGGGCGTCGGCTACCGCTCGCTCCTCTCGGTCCCGATCGACACGCCGCGGCACGAGACGGGCGGCTTCGTCGTCGTCTTCTTCGGCGAGGAGCGGGTGTTCAGCGACGACGACCTCCAGCTCGCACGACACCTGGCCGACGCCACGCGCGGCGCGCTGGAGCGCAGCGAGCTGTTCGAGGCGGAGCGGAGCGCGCGGGCGCTGGCCCAGCAGCTGACGCGGACCGGCCGCCTGCTCACCAGCGAGCTGGATCCGGCGGCGGTGCTCGACGAGGTCGTCCAGCAGGCGCCCGACCTCGTCAACGCCGACGCGTGCGCGATCCGCGTCCTCGAGGACGACGAGCTGGTGGTCACCGTCGCAGAGGGCCGCGGCGCGACCGAAGCCGTCGGCACGCGGAGCCCGGCCGCCGCCTGGCTCTCCGGCGACGTCGTCCAGTCCCGGTCGCCGGTGGCGCTCGAGAACGCGGGCGGCGACCCGCGTCTGCGGGAGCTCGACCCGATGCTCGCCGCCGGCAACTCGGCCTTTCTCGGCGTTCCGCTCGCCGGCTCGGAGGCGACGTCGGTGGGAGTGCTTGCCGTCTACGCAGCCGAGCCCCGCCCCTGGCGCGAGGAAGAGGTACAGGCCCTGCTCGCACTCGCGGCGAGCACGTCGGCCGCCCTCACGAGTGCGGAGCTCTACCAGCGGGTCGCCGTGGAGAAGGAGCGCAGCGACGCGATCCTGGCGAACATCGCCGACGGCATCGTCGCGGTCGACCGGGAGGGGAAGGTCGTGCTCTGGAACGCCGCGGCCGCGAAGATCACCGGTGTCTCCACCGAGGACGCGCTGGGGCGCGCCCCGTCGGAGGTGCTGCAGCGGACGCTCGAGTCGGAGACCGAGACACCGCAAGGGGACCGGCTCATGCCGATCATGCGCGGGCGCGAGGAGGTCTGGCTGTCGATGAGCGAGGCGGTGATGCGGGATCCCGCCGGCGCGGTATCCGGCCGGATCTTCGCCTTCCGCGACATCTCCGCCGACCGGCTCGTGGAGCAGATGAAGTCCGACTTCGTCTCGACCGTCTCGCACGAGCTCCGCACGCCGCTGACGTCGATCTACGGCTTCGCCGAGACGCTCCTGCGCCGTGACGTCAGCTTCGGCGACGAGGAGCGCAGGACGTTCCTCGGCTACATCGCCTCGGAGTCGCAGCGGCTGACGATGATCGTCGACGCCCTCCTGAACGTCGCTCGGCTCGACACCGGGGACCTGCAGGTCAACCTTGCGACGACCGACGTGCGGGACGTGGTGGGGCAGGTCCTCGAGAGCGTCGAGGAGGGGCAGAACGGACACCGATTCGTGCTCGAGTTGCCGCCCGAGCCCCTCGCGGCGAGGGCCGATCCCGACAAGCTGCGCCAGGTCTTCTCGATCCTGCTCGACAACGCGGTCAAGTACTCGCCCTCCGGAGGGACGGTCACCGTGGGGGCGGCGCGGAAGCGGGAGACGGTGGAGGTGAGCGTCGCGGACGAGGGCATCGGCATCCCGCAGGCCGACCAGGATCAGATCTTCCGCAAGTTCTACCGCGGCGCCGACGCCGACGTGCGTGCCGGCGCGGGCGGCACGGGCCTCGGCCTCTTCATCGCCCGCGGCCTCGTCTCGGCCATGGGAGGGCGCATCTGGGTGAGCTCGCGCGAGGGCGAGGGCTCGCGCTTCGCCTTCGAGCTGCCCCTCGCGGGCGCGCCGGTGCGGCAGAGCGAGCGGGAACCAGGCAGGGTATAGCGCCGTGACGGAAGATCGCGCCACGCGGGTGCTCGTCATCGACGACGAGCCGCCGATCCGGTTGCTCTGCCGCGTCAACCTCGAAGCCGAGGGCATGGAGGTGCTCGAGGCGGCCGACGGGCCGAGCGGGCTCGACCAGGCGCGCAAGGAGCGGCCGGACGTCGTCCTGCTCGACGTGATGATGCCCGGGCTCGACGGGTGGCGCGTCGCGGAGCACCTGCTCGACGACGAGCGTACGAAGAGCATCCCGATCGTGTTCCTCACCGCCCGCGCCGAGTTCCGCGACCGCGCGCGAGGCCTCGACATCGGCGGAGTCGACTACGTCACGAAGCCCTTCAATCCGCTCGAGCTCGCGCCGCTCGTGCGCGAGCTCCTGCAGCGAATCGACCGCGGCGAGCGAGACGAGCTCCGCGGCGAGAAGCTCTCCGAGCTGCGCTCCCTCATGGACCCCGAATAGCGGCGCAGCTAGCCGGCGAAGTCGGCCGTGACGACGCTCGCGCCGGAGCTGCCGTGGAAGCTCCCGCTGGCGACGCCGACCCCGAGCCGCGTGAAGCGCGGGTCGAGGAGGTTCGCGCGGTGCTCCGGGCTGCCCAGCCACTCCTGCACGACGGCCGCGGCGCGGGCGTAGGGGCCGTTGCCCCAGGCGAGGTCCTCGCCCATCCGCGAGCCGCGCACGTGGTACGCGGTCATCCGGCCGGAGAAGTCGCCGTGCGCGAAGTAGCCGTGGCCGAGCATGTCCACGGAGTGGGCTCGCGCCGCCTGCGTCAGCGCCGAATCGAGGCGCAGGGGCCGTAGGCCTCGCGCGGTGCGGGCGGCGTTGACCGCCTGAAGCAGCTTCGACTCCGGCGGCCGGAGCGAGGCGCCGGCAGGCGTGCTGGGCGCCAAGAGCAGGCAGACGAAGACGAGGAGGATCGGGAGCTTCCGCATCGGGTTTAGCGTGCTGGCACTCGCGCAACGCGTCGTGCCTCTTGCGGGGGATTCGGCAAGGTACCAGGAGCTTCGGCTGTCGCTCGGCGATCCCTCCGAGCACCCGTTTGGGCGAGCAGGAGGGCGGGACGGGGGCGGCCGGAAGGCCGCCCCCGTACACTGAATCGAGCCGCGGGACGTAGCTCAGCCTGGTTAGAGCGCCTGCTTTGGGAGCAGGAGGCCGCTGGTTCGAATCCAGCCGTCCCGATCCGCCGGCCTCGGCGGCGCGCCCTTACCGCCCTCCGCCTGTGGCCCCCGGCCGCCCGAGCTGCTCCGCGTAGCCGTCTGCCACGGCGGCGGCGACCTTGCGGGCCGCGATGCTGCCCTCGCGGAGCTGCCCGCCGAGCGTCGGCGTGAAGCCTACGAACCAGAGCCCGGGCAGCACGGGCTCGCCGTCCGTCCGCTGCGGCAGCCCGCGCTCGGTCAGCACGCCGAGGTGCCCGACGAGCCCCTCGAGGCCGGCGCGGAAGCCGGTGGCCGCGATCACTGCGTCGGGCGCGAGGCGCGAGCCGTCGGCGAGCAGCACCTCCGGCCCCTCGAACCCCTCCACCGCCGCGACGACCTTCACGCGGCCGCGGCGGACGGCGTCCACGACGCCGACGTCGAGGATCGGGGTGGTGCCGGTGCGGAGGAAGGATGTGCGGACGCCGTGCTCGGGCGCCGGCAGCCCCTGCGCCGAGAGGTCGGGGATCGAGAGACGGCGCTGCACCGTCGAGATCGGATCGACCCAGTCCGGCGGCAGGTGCCGGATGGCGATTCCGACGAGCTGCGCGGGTATGCCCGCGGTCGCACGCCGCACGATCTGCGGCGGCGTCCGCACCGACAGCCGCGAGCTCGCCGCGCCGCGGTCGGCGAGGTCGGTGGCGATCTCGGCGCCGGAGTTCCCCGCTCCGACGACGAGCACCTCCCGGCCGCGGTAGGGCGTCGGGTTGCGGTACTCCGACGAGTGGATCAGCTCGCCGGCGAAGGCCGCCCGCCCCGGCCACTCCGGTACGAAGGGCGCGCCGTTGTAGCCGGTCGCCACGACGACGGCCTCGGCGTGCAGCGGCCCCTGCGACGTCACGAGCCGCCAGCCGGCGCCGTCCGGCTCGATCCGCTCGACCCCCGTGTTCGCACGAACGTCCAGCCGCTCGGCCTCGGCGTACGAGCGGAAGTAGGCCAGCAGGTCGTCCCGCGTCACCCAGCGCCCGTACCGCCGCGGGATCCGCCGTCCGGGCAGTCCCGACAGCAGGCGCGGCGTGTGCAGCCGCAGGCGGTCGTACCGCATCCGCCAGGCCGCGCCCGGCTCCGGCCCCGCCTCGAGCAGGAGCGGCTCGAGCCCCGCCCGGCGCAGCAGCGCGCCGACGGCGAGGCCCGCCGAACCCGCGCCGACGACGACGATGCCGCGCGTCTCCACGCCGCCGTCATAGCATCCGCGCACCGCTTTCCCGCGGCCCCCCGTTTGAACAGTCGATGCGGACCCGAGCGAAGCGGGAGGGCCTCATCCAGCCGGTGCGCCGCGACGGCGCGCGGCCGCTGCCCGACGAGGCGCCGCCCGAGCCGAGCCCGCAGCCGGAGCGGCGCGAGCCCACGCTCGCACGGCCGGGCCTGGGCGACTTCTCTCCCGCCGACTGGAAGGCGATCCTCGTTCGCGCCGGCAAGGAGTTCCTCGACGACAACGCGATGCTGCTGGCGTCGGCGCTCGCCTACAGCACCTTCTTCGCGATCCCGTCGGTGCTGCTGGTGGTGATCGGGCTGTTCACCCTGATCGCCGGCCCCGACACGATCGCGACGCTGATCGGTCACTTCGGCACGCTGATGCCGGGGCAGGCCACGTCGCTGCTCAAGGACTCGCTGAAGAACCTCGACGCGCACCCGCGGTCGAGCGTCGCGATGACCGTCGTCGGGTTCGTCCTGGCGATCTGGTCGACGACCGGGGCGATGAACGCGTACATCACGGCGATCAACCTCGCCTACAACCGCAAGGACGGCAGGAGCTTCGTCCGGAAGCGCGTCGTGGCGCTCGAGATGGCCGCGGTGATCGGCTTCGCGTTCCTGCTCGTGGCGGTGCTGCTGATCTTCGGCCCGCAGATCGAGAGGTGGGTCGCCTCCCACGCCGGCCCGGTGGGCGGAGCGATCGACGTCGGCTGGTGGATCGCACAGTGGCCGATCCTGCTCGTCGGTCTCCTGACCGCCTTCGCGACGCTGCTCTACCTCGGCCCCGACCTCGAGCAGCCGAGGTGGGAGTTCCTCACGCCGGGCTCGCTCGTCGCGGCGCTGCTGTGGATCGCGACCTCCGGCCTCTTCGCCGTCTACACGTCGATGTTCGGTTCGTACAACAAGACCTGGGGCACCCTCTCGGCGGTGATCGTGATGCTCACGTGGCTCTGGCTCACCGGCATGGCGCTGCTGCTCGGGGCCGAGATCAACTCGGAGGTCGAGCGCAGCCGCCGGCTGCGCGGCGGCGCCCCGGCTCCCTCCGAGTCGTAGACGGTCGCGGCCGCGTGCGCGTCGCCGACCTCAACTGGCTGCAGCTCGAGGCGTACCTCGAGCGCGACGACCGGATCGTGCTGCCGCTCGGCTCGACGGAGCAGCACGCGTACCTCTCGCTCGCCACCGACTCGATCCTCGCCGAGCGCGTCTCGGTGGAAGCCGCCGAGCCGCTGGGCGTGCCGGTCCTGCCGGCGCTCGCCTACGGCGTGACCCCGTACTTCGGCGCCTACCCCGGCAGTCCGTCGCTCGGCGCGGACAGCTACGCGGCGGTGTTGCGCGAGCTCGTCGCGTCGCTGCAGGGGCAGGGGTTCCGCAGGGTGCTGCTCGTGAACGGGCACGGCGGCAACAGCTTCGCCGCCGAGCGGCTTGCCGGCACGGGCGTCGTCTGGCACGACTGGTGGCGCGGCCCGCGGGTCTGGAGGCTCGTGCGCGAGCTCGATCCGGCGGGGACGCACGCGTCGTGGCTCGAGAACTTCCCCTGGACGCGGCTGCCGGGCGTGGAGCTGCCGGCCGCGGCCAAGCCGGAGGTCGTCCGTTCCGCCGACGAGCCGGCGACGGTGCGGGCGGAGCTCGGCGACGGCTCCTACGGCGGCAGCTACGCCCGTGCCGACGAGGACATGCTGCGCGTGTGGGGGACCGGCGTCGGAGAGGTGCGGGAGCTCCTCGAGCGGCTCTAGCCCGCCGGCCTCAGGTCGTCGTAGGCTCCCTCGAGCTGCTCCTCGCGCAGGAAGCGGAGCAGGTAGTACGCGAAGACGGCGAAGAAGACCGCCGCCTGCTCGAGCGCCATCGTCACGCCCGCGAGCTGCTGGTCGGCGAGGGGCCCGGGGCCCCACGTTCGGGGCGCGTGCGCGTAGAACGAGTAGAGCGGCCGCGGCAGCAGGGCGAGCAGCAGGCCGAGCGGCGAGGCGAGCACGAACGCCGCGAAGAGGTATGCGGCCTTCGCGCCTGCCGGCCGAGCGCCGCGGATGACGGGCCACCAGACGGCGATGCCGGCGGCGAGGTACGAGAGATGCTCGAGGTGGAGCAGCGAGTGGGGGTGACGCAGCGCGAGGTCGTACGCCCACGGCAGGTGCCACGCGAAGTACGTCCCGAGCCAGAGCGGCAGGGCGACGAGCGGACGGAAGAGCGGCAGCCCGGCCGCCCGCCGTGCGAGCGCCGGCGGGACCGCGAGCACGAGCAGCGCGGGGGCCCACTCGGCGAGCACGACGTTCTGGAGCAGGTGGGCCCAGAGGAACGTGTGGAGCGCGAGCGGCTGGAGCGGGCTCGCGAAGCCGGCGAAGACCAGCGCGAGCGCGAGCACGGCGGCTGCCACGCGCGACCGGTCGGGCCGGTAGCGGCGGGCGACGGCCGCGTATGCCGCCGCGAGCGCCGGCACGAGCCCGACGGCCTCGGCCGACGCGTGCATGGCGCTAACCTAGCCGCGTCCGGCGGGTGTAGCTCAATGGTAGAGCTCCAGCCTTCCAAGCTGGCTACGCGGGTTCGATTCCCGCCACCCGCTTCTTCTTCTTTCTTCTGCTACCGCGGCTGGGTTCCGGCGCGACGTCGCCGCAGCACCCACCGCACCGCCTCGGTGGCGCCGCCGAGGGCGAAGCCGAGCCCGAGCGCGAGCAGCAGGCCCTTCCACGCCGCGTGCTCGAACGCGCGTCCGCCGAAGTAGCCGAGCAACGAGGCGTAGAGGGCCCAGACCACCGCCGCGAGGCCGTCGAAGGCGACGAAGCGCCGCCACGGGAAGCGCAGCAGCCCCGCGCTGAGCGTGACCGCGGTGCGCCCGCCCGGGACGAAGCGCCCGACGACGATCAGCTGCCCGCCGCGCTCGCCGAGCTGGCGCTCGCCCCGGTCGATCCGGGCGCGCGCCTTCTCGCCGCGGAAGAAGCGGTGGACGACGCGGACGCCGAAGCGCCGGCCGATCCCGTACGTCGTGTTGTCGCCGAGAAACGCTCCACCCACGGCCGCGGCCGCGACGAGCGGAAGCGAGAGGTGCCCGTCGGCCGCGACCACCCCTGCCGTGATGACGGCCGTCTCGCTGGGCACGACGGGCACGATCGCGTCGAGGAACGCGAGCAGGAACACGATTCCGTAGGCCCACCCCGACGCATCGGAGACGAGCTGCGTGAACTGGGCGAACACCGGCGCGATCTTGGCGCACCGCCGTCGTCCGGCGGGGATCCGGTGCGCGCGATACGATGCCGATGCGATGCCGCGGTACCTGATCGTTCGCGCCTTCGACGTCGACCAGCAGGAGATGCCGGACGTCGGCCGTCGCTCGAGGGAGCTCATCGAGGGCGAGTTCCCTGCGATCACGTGGGAGCACAGCCACGTCGTCGTCGACGACAGCGGCGCCGTCAGGACGTACTGCGTCTACGACGGGCCGGACGAGGACACCATCCGGCAGCACGCGTCCCGGCTGGGAAAGCACAACCTCGAGGTACTCGCGGAGATCGCCGGCGACGTCAGTCCGGCCGACTTCCCGCCCGTCCCTCACTAGAGCTACTCGCGCCGCTCGAGCAGGCGCGCGTCGGGGACATGGAAGAGCGCCTGGCTCGCCACGGCGAGCCGCCTGCGGATGGCCGTCCGCCTCTCGGCGTCCTCCTCGGGCACGAGCGTCAGCGCCTCGCGGTAGAGCAGCACCGCGTGGTCCTTCGCCCAGCCGCGCTCCGCCTGCTCGGCGGCGCGGAGGAAGTGCACGATCGCCCGCTCGAAGTTCCCGGCGCTGCGCCAGTGGCGCCCGATCGCAGCGGTCGCCTCGCCGATCTCGGCGGTCGCGCTCTCGAAGAAGTCGGCGACGACGGCGTGCCGCTGCTCCCGCTTCGCCCGCGGCAGGAGGTCGTACGCGACGTCGCGGATGAGCACGTGGTTGAAGCCGAACTGCTGCTCGCCCTCGATCATCGAGACGGGCTCGCGCCGGATCAGGTCGCGGCGCTCCAGCGCGCCCAGCACGTCCGACAGGCCCTCCGTCGAATCGGCCATCCGCTCGAGCGGCCCTCGCCAGAACACCCTCCCGATCACCGACGCGTCGACCAGGAGCGACCGCTCCGCCGCGGGCAGGGCGTCGAGGCGCGCGGCGACGATGCCTCGGATGGTGTTCGGAAGCGAGTCCTCGCGCTCCGACGTCTCGCCGACCGTCGCCGCGAGCTGCTCGATGAAGAGCGGATTCCCCCCTGCGATCTCGGCCACGTCGGCGGCTCTCGCCGCGACGCCCGCGGCGGCGACGGAGGCCAGCCGCCTCGCGGCCAGCTCGCGCGCGTCTCCGTCGTTCAGCGGCGCGAGCGGCAGGGCGCTATACGCCGGCAGGCCGCCGCCCCAGCCGGGGCGGGCGTCGAGCAGCTCGGGCCGCGCGAGCGCGACGAGCAGGATCGGCAGGTCGCGGAGCCGGGCGGCGAGCAGCTCCACGAGGTCGAGCAGCGTCCGGTCGCCCCAGTGCAGATCCTCGAAGACGAACGCGGTCGGCCTGTCGCGGGCCACGGCTTCGATGAAGCAGCGCGTGGAGAAGAACAGCGTCTCCCGGTCGCCGACGGTCCCCTCCTCGTCGAGTCCGAGCAGGATCTCGAGGTGCCCGGTCACCGGGCGCGCGTCGGCGTCGGGCAGAAGCGTGGTCACCGTCTGCCGCAGCTTCCCGGCCGCGACCTCGATGGCGTCGCTCTCGTAGATGTCGCAGAGTTGCTTCACCTGCATCGCGAAGGCTCCGTAGGCGCTGCTCTCCCGATACGGCAGCGACCGGCCGCGCACGATTCGACCGCCGGCCTCCGTGACGATCCGCGCGAACTCGATGCCGAGGCGCGTCTTGCCGACGCCGGCGGGCCCGAGGACGGTGACCAGATGCGGCGTGCGGTCGGCCGCGACGCGCTCCCACACGCCGCGCAGGATGTCGAGCTCGCGCGTGCGGCCCACGATGTCCGTGTGGGAGAGCGCCCGCTCGCCCGCGTTCGTGGCCGCGGCGACCGCGAGCCACGCGCGCACGGGCTCGGACTTTCCGCGCGCCACGACGGGGGGCGCAGGCTCGAAGATGATCGAGTCTCGCGTGCACGCGTAGGTCTCCTCCCCGACGATGATCCCGTTGACGGGAGCGGCGTGCTGGAGCCGTGCCGCCGTGTTGACGACGTCCCCGGCGACCATCGCCTCGCCGAGCGCGGGGCGGGCGCCGAGGGAGACGAGCGCCTGGCCGGTGTTGACGGCGATCCGGATCGCGAGGTCCAGGTCTCGCTCCGCATTCATCTGCTCGACGCTGTCGCGGACCACGAGTGCCGCCCGCAGGGCGCGCTCGGGATCGTCGCCATGCGCGATCGGGGCGCCGAAGACGCCCATGATCGCGTCCCCGATGAACTTCTCGACGACACCGCCGAACGACTCGATCTCGCCCCGGACGCACTCGTGGTACGGCGTCAGGATCGCGTGGACCTCCTCCGGATCGAGCTGCTCGGCCCGCGCGGTGAAGCCGACGAGGTCGACGAAGATGACGCTGACCACCCGCCGCTCGTCGCGGGAGGCGGGAGCGGCGCCGTTCAGCGGATTCGCGCAGGCGAGGCAGAAGCGGGCGATCTCCGGGTTGTCCTGGCCGCAGGCGGCGCATACGAGCATGCGCCAAGACTACGACTGCCGGAGGATCGCGACCAGCAGCGCCCCGCCTCAGCTGCTCCAGCCGGACGTCACCTCGCGTAGGTAGGGCTCGACCTGCTCGGCCAGGTCTGCGGCTTCTTCCGCCTCCTGGAGCAGGGCGGCGACCGCGCGGTCGAGCGCCCGCAGCAGCTCCTCCGGCTCCGTCGAGCGTACGAGCGTCCCGCCGAACGTGTCGAGTAGATCGACGGGGAGGTCGTCGAAGCCGCGCCCGTAGCGCGCCGGCAGCGCGCGGCGGCGGCAGGCGAGGCTGAGGGCGTGCTCGCGAACGACGTCGATCAGGTACGCAGCCTGCCAGTAGCGGCCGCGCTCGACGGAGAAGCGCGCTCGCATGGCGTGGTGCGCCGCCAGCCCGAAGAGCTCGTGCGCCGGAGGCGGGGCGGCATGCGGCTTCTCGACGACGCTGCCGAACAGCAGCCTGAACTTTGGGCCGCCGGCGCCGAACTGCGGCGCCGGCGTGAAGGAGAGATCGAGCTGCAGGCAGCCGGGCAGCAGGAAGACGCGGTAGATCGTGGCCCCGCTCGGGAGGTCGAACAGGTGCACGGCCTCGAGCTCGTCCACGACACGGCGCGTCCAGTCGGCCAGCACCTCGGCCACCGGCACGCCGTCCGCCACCGCAAACGTCAGGTCGACGTCGGACCAGCGGTCGCCTTGGTCGTAGGCGAGCGACCCGACGACCGCGCCGGCGACCACGCGCGGGTCGGAGGCCGCGAGCTCCAGCACGTGGTCGCGCACCCGGTCCCGGTCCTCGAGCGTGAACATCGGGGCATGGTGGCAGAGGACGCCTCGCCCATACTTCCTGCGTGAGGCGATTCGCCGTCGGCGCGGCTCTCGTCGTGGCGGCCGCCGTCGGCTGGCTCGTCGTCCGCGACGCGCTCCGCAGCTACCACTCGACGCGCGGAGCGACGATCGTCCGCTTCACGCTCCATAGCCGGCTGCTCGGCCGGGCCCTCTCGGAGACGCTCGTCGTGCCGGCCGGGGAGCGGCGCCGACGGCCGCTGCTCGTCTTCCTGCACGGCCGCGGCAGCGGCCCCGACTCGAACCTCACCCAGCCGCTCTTCGACACGTTGCACGATCTCGGCGCCCGTGCACCGGACCTGCTGCTCGCGAACGGCGGCGACCACAGCTACTGGCACGACCGCCGCGACGGCCGCTGGGGCTCGTACGTGCTGCGGGAGGCGATTCCCGCCGCGCTGGCGCGGGCGCACGCCGACCGGCGCCGCGTCGCGATCGGCGGCATCTCGATGGGCGGCTTCGGCGCGCTCGACCTCGCGCGGCTGGCGCCGCAGCGCTTCTGCGCGGTCGGCGCCCATTCGCCGGCCCTGTGGTTCCGCGGCGCGGACACGGCCCCGGGCGCATTCGACGACGCGCGCGACTTCGCGCGGCACGACCTGATCCGCCTCGCCGCCGCGCGGCGCCTCTACCGCTCGCCCGTCTGGATCGACGTCGGCCGCGAGGACCCCTTCGCCTCGTCCGACGAGGCCCTCGGCCGGGAGCTGCGTGCGCACGGTGCGTCCGTCACCTTCCGTCTCGACGGGGGCGGCCACGGCGGCTGGAGGGACCGGATGCCGGCGTATCTGCGGTGGTACGCCGCAGCGCTGGCTCGCTGTTGAGCCGGCTCAGTCGAGCACTCGGCGGCCGCCGGGCTACGCGAGCTCGACGCGCTCGATCACGACGTCCGGCCGCGGCCGGTCGCGCGCGTCGGTCTCGAGCGCCGAGATCTCGTCGACGACGTCCATGCCGTCGGTGACGCGGCCGAAGACGGTGTGCTTGCCGTCGAGCCACGGACACGCCTCCGCCGTGACGACGAAGAACTGGCTGCCGTTGGTGTTCGGGCCGGCGTTTGCCATCGCCAGCGCGCCGCGCACGACCTTGCGGTCGTTCGGCTCGTCCTCGAAGGTGTAGCCGGGGCCTCCGGAGCCGGTGCCGGTCGGGTCGCCGCCCTGGATCATGAAGTCCGGGATCACGCGGTGGAACACGACCCCGTCGTAGAAGCCGTCGCGCGCGAGCTTGAGGAAGTTGCCGACGGTCGTCGGGGCGTCGTCGTCGAAGAGCTCGATCGCGATGGGCCCGTGGTTCGTGTGCAGCGTTGCGGAGCTCATCAGCGGAGGGTATCGGCCAGCGGCTCCAGCGCGCCCGCGGTCGGCTCGAGGCTGCCGCTCTCCAGGCCGGAGACGACTTCCCGGAGCAGCGCCCGCGCCTCGCTCTCCTGGTCGGCGTCGAGCACCGTGTTGACGGCGGCCAGGTGCTCGCCGCCGCCGAAGAGCTCGATCGTCACCGTGTCGAGCTCGCTCCGGGCGATGTAGGAGTCGCCGGCGATCCCCACCCGCACGACCACCGCGCGGCCGTCCGGCAGCCTGGCCTCCTGCTCCAGCGGACTCGCCCTCAGGCTCACGGCTCGATCTTCTCTGCAGCCGCCGGCCGCCAAACACGGCAGGCCATGGCATCCCTCGTTCGGATGATGGAGCCGCCGGGCGGCCGGCCGATGCACTGTGCAATGGCACGTCCGCTCGCACTGCGCATCGCCCTCGTTCTCGCAGCGCTCTCGTCGCTCGCCGCGCTGGCCGCCTCGAGCGCCGTCGGGGCGCCGCAGCGGCGCACGGTCGCGCTCAGCTCGCTCGAGGGCGGGGTGCTCGACGACCTGAACGCGCTGCGCGCGCAGCACCACCTGGCGCCGCTGCGGCTCTCGGCGCAGCTCACGGCGGCGGCACGCTCCCACACGGTGGATATGGCCGCGCAGGGCTACTTCGAGCACGAGTCGGCCGACGGGACCGCATTTTGGAAGCGGATCGAGCGCTTCTACCCCTCGCACCGGTACTCGTCGTGGTCGGTGGGGGAGAACCTGTTGTGGGTGTCGCCCGACACCGACGCGCAGAGCGCGCTGCAGGACTGGCTCGACAGCCCGAAGCACCGGGCGAACATGCTCAAGCCCGGCTGGCGCGACATCGGTGTCGCAGCGGTGCACGTCACCGCGGCACCCGGCGATTTCGAGGGGCAGGACGTCACGATCCTGACCACCGACTTCGGCGCCCGTCGCTAGCTCCAGAACCGGTCCGCGCCCGCGCACGTAACGTCGGGTAGAGCCCGCTCCCGACCTGACGGAGGCCCGCCATGCGTGCGACCAGGTACCTGCCCCTACTGCTGACCGCCCTCGTGCTGGTGCTCTTCGTCGTCGCCTGCGGGGGCAAGGGCGGCGGCGGCTACTGAGCCGCCGCCTCACGGCGGCAGCAGGCGCGCCCGGCAGGATTCGAACCTGCGACCGGCGGATTAGAAGTCCGCTGCTCTGTCCCCTGAGCTACGGGCGCGTGGAGGCAGGGTACCGCCGCATCCCCGCCATGGCCGTACGCGTTGCTATCGGAACTGAACCCCGACGACGAGGGAGGTCGAGCCATGGCCGAGCAGAAGCTCGAGGGCAAGAAGGTCGCGATCCTGGCCGCCGACATGTTCGAGCGGGTCGAGCTCGAGGAGCCGCGGAAGGCGCTCGAGGCGGCGGGCGCGGAGACGGACGTCGTCTCCATCCACGACGGCGAGATCCAGGGCTTCGACCACTTCGAGCCGGCCGGCAGGACCAAGGTCGACAGGACGGTCGAGGAGGTCTCCCCCGGCGACTACGACGCGCTGCTCATCCCCGGCGGCGTCGGCAACCCCGACCAGCTGCGCGGCGACGAGAATGCCGTCGACTTCGTGCGCCGCTTCGCCCAGGAGAAGAAGCCGATGGCGGTGATCTGCCACGGCCCGTGGGTGCTCGTCGAGGCGGGAGTCGCGCGCGGCAGGCGGCTCACGTCGTGGCCGACGCTCCAGACCGATATCCGCAACGCCGGCGGGGAGTGGGTCGACGAGGAGGTGGTCGTCGACGACGGGATCGTGACGAGCCGCAAGCCGGACGACATCCCGGCCTTCAACGAGAAGATGATCGAGGAGTTCTGCGAGGGCCGCCATGCACAGAGCCAGACTGAACAGGAGGGCTGTGCCGTCGTAGGCGTTTGACGGCATGCGTTCGCTCGCATAATCTCTAAAAACGTCCATCGCGTTTTTAGAGAGGAGAGTCCGATGAGCGTGTTGCTGGAAAACCTCGACGGAGCGGAGCGCGCCGCGGCGGCGGAGGTGCTCGTGCGGTGCGCGACGCTGCGTCTGGAGGCGGGCGAGGCACGCCTGCATCCGGCGGACGCCGCCTGCCTCGTCGTCGAGGACGGCGTCGCGCTCGTCACCAGCCGGCGGGGCGCGGCGACGCGCCGTATGATCGTCGCCGTGGCCGGCCCGGGCGCCGTGCTGCTGCCGCCGTCGCTCGCCGAGCGGCTCGAGGCGGCGACCGACCTGCGGCTGACGGTGATCGGCGACGCGGCGCACGCCGCGCTGCTACGTGTGCCGGCCGCCGCGGCCGTGCTCGTCGAGGCTCTCGCCGAGCAGCTGCGAGAGCGGCACGAGAGCCTCGCGCAGTTCTCCAGCGTGCGTCACGTGGAGCGCATCCGCGAGAAGCTGCTCCAGCTCGCACGCACGCACGGACGTGTCGTCCCCGGCGGGATCCGCCTCGACCTGCCGCTGACCCACGAGCTGGTCGGCGAGATGGTCGGCTCTGCGCGCGAGACGGTGACGTGGGCGTTCGCGGAGCTCGCGCGCGAGGGGTTCCTGAGCCGGGACGGCCGGACCTACCGGCTGGCCGTCGCGCCGGAGGCCCTGGCGAGCTGAAGGCGCAGGACGACCTCGCAGCTCGCGTGGCCGTCGAGGCAGTTGGCGGTCTCGCACGAGACGCTCTCGGCTCGCGCGCCGCGCAGCCCGCGCTCCACGAGGCCGGCCCACATCCCGCGGTCGATCTCCGCCGCCTCGGGCCGTTCCAGCACGAGGGGCCGGAGCGGGCACGTCGGCGTGGCGATCACCGCGGTGTCGCCGCGAAGCTCTCGCAGCGCGGCCTGGAAGCCGAGCGAGCGCACGGCGGCGCACATGCGCTCGAGGCCGGCGCGCACCGTGGCAGCGGGCTTCAGCTTGGCCGTCTGCGCGAGCTCGCGCCCGAAATCCTCTCCGACCCGCCGCAGCACCTCCGGGCGCCCGGCCTCGGGCAGCTCGTCGAGCAGCCGTCCCACGAGCCCGGTGAGCCGGCGTGGCGGGAACTCGACGGCCGCCGTCTCGGGCGCCACGCGATAGACCTTGGCCGGGCGGCCGGCACCGGGCCCCGTCCGGCCGCTGCGCCGCTCGAAGCTGACCTCGAGCAGCCCCGCCGCCGCGAGCCGGTCGAGGCGCGCCCGCGCGACGTTGCGGTGGACGCCGAGCGCGACTGCGGCGTCGTCGGCGGTCAGCTCGGACGAACGGCCGCGCGCGAGCGAGAGCGCCTCGCGCAGGTCGGGATCAGCGAAGGCGGTGAGAGCGTCCGGCACTAACGACACCGTAACAGTCGTTAGAGGCGTCGCCAGGGGCGACGCTCACGCTCCGGTACCCTGATATGCGCCTCGCGGTGGCGGTAGCTCAGTTGGTAGAGCCCCGGGTTGTGGTCCCGGTGGTCGCGGGTTCGAATCCCGTCCGCCACCCTCTCGCGCGACCGGCGCGACTCCCGCCCGCCGTCGTTAGGCTGCGGCCAATGGCGGACGCGCTCGAGCGGCTCAAGTCCCGGCTGGCCGACCACCACTCGCTGAACGCGCTCACCTACCTGCTGGGGTGGGACCAGCGGACGATGATGCCGCCGGCCGGCGGCGTCCACCGGGCCGCGCATCTGGCACTGCTCCAGCGGCTGGCGCACGAGCGGCTGGTCGACCCCGAGGTGGGCGCGCTGCTCGACGAGCTGGCGCCTGTCGCGGAGTCGCTGGACCCGGATTCCGACGACGCGGCCCTGATCCGGCTCGCGCGGCGCGACCGTGCGAAGGCGGTGCAGGTGCCGACGGAGCTGCGGTCGGAGATGGTGCGGGCCGCCGCCGAGGCGTCGCCCGTGTGGCTCGAGGCGAAGGCGAGGTCGGACTTCGAGCTCTTCCTGCCGGCGCTCGAGCGCAACGTCGAGCTCCGGCACCGGTACGTGGACTGCTTCGGCCCGCAGGACGAGCCGTACGACGTACTGCTCGACGACTTCGAGCCGGAGATGAAGACGGCCGAGGTGACGGCGATCTTCGACGAGATCAAGGCCGAGCTCGTGCCGCTGATCGCGGAGCTGCGGGATCTCGGCGCCGACGACTCCTTCCTGTTCGGCGAGTTCCCGCTGGAGAGGCAGGTCGCGCTCGACCACGAGGTCGTCGACCTCTTCGGGCACCGGCCGGACTCCTGGCGCATCGACCCGACGGAGCATCCTTTCGCGTCCGGCGCCGGCATCGAGGACATCCGCATCACGACGCACTACTACGAGGAAAGTCTCAAGTCGCTCTTCTCGACGATGCACGAGTACGGGCACGGCCTGTACCAGCACCAGATCCCGCAGCGGTTCGCGCATCTGCCGATCGGTGCCGCGGCGTCGCTCGGCCTGCACGAGTCGCAGAGC
Source organism: Actinomycetota bacterium (assembly GCA_039648875.1). Lineage (GTDB taxonomy): Bacteria > Actinomycetota > Thermoleophilia > Gaiellales > Gaiellaceae > Palsa-739. The sequence continues at coordinate 23,690 of JBBWZD010000182.1, forward strand.
CGGCTCTGGGAGAACCTCGTCGGGCGCAGCCTGCCCTTCTGGCGCTTCTTCTATCCGCGCGTGCAGCAGACGTTCCCGGAGCAGCTCCGCGGTGTCGAGCTCGACCGCTTCTATGCCGCGATCAACACGGTGCGGCCGTCGCTGATCCGCATCCGCGCCGACGAGGTCACGTACGGCATGCACGTCATCCTCCGCTTCGAGCTCGAGCAGGACATCGTCAACCGCCGCGTCGAGCTGCGCGACCTGCCGCAGCGGTGGGCGGAGAAGATGGACGAGTACCTCGGCGTCGAGGTACCGGACGACGCGCACGGCGTGCTCCAGGACATGCACTGGGCCTCCGGCCTGATCGGCTACTTCTCGACCTACCTCCTCGGCACCGTCATGTCGGTGCAGCTCTGGGAGAAGGCAGCGGAGGAGATCGACGATCTCGAGGAGCAGGTCGAGCGAGGAGAGTTCGCGCCGCTGCGCGAGTGGCTGGGCGACCACGTCCACGCGCACGGCCGCAAGTACCCGCCGCAGGAGACGCTCCGGCGCGCGATCGGGACGACGATCGACGCGAAGCCGTACCTCGCATACCTGAAGCGCAAGTACGGCGCGCCCGTCGCCGCCTGAGCACCCGGGTACGCTTCGGGCTCCCGGCCCCGTAGCTCAGTGGATAGAGCGGCAGACTTCGAATCTGCGTGCGGAGGTTCGACTCCTCCCGGGGCCATC
>JBBWZD010000007.1:0-7590 GCA_039648875.1 Actinomycetota bacterium
GATGATGCCGCATCGAAGCGTCGGCAGACTACGCTCCGTGGCGCGCCAGCTCCTCGACGTGGCCGACGGCCTCTGGCTCTGGCGACTCCCGCACCCCGACTGGCGGCCCGGCCTCGAGTGGGAGCCGCTCGTCGCCTCCACCTGCGTCGAGTCGGGCGGCGAGGTGGCGCTGCTCGATCCGCTCGCGCCGCCGGACGACGGCGCCGAGGTGTGGGAACGGCTCGACGCCCGCCCGCCGACGGTCGTCGTCGTCCTCAAGCCCGACCACGTCCGCGACGTCGATCTCTTCGTCCGCCGCTACGGCGCCCGCGCGTTCGGGCCGCGCCTGTTCTTCCGCGACGACGTGCCCGAGACGGAGCTCGAGCCGGTCGATCCCGGCGACCGGCTCCCCGGCGGCCTCGTGTCCCTCTACGACGGCCGCGGCCGCGATGAGACGCCGCTCTGGCTGCCGGAGCAGCGCACGCTCGTGTTCGCCGACGCGCTCACGGCGCCGGGGGGCGAGCTGCGCGTCTGGGCGACGCCCTGGCACGAGGAGCGGACGCTGCCGGCGCTGCGCGCGCTGCTCGAGCTCCCGTTCGAGCGGGTGATCGTGTCGCACGGCGAGCCGGTGCACGACCGAGCCGCGTACGAGCGGGCGCTCGAGCGGCCGCCGTGGGGCGGCTGAGCCGGCGCGATCACCCACGTCGAACAGCGGCCCAGACCTTCGCGACTACCCGCCGGGCTACTACGCCGCGTACCTCCTCGACGCCGAAGGCGACAAATGTCTGCGCCTCCTTGGTTGGTTCAGGCGATCTTATGGCTCCGGTCAGGCTCGACCATCGCGCGGCGTGGCTGCCGCACGACGCGCCGCTGCGAGCACGTAGATCGACATGGCGAGGCCGACGGCAAGCTCGGCCGTCCAGACCGCGCGGAACCTGATCGCCGAGCCTGCCTGAGTGCGCGCGAGCGGCTCGAGGCACACGGCGGCGGCGGCCGCGAGCGCACCGATCCAGGCGCGCTCGGTGCGCCACCGCTGCCCGAACCAGCCGAACAGCGGGCCGGTGAAGAGCCCGCCGACGATCACGCGGGCCTCGCTGTGAGCGAGAGCCGCCACCGACCGTGCGGTCAGGTGGGCGTTCTCGACCGGGCTCAACGTCATCAGCCCGTAGCCGACGAGCGCGGACGCCGTACAGGCCAGCCCAAGCAGGATCGCGCGCCGGGAGCTTCGCTGCGTCCAGCCGGCGAGGAAGGGGAGAACCAGCCACGGCGCCGAGAGCAGGCTGACGTCGGCCGCCCAGGGATGCATGGACAAGCTGCCGAGGTACTGGTCGCCGGCACCGAAGGCTGCGGCGAGTACGAGGGCGACGGCGACGGCCACCCGCTCAGGGTAACGCGGCGCCGGGTGTTCACAGCGTGGAGCTAAGGCGCGACCACGCGGAGGCGAGGTCGTGTTGCACGACTGCCTATCGGATCTCCGGTTGGTCCGGCTGCCCTCATTCCGGCCGCGACAGCAACTGTTCGACGAGCGAACGCGCCAACCACTCCTCGTAGTGGGCGGCCGTCCACGTCCGGTCGCCGACGAGGAGGCGGTAGACGTCCGGGTGGTTGAGCGTCCAGAGGATGTCCGATGCACGCGCGACGCCAAGACCGGCCTTCAACGCCTTCTTCCTTTCCAGGCTCCGGACGACCGTTCGCTGGTTGTCGTAGAACTCGCGCTGGATCCGATCCCAGAGCTCCGCGATGTCGGGATCAGCGACAGCTGCCGTGCGAAGGACGTCCATCAGAGCGCCGACGCGCTCTTTCACCACGCGCGAGTTCCTCGCGTTGAGCTCGAGCTGCCGGACGGGGTCGGGCTCGTCGAGAACATCACTGAACCATGTGCGACTCCCGACGGGAGCTGAGTCCTCGTCGCCGCGCAGCGCGAGGTGCCAGAGCGCGCGCAGCAGGGTGGCCTTCGTCTCGAACGCGACATAGACGGTCTTCGGCGCGACCCCTGCATCGCTCGCAATGGCGCGCATCGACGTAGCGGTGTACCCGTGCAGCTCGAAGAGTCGTCGTGCGGAGTCGAGGATCCTCGCCCGGGTCTGCGCCGCCTGCTCGCGGCGCCGCGGCGACTCGTACGCGCGCGGACTGTCGCCTCCACCCGTCATTTCGTTACTCTCACGGAGAATTCATTATCCATTCGGTTACCTAAGGAGGGGGAATGGCCTACGTCATGACTCACATCGAGGTCGGGGACTTCGACGCGTGGAAGCCGATGTTCGACCTCGATGCGCCCCATGCGCGCCAGGACGCAATCGGCTACCGGCTGTTCCGAGGCGTCGACAACCCGAACGAGGTCTTCATCGAGATCGAGTTCGCGACGACCGAGGCGGCGGTGAGCGCCCGCGACAGGCTCGTGCGGTCGGGTGTGCTCGACCGCTTCGACGATCGGCACGGCCCCACGGTCGTCGACACAGCCGAAGTGATCAGCCGCCGGTCGAGCGCGGCCGAATGAGGCTGCTTCAAGCGCCGGATTTTTCGATCAGCTCGACGCGGTAGCCGTCGGGATCGCCGACGAAGCAGATCCGCGAGCCGCCCTCGCGGACGCGGTACGGCTCCCGCTCTGGCTCGATGCCCTGCTCGGCGAGGCGCATGAGCGTCTCATCGAGGTCATCGACGCCCAGCGCGACGTGTCCGTACCCCGTGCCCAGCTCGTACGTCCGCCCGTCGTGGTTGTACGTCAGCTCGAGGACGTTCTCGTCGTCGCCGAGCGAGAAGAAGTAGTTCGTCGCCTCCAGCTCGCCGTTCCGCACGATTTCCATGTCGCGTGCGAACGTGAAGCCCAGCGCTTCGTAGAACCTGCGGCTCTTCTGCGGATCGGTGATCCGGTACATGGTGTGCAGGAAATCGGCCATGCGCCGCATGCTAGACGGCTGACGCAGGCTCTTCGCCGAGCGCGACTGCGGCGGCGTCCCAGAGATCCAACTGCCGGCCGCCGGAACACGCGAGGGAGAACTCCGGCCGATCCTCGGCGAGGAGCGGGCCCCCTCGCCTCGCCCGCTCGTCGGCCCACTTCGGCAGACGCTCTGCTTCGCTCTCCGCCGCGCCCCACAGCAGGCCGGCACGATGGAGGTCGCCGCGAGCCAGCGCAACCTGCGCGAGACCGGCGAGCGTGTACAAGGCCCAGAGCCGGTTTTCCTGCTCACGCTCGAGGGAGAGAGCGGCCCGACCCTCGCGCTCGGCCTCTTCGAGCTCACCGCGGCGCAACGCGAGGATCAGGAGCTCGTGGAGCTGGCCGGACCTCCACCACGACCACCCCAGCTCGTGTGCCCGCCGTGCGCTCTCGCGCGTCAGTTGCGTCGCCCGCGCGAGATCACCGTCGACGAGCGCGAGCTGGCCCAGCAGCCAGTAGGTGCTCGCCTCGACGAAGGCCGACCTGCCGCGTGCGAGCTCCCGCGAGTGCTCCGTCAACACGCGGACGCGGGGCCAGTCTTCGCGCCGCCAGGCTGCCACGGCGAGCATGTGCTCGACGGCCGCCACACCCTGCTCGTCCTCGAGTCGCTCGTACAGCCCGAGGCTCTCTTCCCACAGCAGCTCGGCGCGCTCGTCGTGTCCCGTCAGGGAGGCTGTCCCTCCGCGCACGCGCAGGGCCCGCGCCCGGAGCTCGGTCGAGGCGGTGGCCCCTGCGCGGTCGAGCAGGCGCTCGATCCGGTGCATGCCCTCCTCCGGACCGGCTGCATTCCAGAGGTTCTGGAGCTCGACGGCGAGCTCGAGACCCAGCACCGGGTCGTTCTCCTCGGCCCAGTCGAGCGCCGCCCGCAGGTCCTCGCGCTCCGCGAGCCCCGCCGCGACGTCCGCCTCGCCGCCCTCTTCGCTCAGGTGCGCGCTGCGGGCGATCTCGAGCATCCGCTGCGCGTGGCGCATGCGCATCTCGGCCGCCTCTCCCGCGGCGAGCCGCTCGAGCGCGAACTCCCGAATCATCTCGAGCATCCCGTACCGCTCCTCGCCCAGCCGGCCGGTGCGGCGGCGGAGCAGGCTCTTGTCGAGCAACGAGGCGAGGACGTCGAGATCGGCGTCGCAGACGATCTCTGCCGTCTCCAGCGTGCACCCGCCGCGGAACACGCCGAGCCTGGCGAAGAGCTGCTGCTCGTCCTCGTCGAGCAGGTCGTACGACCAGCCGATGGTCGCCCGCAACGTGGCGTGCCTCTCCTCGGCGTCGCGAGTGCCCTTGAGCGCGTCGAGCCGGGTTGCGAGCCGGTCGAGGAGGAGCTCGGGCGTGAGCACCTTCGTGCGCGCCGCCGCCAGCTCGAGGGCGAGAGGCAGGCGGTCGAGCCGGTCGCAAAGCTCCGCGACGGCAGCGCTCGGGGCGACATCGGGCCGCACGGCCCGCGCTCGCTCGCAGAAGAGCGCCAGCGCCTCGTCCCGGCCGAGAGGCGGAAGGTCGAGCTCCGCCTCGCCCTGGACGCGCAGTGGCTCGCGGCTCGTCGCGAACAGCCGGAGCGCAGGAACGGCGGCGGCCAGCTTCGCCAGCGGGCGGGCGGCGGCCGGAAGCAGGTGCTCGACGTTGTCGCAGACGACGTGCGTCCGGCGCTCGCCGACCCGCGCCGCGATGGCGGCCGGATCGGGAGACGACGCTCCCAGCCGGTCGGCCAGCGCGGGCACGACGAGCGCCGCGTCGCGGAGGGGTGCGAGCGGCACGAAGATCGTCCCGCCCTCGGCGTCCTCGGCCAGCAGGCGTGCGAGCTCGATCGCGAACCGCGTCTTGCCGGCGCCGCCGGGGCCGAGGACGGTGAGCACTCGCGGGTCTCGCTCGTAGACGAGCGAGACGGCGTCGAAGAGCTCCTGCTCGCGCCCCACGAACCTCGTCACCGGGCTCGGGAGGTCGACGCTGCCGGCCGTGCGCAGAGGCGGGAAGTCCGCGTGGCCGAGCTGGTGAAGGCGGACGGAACGCTCGAAGTCCTTCAGACGATGCTGGCCCAGGTCGCGGAGCGGCTCCGAATCGAGCAGGGCGGCAGTCGCCGGCGACACGAGGATCTGGCCCCCGTGGGCGAGCGCGGCGATGCGGGCTGCACGGTGCACGTCCAGGCCGACGTAGCCCTCTTCCGTGGGCGTGGGAACGCCGGTGTGGAGGCCCATGCGGACGCGGATCGGCCCGTTCTCGAGGGCGCGCGTGGAGGCGAGCGCGGCGGCGGCCGCTCCGGCGGCGGTCGGGAACGCGATGAAGAACGCGTCGCCCTGCGTGTCGACCTCGACGCCTCGGTGTGCCGCCACCGCCTCGCGGAGGACCCGCCGGTGCTCCACCAGCGCCTCCGCGTAGCGCGCCGGGCCAAGGGCGTGCAGCAGCCGCGTCGATCCCTCGACATCCGTGAAGAGGAAGGTGACGGTGCCGGTGGGAAGCTCGCCCGGCATCAACCAGGTCGCGGCAGTGGGAGCGCTATACGCCGATGTCCTCGTGCCAGAGGTCCGGGTGCGCGGCGATGAAGTCGCCCAGCATCCGGATGCACTCCTCCGAGCGCAGGTCGACCACCTCCACCCCGTTCTCGGCCAGCCACCGCTCGCCGCCCTGGAAGTTCGCCGACTCGCCGAGCACGACCTTCGGGATGCCGAACTGGCGCACGAGTCCGCTGCAGTACCAGCAGGGCGCGAGCGTCGTGACCATGACGGTGTCGCGGTAGCTCCGCTGCCGGCCCGCGTTGCGGAAGGCGTCGGTCTCGCCGTGCACGGAAGGATCGTCCTGCTGGACGCGCCGGTTGTGGCCGCGGCCGAGCAGCCGCCCGTCCGCGGCGAAGAGCGCCGCGCCGATGGGGATGCCGCCCTCCGCGAGGCCCGCGCGCGCCTCCTCGACCGCGACCTCGAGCATCTCCTGGTCGGTCACCGTCGCAGGGTATCGCGGTGCTCGCTCAGGACGGCTGGGACGCCACCGCGCGGCGCAGGCGGCGGGCGCCGACGGCGCCGGTGCCGAGTGCGACGCCGCCCAGGATGAGAACCAGGCCGCCGAATGCAGCCGCGCCGAAGTGCTCGTCGAGGAAGATCGCGCCGTACGCGAGCGCGAGCGGCGGGACGAGATACGTGACGAGGGAGGCGTAGGAGGCGCCGGGGCCCCGGAGCAGGGCGAAGAAGAGCAGGTAGGCAAAGGCCGTCCCGGGGCCGGCCAGCATCACGACCGAGGCGACGGTCTTCCAGCCGGGGACGTGAGCGGGCGCCTGGACGACGCCTGCCGGCAGCGTCACGAGCGCGGAGACCGCCGTCGTCGCGAGCGCGACGACGAGCGGGCGGACGTGGCGGAGGTGGCGGCCGATCAGCAAGCCCGCCACGGCGTAGCAGAGGGCCATGCCGACGACGGCGACCGCGGCGAGCAGCTTGCCTTCCGGCTGCGCGCCGACCAGCAGCGCAACCCCGAAGAAGCCGAGCGCGACGCCGAGCAGCCGCAAGCCCGTCACCCGCGCCTCGCGGAAGAAGCCGAAGGCGACGAGAGCGGTGAAGAGGGGCACCGCCGCCTGCAGGATCGAGGCGAGGCCGGAGTCGATCCGCGTCTCGCCCCACGAGAGCAGCCAGAAGGGGAGCGCCGTGTTGAGGATGGCGGCGACGACGAGCCAGCCGGCGTTGGCCCGCACCTCCGCCACCGTCGCGCGCGCCCCGCTCGTGAGGACCGCCACCGTCGCGAGCATCAGCGCTGCGAGCCCGAGGCGGCCCAGGATCAGCGTCGACGGCGCTAGCTCGCGCACCGCCACCTTGATGAACAGGAAGGACGCGCCCCAGACGAGCGCGAGCGCGGCCAGCATGGCGAGGTAGCGGCGACCCACGCCTGGTCCAACGCGCTCCGGCGGCGGTTTGTTTCGCGCGCGGGCGGGATCGTCGCACGCGCCGGTTACACTGAATCACCTGTCCCAGGTCGTGGAACAGCCGCTCCATCGCGCCCTCGGTCTCACCGACTGGGAGGCGGAACGAATCCAGGAGCTCCTGGGCCGCGACCCGAACCATTTCGAGCTCGCGGTCTTCTCGCTGCTCTGGTCGGAGCACTGCGGCTACAAGCACTCGGCGCCGCTGCTGAAGCGGCTGCCGTCGGCCGGCGAGCGGGTCCTCCAGGGGCCGGGCGAGAACGCCGGGGTGCTCGACCTCGGCGAGGGGCTGGCGGTCGCGTTCAAGGTCGAGTCGCACAACCATCCCTCCGCGGTCGAGCCGTTCCAGGGCGCCGCGACCGGCGTCGGCGGCATCCTGCGCGACATCGTCGCGATGGGCGCGCGGCCGATCGCGCTGCTCGACGGCCTCTGGTTCGGCGCGCCCGACCACCAGTTCGAGCGGGCCGTGGCGGGCATCGCCCACTACGGCAACTGCACCGGCATCCCGACGGTGGGCGGAGCGACCGTCTTCGACGACGCCTACCGCGGCAACTGCCTGGTCAACGCGATGTGCGTCGGGCTGCTCGAGTCGGAGCGGCTGCGCTCGGCGAAGGCGCAGGGGCCGGGCAACCTCCTCGTCCTCTACGGCGCGACCACCGGCCGCGACGGGATCGGGGGCGCCTCGGTGCTCGCGAGCCAGGAGCTCGGCGAGGACGACGCCGACAAACGACCGAGCGTCCAGGTCGGCGACCCCTTCACCGGCAAGAAGCTGATCGAGGTGTCGGTCGAG
>JBBWZD010000014.1:0-6611 GCA_039648875.1 Actinomycetota bacterium
CGCGTGCCCCTGGCGGAGGCGAAGACGGCCTTCCTCGAGTCGCTCGGCAGCTTCGGCGTCGACTACGACAACGGCACCTACGACAAGGAGGTGGCCGACAGCTTCCCGGCGAGCGACCCGCCGTCGGGCGACGGCACGCACGAGGCGGAGCAGACGTCGGTGGCGACCGGGACGCCTGCGCGGCACCGCGTGCAGGTCGCCGGGGCGGACTACGAGCTCGAGCACGGCTCGGTCGTGATCGCGGCGATCACGTCGTGCACCAACACGTCGAACCCATCGGTGATGCTCGGCGCCGGCCTGCTGGCGAAGAAGGCGATCGAGCGTGGGCTGAAGCGCAAGCCGTGGGTGAAGTCGTCGCTCGCGCCCGGGTCGAAGGTCGTGACCGAGTACTACGAGCGGGCCGGGCTCGACCGCTACCTCGACGAGCTCGGCTTCAACCTCGTCGGCTACGGCTGCACGACGTGCATCGGCAACTCCGGGCCGCTGCCGGAGGAGATCGCGGACGCCGTGACCGAAGGCGACCTGGTGGTCTGCGCCGTGCTGTCCGGCAACCGCAACTTCGAGGCACGAATCCACGGCGACGTGAAGGCGAACTACCTCGCGTCGCCGCCGCTCGTCGTCGCGTACGCGCTGGCCGGCCGCATGGACATCGATCTCACGAGCGAGCCCCTCGGGCAGGACGAGGACGGCAACGACGTCTACCTACGCGACATCTGGCCGAGCCGCGAGGAGGTCGACCGGACGATCGCCGGCTCCGTCGACGGCGAGATGTTCGCGCGCACGTACGCCGACGTCTTCACCGGCGACGAGCGCTGGCGGGGCCTGGAGATTCCCTCCGGCGACCTCTACCTCTGGGCCGACGACTCGACGTACGTGCGGCTGCCGCCGTACTTCGACGGCATGCCCGCCCAGCCGGGGAGGGTCGAGGACGTCGAGGGCGCGCGCTGCCTCGTGATCGTGGGCGACTCGGTGACCACCGACCACATCTCCCCCGCGGGGGCGATCCGGCCCGACTCGCCCGCGGGCCGGTACCTGATCGAGCAGGGGGTCGAGCGGCGAGCGTTCAACTCGTACGGCTCACGGCGCGGCAACCACGAGGTGATGGCACGCGGCACGTTCGCGAACGTTCGGCTGCGGAACCAGCTCGTGCCCGGCAGCGAGGGCACCTGGACGGTGCACCTGCCCGACGGCGAGGAGGGGACGATCTACGAGGTCGCGATGCGCTACCGCGCCGAAGGCGTGCCGACGATCGTGCTCGCGGGCAAGGAGTACGGCTCCGGCTCGTCGCGCGACTGGGCGGCGAAGGGGCCGAACCTGCTCGGCGTGCGCGCGGTGGTCGCCGAGTCGTACGAGCGCATCCACCGCTCGAACCTGTTGATGATGGGCGTGCTGCCGCTGCAGTTCATGCCGGGCGAGAGCCGCGAGTCGCTGGGGCTGACCGGCCGCGAGGAGCTCTCCGTCGTCGGCGTCGAGAACGGCGAGGCGAGCGAGGTGACGGTGCGCGCCGACGCGACCGAGTTCCGCGCCCGCGTCCGCCTCGACACACCGCGCGAGCGCGAGTACCTGCGGCACGGCGGCATCCTTCCGTTCGTGCTGCGGCGGCTGCTTGCAGCCTGACGCGTACGCGGCGGCGTGGCAGCGGCTGGCCGAGGCCGTCGTCTCGGCGCCGGGGGCGCTGCCGGGCGAGACGCGGCGGCGGATCGTCCAGGGCGAGGATCCGCCGGAGCTGGCGCCGCTCCTCGACAAGGTGCGCCGGCACGCCTACCGGATCGTCGATCGCGACCTCGCGGGGCTGGACGAGGACGCGGCGATCGAGGCGGTGCTCGCCGCGGCGCTCGGGGCCGCGGACGAGCGGCGGCGGGCGGGGCTAGAGGCGCTCCCGTGAGGCTGGCCGTCCTCGAGCGCGGGCGGCGCGACGGCGACGGCGTCGTCTCCGACATCGGGCTGGCGCTCCGGTACCGGCCCGAGCTCTTCGCGGCGCCGTTCTCGGAGCTGCTGCAGCAGGTGATGCGGGGGCCGTCGGAGTGGACGGCGGGCGAGCGTGAGCTCTTCGCGGCGTTCGTCTCGGGCGTGAACCAGTGTCCCTTCTGAACGGAGTCGCACGGCGCGGTCGCGTCGTATGCACTGGGTGACCCGCAGCTCGTCGAGGCCGTCCTCGTGGACTTCCGGACGGCGCCGATCGACGAGCGCCTGCGCGAGACGCTGGCCTTCCTCGAGGCGATGACCCTGCGGCCGGCGGAGGTCGACGCGTCGCGCGCCCTGGCGGCAGGCGTGTCGCGGGAGGCGCTGCGCGACGCCGTCTACGTGGCGGCGGCGTTCAACCTGATCGACCGCTTCGCCGACGCCATCGGCGCCACGCCGGGCTCGCAGGCCGGGCTGAGCCCGGAGGAGGTGCGCGCGTACGCCGGCCGCTTCTTCGAGGAGGGGTACGCGTGAGCGTGGCGGCAGAGGGTTCCCGCCTGGGTTGTTCGGGTACCGTCGCGACACCGGGGTGCCGCGCGAGGCGCGGCTGAGATCACACCCGCTGAACCTGATCCGGCTCGTACCGGCGAAGGGAGGAGAGCGATGTCGGAGCGCACGCCGTCGTGGGGGATCGAGCCCGTGCCCGAGCGGCTCCGCACGCTCGGCGGGCTCGACAACGGCATGCTCTGGAGCAGCCTCGGCCTGAGCCTGCTCGTGCTCGTCGCCGGCACGGTGCTCGTCCCGGCGCTCTCCCTCAGGGCGGCGGTGCTGGCGATCCTGGTCGGAGGCATCTTCGGCAACGCGCTGCTCGGACTTGCGGCGCTGATCGGCGCCGACGCACGGGTGCCGGCGATGGTGCTGCTGCGTGCGCCGCTGGGCCGCAGCGGCTCCTGGCTGCCAACGGGCCTCAACGTGTTGCAGAACCTGGGCTGGACGGTCTTCGAGGTGCTCGTGATCGCCACCGCGGCGTCGGCACTCTCGCAACGCGTCTTCGGCGTCCACGCGCTCTGGGCCTGGAAGCTCGCCGCCGCGGCCGCGGCGACCGCGCTCGCGCTCGTCGGGCCCGTCGGCTTCGTGCGTGAGTGGGTGCGCCGCTTCGCCCTGTGGGTCGTGCTCGCCTCGCTCGCGTACCTGACCTGGTGGGCGCTGCACGACGCGCACCTCGGCGCGCTCTGGTCGAGGCCCGGCAAGGGCGGCCTCAGCTTCTGGCAGGGGGTCGACCTGATGGTGGCGATGCCGGTGTCGTGGCTGCCGCTCGCCGCCGACTACACGCGCTTCTCGCGCCGCCGCTCCGGCGCCTTCTGGGGGGCCGCCGCCGGCTACTTCCTGCCGAACGTGTGGCTGTACGCACTCGGCGCGATCCTGCTGCTGACGCGCGCGCTCACCGATGCGCCGTCGGTGATCGCCGCGGTCGCCACCGGCGGCGCGGGCGCCGCGGTCGCGCTGCTCGCGCTCGGGATCGACGAGACGAAGGAGCCTTTCGCGAACATCTACTCGGGCGCGCTCTCGCTCCAGAACGTGCTGCCGCGGGTGCCGCAACGCCTGCTGATCGTGCTGGTGGCCGGGGCCGCGACCGGCGGAGCGTTCCTGATCGACCTCGTCCAGTACGCGAGCTTCCTCTACCTGCTCGGGTCGTTCTTCGTGCCGCTCTTCGGCGTCCTGCTCGCCGACTGGCTCGCGGCGGGCGCGCGGTACGGCGAGCGAGAGGTGTTCGCCGCGCCGGCGGTACGCGCGGGGCCGATCCTCGCCTGGCTCGCCGGCTTCGGCCTCTACCAGTGGCTGGAGCCGTCGGGGCCGGCGTGGTGGGTGCGGCTCGTCGCGCGCACCCATGCCGGCACCGTCACCATCGGCGGCTCGCTGCCGAGCTTCGCGCTCGCCTTCGCGCTGACGCTCGCGCTGGCCGCAGCCGCACGTGCGCGGCAACCGCGGCACGCGCCGGCGTAGCCACGCGCGTAGGCTCCCGCGCTCATGCGGTCGCTCGCCGTGATCGGCCATCTCTCGCGCGACGTCGTCGGAAACGCGCCGCCGCGGATCGGCGGCGCGCCCTGGTATGCGGGGCGCGCCCTCCGCATACTCGGGCACGAAGCCGTCCTCTTCGCCAAGTGCGGGGCCGACGAGCGCGCGCGTTACCAGCGCCGCCTCACCTCCCTGGGCTCGCCTGCCTCGCTCTCCGTGGGCGAGACGACGACCGCCTTCTCGTTCTCCTACGACGACTCCGGCACGCGGAGGATGCACGTCGATGCCGTGGGCGACCCGTGGCGGCTCGACGAGCCCCCGCCCGCGCTGCTCCGGCGGGTCGACTGGCTCCACGTGGGGCCGCTGCTGCGCAGCGACTTCGACGCCGCCGCCCTCGAGCGGCTGGGCTCGGGGCGCCGCCTGCTGCTCGACGCGCAGGGTCTCGTGCGGGTGCCGGAGCGCGGGCCGCTGCGGCTCGATGCCGCCTACGACGCCGACCTGCTCCGCCACGTCTCGATCCTCAAGGTCGCGGAGGAGGAGGCGCTCGTGCTGACGGGCGACACGGACCCCGGCTCGCTGGCGTCGCTCGGCGTGCCCGAGGTCCTGCTCACGCGGGGCGCCGAGGGGGCGACGGTCATCCTCCACGGCCGCGCCGAGCGGATCCCGGCGCGCCCGGTGGAGAACGGGGCCGACCCGACCGGGGCCGGCGACGCCTTCGCGATCTCCTACCTGGCGGCGCGTGCCGAGGGGCACGCGCCGCCGTCGGCGGCGCGGCGTGCGACCGCGCTCGTGGCCGCGCTGCTGCTGGGCCGAGCACGGTGATCGCGGCCGCCGCCACCGCCGAGGGGGTGCTGCTCGTGGACGTGGAGAACGAGGTCGTGCTCGGCCCCGGCAGCGAGGTGCCCGAGGTGGAGCGGCCAGGTGTCGAGCTGCCCCGCGTGGTCGCCACGGCCGGCGCGGGCGCGACGGTCGTGGCCGTGGTCGAGCGCCGGCCGCCGCTCCTCATCTCCCGCGACGGCGGCACGACGTGGAGCGAGGCCGGCGGCGGCCTACCGGCGGGGTTCGACGTGGCGGTCGCCGAGGACGAGCCCGACCGGATGCTCTACGCGGCGCGCAACCGGCTCTACCTCTCGCGCAACGGCGGCGTCTTCTGGAGCTCGCTGCCGTTTGAGCTGCCGGACGTCGTCTCGGTCGCCTGGATCGACTGAAGCCAGCCGCCGATCTCGCGCGGCGAGTGCAGGCGCACGACCTCCAGCTGCGGGTGGGCCTCCAGCCGCGCCGGCCACTTGCGGCGCTGGCTGTGGTGCGTCCGCAGCACCCAGATAGGGATCGAGTAGCGCGAGAACGCGGTCCGGAACGTCTCGCGGTTGCCGTTCCAGAGCTCTGCACGCGTGACCGCGCGGGAGAATGTCCGCCAGAGCGACCGCCAGACGGCTCTCCCGAAGGTCGGGTCGAGGAACACGGCGGTGTCGGCCTGCTCGAGCACGAGCGAGCCCAGCTTGCCGTAGTAGGTGCCGTCCACCACCCACCCTTCGGGCGCGGCGGCGAGTGCGGCGTGCACGCGCTCCTGCAGCAGCTCCGCCGGCGCCTCCGTCCAGTTCGGGCCGTGGTGGAGCGCATCGAGCTCGACGTGCGGCACGCCCAGGATCGCGGCGAGCTGCCGCGACACCGTCGTCTTGCCCGAGCAGGAGCCGCCGAGGACGGAGACGCGGCGCATCAGAGCTGGAACTCCCCACGCGCGACGACGACGGCGCTGCCGCCGACCTCGACCCGCTCGATGGCGTCGCGCGTGCCGTCCACCCGCGCGTACAGCGTCGACGGCCTGCCGATCTCGGCCCCCTGCGAGATCTCGATCTCCTCGCCGAAGGAGATGCGGCCGTGCCGCGCGAGGTGGAGCGCGAGCGGGCCGGCCGCGGAGCCCGTGGCGGGATCCTCCACGACGCCCAGCCCCGGGGCGAACATGCGCGTCTTCCACCGCGACCCCTCGCCGGCGAAGCAGTTGACGCAGACGCCGTCGAGATCGGCGAGCCGCTGGTCGGGCCGCAGAACCGTCACCGCCGCGGTGGAGGCGAGCGCGACGTAGACGTGCCGGATGCCGTTGTCGTACAGCTCCACCGGCAGCTCGGACTCGACGCCGAGCGCCGCCTGCAGCTCCGCGGCGCGCGAGAACGGCTCGACCGTCGGCAGCGGCTGCTCCATCCGGCCGAAGACGATCCGCGCCCCCTCCCGCTCGAGCCGCACCGGCACGATGCCGCGGCCGGTCTCGATGCGGATCTCCCCGAGCTGGAGCGGCGCTGCGAGCACGAATGCGGTCCCGAGCGTCGGGTGCCCCGCGAACGGCACCTCGTCGCCGGGCGTGAAGATCCGCATCCGCACGTGCCCGCCTGCGGCCGGCGGGTACACGAACGTCGTCTCGGAAACGTTGTAGTCACCTGTCGGAACCTGGGATGCCGTTTCGCCTTGAGATCGCTGTTGCGTAGTCGGATGCGGCCACCCAGGCGGATAAACGAAGGTCGTCTCGCTGAAGTTCATCTCGCGTGCGAGCGGTTGGAGCATCTCCTCTGGGATCTCGCGCGCATCAGTGTACACCGCGAGCTGGTTGCCGTGGAGCGGGGTGTCTGTGAAGACGTCTACGACGACGTAGCGGAAGCGCGGCACGGGCCGGACTCTAGGAGGCGGGCGCGTCGAGCGTC
>JBBWZD010000039.1:0-38439 GCA_039648875.1 Actinomycetota bacterium
AGGATCTCCTGCTGCTGGACTCGCGCGGCGATCAGGCGGGTCTCGCTGCGCACCCCGCGCCGCACGACCGCCGTGCGCGCCCGGGCGGCCTTCACCTGCCGCTTCGCGCCCGCGACCGCCGCGGCGATCTGCTCGTCCTGCTTCGCGATGGCGCCGAGGTAGTCGAGCTGGTCGAGGACGTCCGTGAAGCTCCGCGCGCTCAGGATGACCTCGATCGCCGTCGGATCGTCCTGCTCGTAGATGGCGACGAGCCGGTCGTCGAGCCGCCGAAGCGCAAGCGCGTACTCGCGCCGCAGGTCGTGGAAGCGCGTCGTCTGGAGCGCGTAGAGCTGGTTGAGCTTGGCGAGCCGGCGCTGGCGCAGGGCGAGATCGGCCTGGAGCAGCTCCAGGCGTCGGGAGACGTCGCCGACCCGGCCCTCGAGCGACCGGATCTGCGTGGTGAGGCCCCCGATCTCGCTGCCGAGGGCGCGGGCGCGCCGGTGTGCCTGCGCGATCTTGGCCTGGAGCGCCCCGAGCTTCGCGTCGACGCTCGCCTTCCGCTCGCCGAGGTCGTCGCCCGCGAGGGCCGGAGCCGCCGCCGCCAGCGCGATGACCAGCAGGAGCGTGAGGCGTCTTCCCATCGCGAAGGAGGTTCGTCGGGACGTGGGACGTCCCTGCCCTCGGGCGAGTGTAGAGCGCCGGCGCCGGCGTTACGAGTCTTCGCGCGGCTGCGGCTCGGGGACGGGCGCGGGCTGCGGCGGCGTCCCCTCGTCGGGCGGCGGGTACGGCTCGGGCACGATCGCCGGCTGGGGCGGGTTGCCCTCGTCCGGCGGCGGATACGGCGCGGCAGGCTGGTTTGGCATCACCATCACCGTCTCCTGTACCGGAAGTCGCGCCTTCCGAATCCTCTCCTCGGCCTGCTCGAGCTGCTCCTGGAGCCGGCGGCGCAGGGCCTCGCCCTCCAGGTCGAGCGCGGCGAGACGGCCGCGGACGCTCGTCTCGCCCGCCCCGTCGCCCCCGTAGGCCGCCTCCCCGAGCTCGAGCAGCGCCGCCCGCCGCTCGGCCTCGAGCATCATCAGCCTGCCCTGGACCCGCCGCGCCTCGGCCGAGACGGCCGTCCGCGCACGCCAGGCCTCCCACGCCGAGCCGGCGCGCTCGCGCACGTCGCTTCCCGTCCGCCCGGCCGCCGGGTGCGGGCGGCGCCGCACGAGCTCCAGGAACGCCGCGAGCAACAGCGCCGCGACTCCGAGCAGGATCAGGCCGTAGGGCCAGTGGCCGGTGGCGAAGAGCACGACGGCGAGCAGGAACGAGGTCGCCGCCGCCGCCAGCAGGAGCAGCGCCGGGGGGAGCCCGAACCAGCGCGTCTCCGCCCGCGAGAGCGAGACCGGGACCGGCCCCGTCTCCGCCGGCGGCAGCTCCGTCCGTCGCGTCTCGCCGAGGGGCTCCTCGACAGGGGCTCCGCATTCCGGGCAGTAGCGGCCGCGGCCCGGCAGGCTCGCCCCGCAGCTCGGGCAGGCCTCAGCGGCCGGAGCCGACACGCTCATGCCGCGCTTCTGCCCGCGGCTCGAGGGCGCGTAACGCGTGGGCCGCGCGCCGACGCAGGGGTCCGACGAGCTCGCGGTAGTCGGCGTCGGAGACCTTGCCGGTGCGATGGTCGAACTCGAGCTCCTTCAGCGCCGCGAGCGCCCGGTCGCGCTCCTCCGTCAGCTCGAGCCGCCGCCGCTCGGGCTCGCCGAGCTCCCCGAGCCGGTCGCTCGCGGGCGCCGGCTCCCGCAGGAAGGGCAGCGCGATGAAGACGACGGCCGTCACCGCCAGGAGCCCTCCGAGCGCCAGCGCGAGCGTCACGCCGCGACTGCGCCGGCCGCGTACCGCTCGGCCAGGCGCCGCTGCTCGACGGCGTCGGGCCACATCGCGACGAGGGAGCCGAAGACGAAGAGGAAGCCCGCCCCCCAGATCAGGTTCACGAGCGGCTTCACGAGCACCTTCAGGAACAGCTCGCCGGTCTTCGGGTCGATCTGGTCGGCGATCGTGAACTCGTCGCCGAGGTTCCGCGGGTCGTGGTAGATGGAGACCTCGTTCGAGACCTGCTGCTCGACCGGGTACGAATTCTTGCCGGGGTGGAGCGTCGCCAGGTGGGAGCCGCCGCGGGAGAGGTCGACGGTGGCGCGGACGGCCTGGGCGTTGGCCTCCTGGCTCTGCCGCAGGCCGAGGTACGTGAACGTGTAGCCGGCGGCCTCGAGGGACTGCCCCGGCTCCAGGCCCCGCTCGCGAACCGTCTGGTATGCGCTCGAGCCGGCGACGCCGATTGCGAGCATGAGCACCGCCGCGTGCACGAGGTAGCCGCCGTAGCGGCGCCGGTTCCGCGAGACGAGCCGGAAGAGCGAGCCCGTGGCCCGCGTGCCGCGGACGAACTCGAGCACGATCGACCCGGCGACGAACGCCGAGAACGTATACGCCAGCAGGCCCGGAATCGAGGAGCCGTAGCCGATAGCCAGGAGCGCGACCCCGGTGGCGAGAGCGGCTGCCGCGGGGACGAGGAAGGTACGGCCGAGCGCGCGGAGGGACGCGCGCCGCCAGGCCACGAGCGGCCCGAGGCCCATCAGCAGCAACAGCGGCAGGCCGAACGTGTGCAGGAAGAAGTCGTAGTAGGGCTTCGACACCGAGCGCGTCTCTCCGCGCACCGCCTCCGTCAGCAGCGGGTAGACGACGCCCCAGAGGATCGTCAGCGCCAGCGCCACGAGCAGCAGGTTGTTGTAGAGGAAGGTCGCCTCGCGCGAGACGAGCGACTCGAGCTTCGTCCGCGCCCGCAGCAGCGGCAGCCGCAGGTAGATCACGGCGACGGAGAAGGCGGCGCAGAGGGCGATGAAGCCCAGGAACCAGCCGCCGAGCGGGCTCTGCGAGAACGAGTGGATCGAGTTGACGACGCCCGAGCGCGTGAGGAAGGTGCCGAAGATCGAGAGGCAGAAGGCGAGCGCGACGAGCACCATGTTCCAGACCTTCAGCATCCCGCGCTTCTCCTGGATCATCACCGAGTGCAGGAAGGCCGTGGCCGCCAGCCACGGCATCAGCGCCGCGTTCTCGACCGGATCCCAGGCGTAGTAGCCGCCCCAGCCGATCTCGACGTACGCCCAGTGGGCGCCGAGCAGCTGGCCGACGCCGAGGAACGTCCACGCCGCGAGCGTCCAGCGCCGGGTCGCGACGATCCAGCGCTCGTCGGTGCGGCCGGAGAGCAGCGCGCCCATCGCGAACGCGAACGGCACGGTCAGGCCTACGTAGCCGAGGTAGAGCAGCGGCGGGTGCGCGAGCATGTACGGGTTCTGCAGGCTCGGCACCATGCCCGCCCCGTCGGCGGGCGCCGGCCCGGTGTCGAAGGGGCTCGAGACGAAGCAGAGCATGAAGGCGAAGAAGCCGGCGACGGCGGCCAGCACCGGAACCACCCAGGCCACCAGGTCGCGATTGCGCCGGTTCAGCCAGGCGGCGAGCGCCGCATAGCCCGTGAGGATCAGCAGCCACAGGAGCAGCGACCCTTCCTGGCCGCCCCAGAAGGCCGACAGCGCGTAGCCGAGGGGCAGCGAGCGGCTCGTGTGCTGCGCCACGTAGACGAACGAGAGGTCGCGGCGCGCGAGCGCGAGCCAGAGGACGCCGGCGGCGACTGCGGTCGTCGCGAACGCCGCCAGAAGCGCGTTCCGGGCCGAGAGCGCCAGACGGCGCCTGCGCCCGCGGGCGCCGAGGAAGCCGGCCACGAGCGCGTAGGCGACGAGCCCGAGGCTCAGGAGGAGCGCTGCGCGGCCGAGCGCGGCCATGTCAGCCCGAGCTGTTCGGCTTGGCGGGCGTGTACTTCGACGGACACTTGGTCGAGAGCGTCCCCGGCTTCGCCACGAAGGTGCCGCCGTGGAGCGTGCCCTCGACCACGACCTCCCGCCCGGCACGGAAGAGGTCCGGCACGCTGCCGGTGTAGCGGACCGGCACCCGTGCCGCGGCGTCGCCCTTCATGTTCCGGAGCACGAAGTGCATGCCTGCGCCGTGCGCGTCACCGGTCGGCGGGCGCACGACGCGACCGACGAGCAGGACGTCGCCCCGATGCTGCGGCAGCTCGCTCGGCTGGAGCTGCGGCGTGCCCGCTCCCGCGATGGAGGTGTAGAGGATGAAGACGGCGAGGACTCCCGCGATCGACAGCGCGATCACCAGACGGGTGGGGCTCCGCCTCATCGGGCCCGATTGTACCCGCGGTCGCCCGGGGAGCTACGCGCCGTCGGCGCTGGGCGCCGGCACCTGGCGCGGCGGTACCCGGTACCCGTGGTCGTGGCAGAGCGAGCCGGGCGAGTCCTCGGTGAGCGCGTCACAGTAGCCCTTGCCGTACGCGGCCCGCATGAAGGCGGCGGCGACGTCGAGGTTCCAGTCGGAGATGTCGGCGGCCTCGCGCCAGAGGTCGGTCAGGCGGAGGTCGATGTCGAGCTCGAGGAGGTCGATCCGCGAAGGTTGGATGGCCATGGCGAAACGGTAGAAAAGGCGTCGGACGGACTACCCTGCGCGCGTGGGCGAGATCCGCATCGGGCCCTCGGGGCTGCCGCCGGCGGCGAGCTTCGAGGAGGCGGCCGGGGCGCTCGCGTCGGCCGGCTACCGCGCCGTCGAGATCGGCTTCGCCGGAGGGTTCTGGCTCGACTACGAGAACGCCGCGCTGCTCCGCGAGGCGCTCCGCACGGCCGATGTCGCACTCTCGGTGCACGCGCCGCTCGCCGCCTTCATGGGCCACGTCGAGCGTGGCAAGAAGTTCCGCATGGCGCTCGGCATGCTGGACCACACCGCCGGACTGGCGAAGGCGGCGGGCGCGGAGGTCGTCGTGTTCCACCCCGGCTTCCTGCTCGGCCGGGAACGAGATCGGGCGCTCGCGGACGTCGTCGACCAGCTCGGCGACCTGCGCGGGCGGCTCGAGGCGAAGGACCGGCTCGTGCCGTTCGGGATCGAGGTGATGGGGCGCGTGCGCGAGCTCGGCACGATCGACGACGTGCTCGCCGTCGCCTCGCAGGTCGACTTCGTGCGGCCCGTGCTCGACTTCGCCCACATGCACGCGACGAGCGACGGTGCGTTCACCGGCGCCGACGCGTTCGCGGCGGTGCTGGAGGCCGCCGACGCCGTGCTCGAGCCGGAGGCGCCGTTCCACGTCCACTTCAGCGACATCGCCTACGCGAACCGCAACGAGACGAAGCACCTGCCGTACGGCGAGGGGACGCTGCGGGCGGAGCCGCTCCGGGAGGCGCTCCTGCGCTTCGGGCGCGCAGCCACCGTGATCAGCGAGTCTCCGGACGAGGCGTCGACTCAGGCGATCGGCGCCGTGCTGGTCGGCGCGAGCTCGCCGAGCCGGGCCTCGTAGCCCGCCGCCTCGTCGAGCCGGCCGCGGTCGCGCAGGAACTCGACGTAGTCGCGCAGCGCGAGCCGCTCCACGGCGCGCATCCCGTAGGCGGCGAGCCCGTCGATCGCCTCGTGGAAGAGCGCGTCGGCCTCGTGGTCGCGACCCTGCGCCGCCCGCACCTGCGCGAGCGCCACCTTCGTGGTCGAGCCGGACATGCGGTCCTCGGGGCCGACCGTCTCGCGCGCCTCCAGAGCGAGCCGCTCGGCCTCCTCGAGCCGGCCCAGCGTCACGAGCACCTGCGCCAGCGAACGCTGCGCCTCGCAGAGCTGCGCCCGGTCGCCGAGGCCCTTCAGCATCCGCACCGAGTCGTGCAAGACCTTCTCCGCCGCCTCGGCGTCGTCCTGCGCCGCGAGGCAGCGGCCGACCATCATCGCCATGGTTGCCTCCCGCGCGGTGTTGCCGATCTCCCCGTACAGCTCCCGTGCGGCAGCGAACGCCGCCTCGGCCTCGGATAGCCGCGGCCGGCGGAACTCCAGCCAGCCGCGCACGGCGAGCGCGTTCGCGCGGCTGAAGACGCTGCCGCTGCCGGCGGCGAGCTCGTCGACGCGCTCGACCAGCGGCTCCGCCTGGTCGAGCTCGAGGCGCAGCAGATACGACAGGGCGAGATCCTGCGTCACGATCGCCTCGAGATCCTTCCGCTCGGCCGCGCGTGCCGCCTCCAGCGCGAGCCTCGCCCAGCCCTCGAACCCCTCGACGTCGCCCAGCCAGGAGGCGATCTGCGAGGCGATCCACAGCGGCTCGAAGCGGATCGCGGGCGGCTCGTCGGCCAGCACCTCGAGCGCCTCGTTGACGAGCCGCTGCGCCTCGAGCGCGTCGGCGCGCTGATGGAGCACGGCGTCGGCGAGCGCCGCCAGCGCCCGTCCCTGGAGGCGCCGCTCGCCCACCTCCCGCGCGGCGGACACGACCTCCCCCATCTCGACCATCACCGCCGTCATGTCGGCGTGGCGCCACGCCGCGCGGGCGGCGAGATAGCGGCGCTCCAGCGTCGGCGCGAGCTCGACCGCGCGCAGCAGGAGCTTTCGCGCGGTGCGGAAGGCCTCCCGCGACAGCGCCCGCCTGCCGGCATGCGTCAGGGCTTCGGCCGCCCGCTCGC
This sequence comes from Actinomycetota bacterium, assembly GCA_039648875.1. Lineage (GTDB taxonomy): Bacteria > Actinomycetota > Thermoleophilia > Gaiellales > Gaiellaceae > Palsa-739. The sequence goes on from JBBWZD010000039.1 coordinate 6,483, forward strand.
GGAGCTCGGGCGGCGCCGCGCCGTCGAGCTCCGCGTGCAAGCGCGCGGACTGGTCGAGGTGGAAGGCCCGGATCTCGAGCAGCTCGTCTCCCGCACGCTCGTCGAGCCAGTCCGCGAAAAGGCTGTGCAGGTCCGCGCGGGCGGTCTTCGAGAGGCCGGCGTAGGCGACCTCGCGGATCAGCACGTGCTTGAACTTGTAGGCCTCCTCGCCGCTGATCGTCGCCCGCGGCTCGCGGACGAGGAAATCGCGCAGCAGCAGCTCGTCCAGCGCCTGCCCGACGTCGTCGTCGGTGGGCGAGAGCTGCGCGGCGGCGCCGGCCATGAAGATGCGGCCCATCACCGCCGCGCGCTGGAGCAGCGCGCGCTGCGTCGCCGGCAGCCGGTCGATGCGGGCGGCGATCAGGGCCTGCAGCGTGTCGGGGATGCGCTCGGCGCCGGCGCGCGGCCGCTCCGCGAGCATGCGGATGGTCTCCTCGAGGAACAGCGGGTTGCCCTCCGTCTTCGCGAGCACGGCCTCGGTGTCGACCGGCAGCTCGAGGTCCGCCGTCAGCGCCTCGACGAGCTGGGCGCTCTCCTCCGCCGGCAGCGGCTCGAGCTCGATGGCCGTTGCGCGCGCGCGCCCGCCGCCCCAGGTGGGCCGGACGTCGAGCAGCTCCCGTCGTGCGAGGCAGAGCAGCAGCAGCGGCGCATCCTTCACCCAGGCCGCGAGGTGCTCGATGAGCGCGAGCAGCGGCTCCTCGCCCCAGTGCACGTCCTCGAACAACAGCACCAGCGGCTGAGCCTGCGCGAGCTGGTCCGCCCAGGCCCCCGCCGCCCACGCGATCTCCTGCTGGCTCCGCTCTCCCTCGACGGCCTCGAGCACGCCGACGGCGAGGCCGAGCAGGTCCGCGACCGCCTCGTCCTCGCAGCAGGCCCGCAGCTTTCCCTGGGCCGCCTCGAGGGTGTCGTCGTCGGTGATGCCGGCCGAGGCCTTGACCATCTCGGCGAGCGGCCAGTACGTGACGCCCTCGCCGTACGGCAGGCAGCGGCCGGAGAGCACGGTCGCTCCCTCGAGGCCGGCGACGAACTCGTGCGCCAGCCGGCTCTTGCCGACGCCGGGCTCGCCGTAGATCGTGAAGAGCGAGGCCCGACGGTCGCGGGCGACGCGGGCGAAGGAGTTCTCGAGCAGCTCCAGCTCCGACTCGCGGCCGACGAGCGGCGCGGCGAGGCCGCGCACGGGCGCGCCGAGGTCGGCGACGCAAACGACGCGCTGCGCCTCGACCGGGACGCGCCAGCCGCGGAGGTCGAGCGCTCCCGCGGGCTCGAGCTCGACGCGCTCTCGCACGAGCCTCGCGGCCACCGGCCCGAGGAGGATCTCCCCCGGCTGCGCCGCCTGCTGCAGGCGTGCGGCGAGGTGCACCGGCTCGCCCGTCGCGAACGTCGAGTCGGAGTCGTCTGCGACGACCTCGCCGGACTCGATGCCGACCCGCGCCTCGAGCCCGAGCTCCGTCACCTTCTCGAGCGTGGCGACGGCGGCGCGGACTGCCCGCTCCGCGTCGTCCTCGTGCGCGAGCGGGACGCCGAACGCGGCCATGACGGCGTCCCCCGCGAACTTCTCCACCAGGCCGCCGTGGGTGACGATGCAGTGGGCGACCTGGTCGAAGAAGCGCGTCACGCGCCGCCGCACGACCTCGGGATCGGAGTCGGCGACGAGGCTCGTCGAGGAGACGAGATCGACGAACAGCACGGTCGCGAGCTTCCGTTCCACCGTCCCACTTTAGATGTCCCGGCGGGGGCTACCGAGGCGGCGGTCCGGGCTCGTTCCGTAGCATCGGCGCGTGCTCGACCCGAAGGCCTTCAAGGCGTACGACGTCCGCGGGGTCTACCCCGAGGAGCTCGACGAGGAGGGCGCCTACGCGATCGGGCGCGCCTACGTCGAGGAGTTCGAGCCGCGGCGGATCGCCGTGGGGCGCGACATGCGGCTCTCGGGACCGCAGATGGCGGCGGAGCTGATGGCCGGTGCCGCCGACGCCGGCGCGGAGGTGCTCGACCTCGGCCTGGTCGGCACCGAGATGCTCTACTTCGCGGTCGGGGAGCTCGGCCTGGACGGCGGGGTCGCGGTCACCGCCTCCCATAACCCGAAGGAGTACACGGGCATGAAGATCGTGCGCCGCGGCGCGCTGCCCGTCGGCGGCGAGTCCGGCCTCCCCGCGGTCCGCGACCGCGCGCTCGCCGTGTCGGCGCGCGGCGGCGGCGGCGGCCGCGACGATCGGATCCGGCCGTACGACATCTGGCCCGCCTACGTCGACCGGGTGATGTCCTTCGTCGACGCGTCCGCCGTGCGCCCCCTGCGCGTCGTCGTCGACGCGGCCAACGGTATGGCGGGCGCGATGCTGCCGCCCGTGCTCGAGCGGCTGCCCGTCGACACGGTGCGGTGCTACTTCGACCCGGACGGCTCGTTCCCGAACCACGAGCCGAACCCGCTGCTGCCCGAGAACCGCGAGTTCATCGTCGCGAAGACGCTGGAGGAGGGGGCCGACCTCGGCGTGGCGTTCGACGGCGACGGCGACCGCTGCTTCTTCGTCGACGACGGGGGCGAGTTCGTGCCGGGCGACTTCGCGACCGCGCTGCTGGCGGAGGCGGTGCTCGAGAAGGAGCCCGGCGCCCGGATCATCTACGATGTCCGCGCGAGCTGGGCCGTGCCCGAGACGATCGTCCGCGCCGGCGGGGTGCCGCTCGTGAACCGCGTGGGGCACGCCTACATCAAGCACCGCATGCGGCAGGAGCAGGCGGCGTTCGCCGGCGAGGTCTCCGGCCACTACTACTTCCGCGAGTTCTCGCAGGCCGACTCGGGGGTGGTGCCGTTCCTGCTCATGCTGGAGCTCGTGTCGAGGCGCGGCGTGAAGCTGTCCGAGCTGCTGCGCCCGCTGCGGGAGCGGTACTTCATCACCGGCGAGCTCAACACCCCGGTCGCGGACGTCGCGCTCAAGCTGCAGGAGCTGAAGGAGCGCTACGCGGCCGAGGGCAAGGTCTCGCACCTGGACGGGATCTCGGTCGACGCCGGCGACTGGCACGTCAACGTCCGCCCGTCGAACACGGAGCCGCTGCTGCGGCTGAACCTCGAGGCGCGCTCCCAAGAGCTGATGGAGGCGAAGCGCGACGAGGTGCTGGCACTGATCCGTTCCTGAGGAGCCGGGAGCCCGGACCGCCGTGGCGAGCGCGAGCTCGAGCGTAGAAGTCACGCCACGCCCCCACCGTCTCCGGCGGCCGCCTCCCACCGGGACACCACCTCAATCGTGTCTGACACCGGGAGGTGTCCCGACTGGACCATGTCGCGGTAGCGGGTGAGCGCGTGCTCGCGGTCGTAGCCGAAGAGCGCCAGCACCTGGGAGACCACGAGCCAGCCCGGGGCAGGTTCGGGGCCGACGGTGGCGCGGTCGCTGCTGTAGGGCCACTGGGCGGCGGTGCGGCACAGCCCCGCCTTCACCGGGTTCCTGGCGACGTAGGCGATCGCCGCCTGCATGTGCGCCTCCGACTCCAGCGGAACGGCGAAGAATCGGTTCTGGACGAGGTGCCCTCGTCGCCCGTGCCGCCGGTTCATGCGGCGTCCGTTGTTGCCGTTGAGCTGCTGCATGCCCTGGGAGAGGCCGCCGTTCGGCGTCCTGAGCACCAGGTGCACGTGGTTCGTCATGAGGCACCACGACCAGACCTCCCAGTCGAACTTCCGCGCCACACGGTCGAGATCGCGAAGAAATGCACCGCAGTCGCCGCGGTCGCGGACGATTGCCTCGCCGTTGTTGCCTCGCGAGCCGACGTGGTACAGGTAGTCGGCGTCGATCACCCGATGCCCGCGTCCCATGCCGCCGACGCTAGCGCCGCGGCCCCGACGGCGGCGGCTGCGTCACACAACTGCCGGAGAGTCTCGACACGAGGCGACACGTAGGATCACCCGCGAGATGGGGCTCGAGCTCGGGCGCGGGACGGATGCGAAGCCGCCGTTCAAGTACTCGGCGCTGACCCGCGTCGGGTTCTCCGACACCGACGCCCAGGGGATCGTCTACTACGGCCGGTACCTGCCGTACTTCGACCTGTCCCGGACGGAGTACCTGCGTCACCTGGGGCTGCTGCACCGTCGCGACGACGGCGACTTCGTGATGCGCGCGATCGCGATCGAGTACTTCGCGCCGGCGCGGTTCGACGACACGATCGAGATCTTCTGCCGGCAGAGCCGACTCGGGCGCACGAGCGTGACCTTCGAGCACGCCGCCTACCGCGTCGAGGACGACGCGCTGATGGTCACGGCGCACCAGACCGCCGTGTACGTCGACCTGGGCGAACGGAAGGCGAGACCGGTCCCGGACGACTACCGGCAGGCCGTCCGCTCCTTCGAGGGCGGCGATGTCGAGCACTAGCGGGGCCCTGGAGGCGATCGACCGCGTCCTCAACCGCGGCGGCGACGCGGACGACGTCCTGCGGCAGGTCGTTGCGATCCTGCAGGAGCGGGGGGGCTACGCGTGGGCCGGCATCTTCTTCGTCGAGGCGGACTCCCTGGCCCTCGGTCCGGCGGCCGGCGAGCCCGACACCGCGCGCCGCACCTCCGTTCCGGTCGCGTGGCAGGGCGAGCGGGTCGCGGAGCTGACGGTGGACGGTGCTCCGGTCGAGGATCGGCCGTTCCTCGAGCGCGTCGCGGTGCTGATCTCGGGCCACTGCCTCGTCGGCTGGGACACCGGCGGCGAGCCGTGGGAGTCCTGATCCTGATCCTGAGCCTCGGCCGCGGCCGCTCCGGCCGTGTCCTCGCCGGCCGGGCGCCGCAGCCACGCGCCTCCTCCCCACCTCTTCCTAGGTCGTCCCTCGATCGGTGTCCATCGCTCGTCCGGGGGAACGTGCCCCACGAGGAGTCGATCCCTCGTTCGAGGGAACGTAGTCTGCCGCCCGTGCGGCCCGCCGTGCGCGCACCCGTTCGAGGTACCCCGCCGAACGGCGCCGGGGTTCCCTCGACCGAGGGACGTCTTACGAGGGCGTGACGCGGTAGGCGTCGAAGACGCCGTCGATGTTCCGCAGGGAGCCGAGCAGCGTGCGCAGCGCCTTCACCTCGGCGACCTCTGCGACGTACCAGTTGCGCGCCATCTGGTCCTCGACGGCGCCGCCGTAGGAGACGATGTTCGCGCCGTGCTCGGCGAAGGTCCGCGCCACGTCCTCGAGCAGCCGCGGCCGGTCCCACGAGTCGACGGCGATGTGGACGCGGAAGCTCTGCGTCGTCCCGCCCTCCCACTCGACCGGGGTGAAGCGCTCCGGGTTGCGCATCAGCGCGCGCACGTTCGGGCAGTCGCCGCGGTGGATCGTGATCCCCTTGCCCAGCGAGATGTAGCCGACGATCTCGTCGCCCGGCACGGGCGTGCAGCACTTGGCGAGCCGCACGAGCACGTCCTCGACGCCGACGACGTTGATCCCGTAGGTGTTGCTCGCCAGCGCGTCGCGCGCCTTCGGCTTCTTGCGCGGGAGGACGGGCGCTTCTTCGGCCACCTCGTGGACCTTCAGCTTCTGCAGGACCTTGTTGACGATCGAGCCGGCGGTGAGCTTGCCCGCGCCGAGCGCAAGGTAGAAGTCCTCCGCCTTCTTGTAGCCCGACTCGCGGATCACGCCCGCGAGCACGGCCGAGCCGGCGAGCTTCCGGTACGGCAGGTTCTGGCCCTTGAGCGCGTGCTCGAGCAGCGCGCGGCCCTTCGCCTCGAGGTCCTCCTTCTGCTCGCGCGAGAAGAACTGGCGGATCTTGTTGCGCGCGCGCGACGACGCGACGAGCGACAGCCAGTCGCGTGAGGGGCCGCGGCCGCTCTTCGACGTCAGCACCTCGACGCGGTCGCCGCTCTTCAGCTTGTAGTGCAGCGGCACGATGCGGCCGTTCACCTTGGCGCCCACGGTGCGGTGGCCGACGTCCGTGTGCACCGCGTAGGCGAAGTCGATCGGGGTCGCGCCGGCCGGCAGCGTCTTCACCTCGCCCTTCGGCGTGAAGACGAACACCTCCTCGTCGAAGAGATCGGTGCGGAAGGACTTGACGAACTCGCGCGAGTCCGCTTCCTCCGCGTGCGCGTCCATCAGCTGCGTGACCCACGCCGACCACTCGTCGCCGGCGACCAGCTTGCCGCGCTTGTCGAACTTCCAGTGCGCCGCGACGCCCAGCTCGGCGATGTCGTGCATCTCGCGCGTCCGCACCTGGATCTCGAGCGGCCGCCCGCCGGGCCCGATCACCGTCGTGTGCAGCGAGCGATAGCCGTTGAACTTCGGCATCGCCACGTAGTCCTTGAAGCGCCCGGGCATCGGCTTCCACAGCGAGTGGATGAGGCCGAGCGCGCCGTAGCAGTCGCGCGTGCCCTCCTCCCGGTCGCGTTCCACGATCACCCGCATGGCGGTGAGGTCGTAGATCTCGTTGAACTCCCGGCCCTTCTTCGCCATCTTGTCGTAGATGGAGTAGAAGTGCTTCGCGCGCCCCAGGATCTCGACAGGGATGTCGACCTTGGCCAGCTCGCGCCGGAGCACCTCCGCCGCCTCGCCGACGTGCCCCTCGCGGTCGGCGCGCCGCTCCGCCACCATCGTCTTGATCTCCTCGTACTTGCGCGGGTGCAAGATCTGGAAGGCGAGGTCCTCCAGCTCCCACTTGAGGGCGTGGATCCCGAGGCGGTGCGCGAGCGGTGCGTAGACCTCGAGCGCCTCCTTCGCCTTCTGGATCTGCTTCTGCTTGCCGAGGTACTCGATCGTGCGCAGGTTGTGCAGACGGTCGGCGAGCTTCACGAGGATCACGCGGACGTCCTCGGACATCGCGACGACCATCTTCCGGTAGTTCTCCGCCTCCGCCTGCTCGCGGCTCTGGAACTGGATCCGCGTCAGCTTCGTGACGCCGTCCACGAGATGCGCGACCTCGTCGCCGAACTCCGCGCGCACCTCGTCGAGGTCGGCGCCCGTGTCCTCGACGACGTCGTGCAGGAGCGAGGCGGCGAGCGTCTGCTCGTCGAGGCGCAGCTCCGCGCAGATCTTCGCGACGCCGACCGGGTGCATGATGAAGGGCTCGCCCGACTGCCGCTGCTGGCCTTCGTGCGCGGTCGCGGCGAAGCGGAACGCGCGCGTGACGAGCTCGGTGTCGACGGCGGTCGTGTAGGCCCCGACCTCGGCGAGCAGCGCGTCGAGAAGCCCCTGGTGACGCTCTCCAGTCTCGAGTGTCGCCATCGTCCCAGTGTACTCCGGGCCTCCGCGCGTACCTCCGCGGAAGGAAGGCCCGTTCAACGGGCGAAGTGACGGTGCTCATGCTCCTCTCGCAGCGCAGGAAGGGCCGCAAGGTCATGAAGCTCGCCCGCCTGCTGGCGACGCTGGACCACGAGGCGCGGCCGCTTCGCCCGGCACCCCGCCGCGCGCGCCGCGCTCGCTCAGTGCTGGAAGGGCTGCGAGTAGATCACCCGCCCCTGCGGTAGGTCCGCCCGCTCGTCGAGCACCGCCACCTGGAACGCCCAGTCGTACCGCGCCTCGGGCGGCGGCAGCAACCCGAGCTCGTCCGCGCGGGCGAACCCGAAGCGTCCGTAGAAGGCGGGGTTCCCCTCCACGAGGAGCAGCGGCTCCCCCCGCGCCCGCACGGCCGCGAGCGACTCGCGCACGAGCGCCGAGCCGAAGCCCTGCCGCTGCCGCTCCGGCAGCACCCCGAGCGGCGAGAGCTGCAGGAGCCGCGCGGCGGAGCCCTCGAGGCCCGACCACGTGTTCATCACGTGCCCCACGACGAGCCCACCCGTCACCGCGACGAACGACAGGTCCGGCTCGTAGACGTCGCTCGCGCGCAGCTCCCGGACGAGGCGCGGCACGTCCTCGTCTCCGAACGCGCGCCGGTGCACCGCGACGATCGCGGGCCAGTCGTCGTCGGTCGCGCGGCGGATCACGCCGCGCGAGCGAGCACCGGCTCGCCCGCGAGCAGCGCGCGGAAGCGCGCCGACTCGAGCAGGTGCCGTCGCCCGGCGCCGGCCGCGGCGACCTCGAGCTCCCGGAAGACGGCGTCGGCCTCGACGTCGCGCGCCTCGGGCGGCAGCCGGTATTCGGCCGCCAGCCAGTCGCGCAGCTCCTCGAACCGCTCGGCGGCCCCGAAGATCCGGCGGACGACGAGCTGCGGCGAGACGGTGCCGTTCCAGCGGTTCTCCTCGAGCCGGAACGCGACGTCCCAGCGACCCGCGCTCCGGTAGCCGTCGAGCCTCGCTCCCGCACCGAAGGCGATCGCGCTGCCCGCGTCCGCACCGTCGCGGCGGACGCGGAAGCGGAGATGCTTCCCCTCGCCCACCGTCGCAAGCTCGCCGAGCTCGCACCCCGGCGCGAGCAGCGTCACCTCGGGATTCCCGAGGCCGAACGGCGCGAGCCTCGCCAGCTCGCCGCAGAGGTCGAGCGTCAGGCGCGTGCCGCGCGGCACGATCGCGTCGACGCGCGTCACCGGCTGCAGGTCATCCTCGACGAGCGATTCCCCGGCGTGCGCCGCGAGCCGCTCGGCGAACGCAGGCACGTTCTCCGGCCTGATCGAGAGGCCGGCGGCGGCGCGATGGCCGCCCCAGCGCTCGAGCAGGTCCGAGCAGGCGGCGAGCCCTCCGTGCAGGTCGAAGGACGGCAGCGAGCGCCCCGATCCCTTCCACTCGCCGTCGGCACCCGCGAGCAGCACGACGGGCCGGTGGAAGCGCTCGACGAGGCGTGACGCGACGATGCCGATCACTCCCTCGTGCCAGTCCTCGCCGGCGACGACATACGCGCGCCGCCTGCGCTGCGCCTCCGGCCACCCCTCGACCTGGGCCGTCGCCTCGCGCACGATCCGCCCTTCGACCGCCTGCCGCTCCCGGTTCAGCTCCTCGAGGGAGCAGGCAAGCCGGCGAGCCTCGTCGGCGTCCTCGGTCAGCAGCAGCTCGAGCGCCGCGCGGGGGTGGCCGAGCCGTCCGGCGGCGTTGATGCGCGGCCCGAGCCGGAAGCCGACGGAACCGGAGTCGACCGCGGCGGGATCGACGCCCGCGGAGCGCATTAGCGCCCGCAGCCCCGGCTTCTGGGTCCGCGCGAGCGCACGCAGGCCCGCGATCGCCAGGCTCCGGTTCTCGTCGAGCAACGGCACGACGTCGGCGATCGTCGCGAGCGCAACCAGGTCGAGATGCCGCTTCGGGATCTCCGAGTCCAGTCCGTGCAGCGCCTGGCCGAGCTTGTAGACGACACCCGTGCCGCACAGCTCCGGGAACGGGTACTCCGAGGGGCGCGTGGCGACGACGGGGCAGTCGGGCAGCGCGTCCCCCGGCCGGTGATGGTCGGTCACGACAACCTCCAGCCCGCGCGCCCCGGCCTCGGCGACCTCGTCGACCGCAGTGATGCCGCAGTCGACCGTCAGCACGAGACCGCAGCCCTCGTCGGCCAGCCGCGCGAGCGTCTCGCTGCGCACGCCGTAGCCCTCGTCGAAGCGGCTCGGCAGGTGCCAGTCGGCGTCCGCGCCGAGCTCGCGCAGAAGCAGGACGGCGAGCGCCGTCGCGGCGATGCCGTCGACGTCGTAGTCGCCGTGTACGCAGATGCGGCGACCTTCGGCGATCGCCGCGCGAATGCGCTCGCACGCCACGCGCATGTCGCCGAGCAGGAAGGGGTCGTGCGGCGGGAGCTCGCCGTCGAGGAACGCGCCCGCGGCTGCGGGATCCGAGAAGCCGCGCCGGACGAGGACGCCCGCGGTGAGCTCGCTGATTCCGAGCGACCTGGCCAGGTCCGCCTGCAGCCGGTGCGCGCAGGGACCAATGGTCCAGGTGCCCTCGTGCATCGTCCGGCCACCGTACGGGTGCGGTCGGACGGAACACGAGCACGCGCGCGGCTACCCCTCGCGCGGCAGCTCGACGCCGAGCACGCTGAGCAGCGCGAGCAGCGCGACCCCGCTCAGCCAGAGCGCGAGCACCAGCTTCGGCCTCTTCGTCTCCCGCAGCTGCTGGGCCGCGACCTTGCCCCAGAGGATGAGGAGGCCCACGGCCGCGGCGGCGCCGACGACGATCACCGGCGCGAGGTAGACGGCCTGCTCGAGCGACCAGCCCATCGCCCACGCCGTCGCCGCGACGAGCGCGAGCACGGCGGCGAGCGCGGCCGGGATCCGGAGCGTCCGCACGACCCCACAGTAACCTTCGACCGGTGGACGCGGAGGCGAACTACAGCTCCGGCGGCGACTACGTCGTGGAGTTCCTCGGCTACCGCTTCGGCTTCAACGCCTCGGACTTCGAGCAGCGCGTGACGGCAGCCGCCGTCAAGCTCGGCCTCCTGGCGAGGAACGAGCTCGACGACGACGAGACGGCCGACCTGGTCGAGCTCGTCGAGCGGGACGCGATCGCCGCGCCCCGCAGCTCGCTCGGCCGCTACCTCGTTCGCCACTGGGACGACATCTCCCTCGTCCACGGCGAGTCGCTCGTCTACTGGCTCAAGAAGCTCGTCTTCCGGGGGGCGTGGCTCGACCACCGGGTGAAGGAGGGGAAGCTCGAGGTGGGCTGGGACGACGAGGCCGCGGAGTTCTCCTACCGCGACCCCGGCGGCGGGCGGGCGCTGCTCGAGCTGCTGCCGACGCCGAGCTGGCACGAGGTGCAGTACCGGCGATGAGCGTGCCCCGCTGGTACGCCGCGGCGGGGCCCGCGTACCTCGCCGCGCTGCTGGCGCTGGATACGCGGGCGGGGGCGCGCGCGCAGGTCGCGCTCGGCCTCGTGACGTGGGCGGTGCTGCTCGCCGCGCTGCGGCCGCTGCCGGCGCTGGCGCGGGCGCAGGCGCTCGGCGTCGTCGTCTTCGCCACGGCCGGGGAGGTGTCGGGGTCGCTGCTCTGGGGCGTCTACCGCTACCGGTTGCACAACCTGCCGCTCTTCATCCCGCCCGCGCACGGGCTCGTCTACCTAAGCGGCCTCGCGCTCGCGGCGGCGGCGCGCGAGCGCGCACTCGTCACGGCGGCGGCCGCCGGCTCCGTCGCCTGGGCGCTCGCCGGGCTGACCCTGCTCCCCCGTCTCGACGTGGCCGGAGCGTTCGGCGTGCCGCTGCTCTGCCTCTTCCTGTGGCGGTCGCGCTCGCGCGCCGTGTACGCCGGCGTCTTCCTCGTGGTCGCGGCCTTGGAGCTGTACGGCACCTCGATCGGGACGTGGCGCTGGGCGGTCGCGCTGCCGGGGCTCGGCATCCCAAACGGGAACCCGCCGAGCGGCGTCGCGAGCGGGTACGTGTGGTTCGACGTGATGGCGCTGCTCGCCGCGCCGTGGCTCGTCTACGTCTCGGGGACGCTGAAGCCGAAGCGGGCGACGCGCTCCTCGGGCGTCTTGCGCAGCTCGATGCGGCGGATCGAGCCGAGCGGGATCACGAGCGCGTCGGGCGCGTCGTCGTCGCGGCCCTGAACGTAGATCGTCACCATCCCGAAGCCCGGGTCGGGCTCGATCCGGTCCAGGACGAACCGCGACGTGTCGACGAGCTCCACCTCGACCACCGGCGTCTCGACGCCGGCCGCCTCGGCAAAGCGGGCGATGGTGCGATGCAGCCGCTCGACGAACGCCTCGTGCGGCCCGTCGACCACCGGCGTCCAGAGCTCCGGCACTAGAACAGCTTCGCTTCCGCCTGCGACGCGGCGCCGACGTGCGCGCGGCCGAGGGCCGTCACCGTGCGGCCGCGGGGGGTACGCTGGATGAACCCGAGCTGCAGCAGGTACGGCTCGTAGACGTCCTCGATCGTGTCCGGCTCCTCTCCCAGCGACGCGGCGAGCGTCGTCAGCCCGACGGGGCCGCCCTCGAACTTGACGAGGATCGTCCGCAGCAGCGCGCGGTCGGTGCGCTCGAGCCCCGCCTCGTCGACCTCGAGCAGCTCGAGCGCCTCCCGCGCGATCGCCGTGGTGATCGCGCCCTGGTGGCGCACCTGGGCGACGTCGCGCACGCGCCGCAGGATCCGGTTGGCGATCCGCGGCGTGCCGCGCGCGCGGCCGGCGATCTCCTCCGCCGCCTCGTCGGCCACCTCCACGCCCAGGATCCGCGCCGACCGGCGCACGATCGTCGCGAGCTCGCCGGGCTCGTAGTAGTCGAGCCTGAACGTCATCCCGAAGCGGTCGCGCAGCGGCGTCGTCAGCAGCCCCGTGCGCGTGGTCGCGCCCACGAGCGTGAACGGCGGCAGGTCGAGCGTCAACGTGCGCGCCGCCGGCCCCTGCCCGACGACGATGTCGAGCCGGAAGTCCTCGAGCGCCGGATAGAGGATCTCCTCGATCGCGCGGTTCAGCCGGTGGATCTCGTCGACGAAGAGCACGTCGCGCGGCTCGAGCGCTGTGAGGATCGCCGCGATGTCGCCCTTCCGCTCCAGCGCCGGGCCGGCGACGGTGCGGATGCCCACGCCCAGCTCCTCGCGCACGATGAAGGCGAGGCTCGTCTTGCCGAGCCCCGGCGGGCCGACCAGCAGGACGTGGTCCAGCGCCTCGGCGCGCCCCTTCGCCGCATCGAGCGAGACGCCGAGCTGCTCCTTCACGCGCTCCTGCCCGACGAAGTCGTCGAGGCGCCTCGGGCGCAGCGTCTGCTCGAGCTCCTCGTCGTCTTCCCCGACGGCCGGCGCCAGGAACTGAGTGCTCATGCCGCCCTCTTCAACGCCTGCCGGACGCGCTCCTCCGCCGGCAGCTCCGGGTCGGTGCCCGCCAGCGCCCGCTCGGCGTCGCCGAGCGTGTACCCGAGCTCGACGAGCGCGTCGCGCGCGACCAGGTGCGAGTCGCCGGGCGCCGCGACCACCTCGGCGAGGCCGGCGCCGAGCTTCTCCTTCAGCTCGAGGACGATCCGCTCGGCGGTCTTCCTGCCGATGCCGGGAATCGCCTGGAAGCGGGCCGTGTCCTCGCGCACGATCGCGCGCCGCAGCTCCTCGGCGGGAGAGCCGGACACGATCGCGAGCGCCACCTTGGGGCCGACGCCGTTGACCGTGAGGAGCTGCACGAACAGCTCGCGCTCGGCGCGGTCGGAGAAGCCGTAGAGCTGGAGCGCGTCCTCGCGGACGTGCAGGTAGGTCTCGACCGTCACCTCCGCCCCGCCCTTCGCCTTCGCCACCGCGCTCGGCGTCGCGGCGACGAGGTAGCCGACGCCCGCGACGTCGAGGACGAGCCCCTCGGGCGTCGAGGCGAGAGCCCTGCCGCGCAGGCACGCGATCACCGGCTCACCCGACCATCTGCAGCAGCGGCGGCGCCAGGGCGTGGCAGATCGCCACGGCGAGCGCGTCGGCGGCGTGGTTCGGCGTCGGCAGGGCCTCCAGCCCGAGGATGGCCTTCACCATCCGCTGCACCTGCGCCTTCTCGGCGCGCCCGTAGCCGCAGACGGCCTGCTTGACCCGCGCGGGCGCGTACTCCGTGCACGGCACGCCCGCGAGGGCGGCGGCGACGAGCACGGCGCCGCGCGCCTGGCCGACGGAGAGCGCGGTGCGGGCGTCGACGCCGACGAACGACTCCTCGAGCGCCAGCGCCGCCGGCGTGTGCTCGGCGATGAGGCCCGCGACCCCGTCGAAGATCGTCTTCAGGCGCAGCTCCGGGCGCTCCCCGGCCGGAGTGGACCACCAGCCGTGGTCGACGCCCCTGAGGCGCCCACCGCTTTCGTGGACGATCCCGTACCCGCATGCAGCCGTTCCCGGATCGATGCCGACGACCTTCACGCCGACACGTTAGGCACCGAGCCGGACGACTCCTGCCCGCGCGGGAGGACTCAGCCGGCGACTGCCTCCAGCACCCGCTCCGGGATGTCGAAGTTCGCGTAGACGTCCTGGACGTCGTCGTTCTCCTCGAGCTGGTCGATCAGCCGGAGCACCTTCTTCGCCTCGCCCTCGTCGCCGACCTCGACCGTCGTCTTCGGCACCATCGTCAGCTCCGCCGAGGCGACCGCGAAGCCGGCCGCCGCCAGCGCCTCCCGCACCGCCGCGAGGCTCTCCGGCGGGCACGTGACCTGGAACGTCGTGCCGTCGAGGGAGACGTCGTCGGCTCCCCCCTCGGCCGCGACGAGCGTCAACTCGTCCTCGTCGGCTCCCTCCGCTTCGACGAGCACCACGCCGCGCCGCTCGAAGAGCCACGAGACGGCGCCGGAGCCGCCGAGGTTGCCGTCGTTGCGCGTGAACGTGTGCCGCACGTCGCCGGCAGTCCGGTTGCGGTTGTCCGTGAGCGCCTCGACGATCACCGCGACGCCGCTCGGGCCGTAGCCCTCGTACACGACGTTCTCGAACTGGCTCGCGTCGGCGTCGGCGCCCGACCCCTTGGCGATCGCCCGGTCGATCGTGTCCTTCGGCATCGAGTACGAGCGCGCCTTCTCGATCGCGTTCTGGAGCGCGAGGTTGCCGCTCGGGTCGGGGCCGCCCTCCTTCGCCGCGACGATGATCGCGCGCGTCAGCTTCGTGAAGAGCTGGCCGCGCTTCGCGTCGGCGGCGCCCTTCTTGTGCTTGATCGTCGACCACTTGCTATGCCCGGACACTCGCCGCCTCCCTCACCTGGGTCAAGAAGAGCTCGTGGATCCTCGTGTCGTCGGTCAGCTCCGGGTGGAACGCGGCGACGAGGATCCTCCCCTGCCGCGCCAGCACGGGGTGGCCGTCGACCTCCGCCAGGACCTCGACGTCCGGCCCCGCCGCGTCGATCCACGGCGCCCGGATGAAGATGCCGCGCACCGGCTCGTCGCCGTGCCCCACGTCGACGTCGGCCTCGAAGCTGCGCACCTGGCGGCCGAAGGCGTTCCGCCGGGTGGAGATGTCGGCCAGCCCGAGGTGGTCGCGGTCGAGCACGATCATGCCGGCGCAGGTGCCGAAGATCGGCGGCTCGAACTCCCGCAGTGCCTCGTCGAGCCCGTAGAGGCGCATCAGCCGGCTGATCGCCGTCGACTCGCCGCCGGGGAGGATGAGGCCGTCGAGCCCGTCCAGGTGCTCGGGCAGGCGCACCTCGACCGGCTCGGCACCGAGACGCCGGAGCATCGCCGCATGCTCGCGGAAGTTGCCCTGTACGGCGAGCACGCCGATCCGGAGCGGCCGTTCCACGAGCCGGATTCTAGAGGCGGCTATCCGGCCGGCAGCGGGCGGCGCCGTCGCTCGAAGATCAGGCCGCACAGGACGAGCAGGAAGCCGACGAACGCGAAGACGAGGCCGGGGACCCAGCCGCGCGACGTCCCGGCGTCGGACGGGTCGACGAAGACGAGCGGGACGTGGCCCCACTGCGCCGCGAAGTGGCCGCCGGCGAGGAGGAGTCCGGCCGCGCCGAGGAATGCCCAGCTCGAGCGCCCCACGCCGGCGGCCAGCGCGACGAACACGAGCGCCGTGACGCAGACGAGGGCCCAGTCGCCGTCGCTCGAGTGCCAGAAGAAGAGCGCGCTGCCGCCGATCGTCAGCCCGGCGGCGAGGTGGGCCCAGAACCCGTACGGGCGACGCGGACCGCGGTCGAGCGACGTGCCGATGAGCAGGAAGACGACGCCGACGAAGATCGTGACGATGGCCGACCAGTCGCCGCCGCCCGAGACCGCGTCGGTGACGAGGTACCAGGCGGTCGAGAACGCCGGCAGGGCGAGGAACGGGAACCGGAAGATCCGCATGGCGGCGAGCGAGGCTGCGAGGACGAGGAGGTCGAGCAGCAGGCGGCCGGCATGGAAGCCGCCGAAGGGGGTCGGGTGCTTCGGCAGCCAGCCCCACCAGGTCTCGAGCGCGCCGACGACGACGCCGAACGCGGCCACCGCGAGGAGGGCGAAGACGCCGGCGGCGATCCAGCGCCCCGCGCGACGAAAGCGCCAGGCAGCTGCGGCGAGCACGGCGAAGACGAGGGCCGACCAGCCGAGGAAGGCGGCGTCGCCGTAGGAGCCGCTGAGGTAGGAGAGCGACGCGACGGCCGCGCCGAGCACCGTCAGCCCGCCCGTGTAGAGCAGGAACGACCCTGTCGTCCAGATCGGCTTCGGAACGTCCATCACCGCGGATCGTCGCCCGCGGGTCGGACGGAAGCGGCTACCAGCCGCGGGTCTCGAGCAGCTCGCTCGGATCGAGCGACGCCGTCGAGATGCCGACCATCGCCTCGCCGAGCCCGGCCGAGACGCGGGCGAGGATGTCGGCGTCGAGGTAGTGCGTGGTCGCCTCCACGATCGCCTTCGCGCGCCGCTCGGGATCGCCGGACTTGAAGATGCCGGAGCCGACGAAGACGCCGTCGGCGCCGAGCTGCATGCAGAGCGACGCGTCGGCCGGCGTCGCGATGCCGCCCGCGGTGAACGTGACGACGGGCAGGCGGCCGTGCTCGGCGACCCAGCGCACGAGCTCGTACGGCGCCGGCAGCTTCTTGGCCTCGGCGTACAGCTCCTCCTCCGCGGCGGACGTCAGCCGGCGGATGTGCCCGAAGACGGCTCGCATATGGGTGACGGCGTTGACGATGTCGCCGGTGCCCGCCTCGCCCTTCGTCCGGATCATCGCCGCGCCCTCCCCGATCCGACGCAGCGCCTCGCCGAGGTTCGTGGCGCCGCAGACGAACGGAATCGTGAACCGCCACTTGTCGACGTGGTGCTCGACGTCGGCCGGCGTCAGCACCTCCGACTCGTCGACGTAGTCGACCTCGAGCGCCTGGAGGATCTGCGCCTCCGCAAAATGGCCGATGCGGCACTTGGCCATCACCGGGATCGTCACGGCCTCCTGGATCTCGCGGATCTTCTCGGGATCGGACATGCGCGCGACGCCGCCCTCGACGCGGATGTCGGCCGGTACCCGCTCCAGCGCCATCACGGCCACCGCGCCCGACGCCTCGGCGATCCTCGCCTGCTCGGCGTCGACCACGTCCATGATCACGCCGCCCTTCAGCATCTCGGCGAGCCCGCTCTTCACGCGCATCGTTCCGTACTCGGCCATGGGCGGCAGTGTAGCCGCGGCTACGAGTGCAGGCAGCCCTCGGCGTCGGCCAGCAGCTTGGGCCCCGGCGTGACGGTCCACACGAGCACCGCGTTCCGCTTGGACTCCATCACGTCGTCGATGTGCAGCCGGTAGGTCGGCGAGGCATGCCTCCGGAACGCCTGTCGCGTCGAGGCCGCCGCGCCCTCGTCCGCCGCGAACGCGACCGTGAGGACGTTGCCGCTCGCGCTCGTGGCGCGGAGGCCGCCGTTCGGCGCCACGGCGGCGATGAGGCCGACGCGAGCGGACGCCGTCGTGACCTTCGTGAAGCCCTTCGTCGTGAGGCACGGCGCCGTACCCGCCGCGGTGTACGGCTTGCTGCTGCCACCGCCGCACCCGGCTGCCGCGAGCACCGGCACGGCGAGAGCCACGGCGGAGAGCGCGCTGCGGGGCATCGCGCGACTGTAGCGACGGCGCGCCAGGGCCCGGTGGAAGAATCGCGGCGTGGAGCCCTGGTCACGCGACCTCGCCGGCCGCCTCGACGAGCACGAGCTCGAGAGCGAGGCGCTGCGCGGAAACCCGCTCGGCGACCCTCACCGCCGGCCGCTCTGGGTCTACCGGCCGCCCGTCTACGACGCCGAGCCGGACCGTCGCCTCCCGGCGCTCTACCTGATCCAGGGCCACACGGGGCAGCTCGACATGTGGCGGAACCGCACCGCCTTCCGGCCGACGGTCCCGGAGCTCGTCGACCGGCTGTTCGCGGAGGAGGCCTGTCCACCCGCGCTCGTCGTCTACGTGGATGCGTGGACGTCGTACGGCGGCTCGCAGTTCCTCGACTCGCCCGGAGTCGGGCGCTACCACACGTATCTCTGCGAAGAGGTCGTCCCGTTCGTGGACGGCGCCTACCGCACGTTGCCGGCGGCGGCGCACCGCGGCGTCACCGGCAAGTCCAGCGGCGGCTACGGGGCGATGATCACGCCCATGCTGCGGCCGGACCTATTCGGCGGCCTCGCGACCCACGCCGGGGACGCCCTGTTCGAGCACTGCTACCTGCCCGACTTCCGGGAGGTCGCTCGAACGCTGCGCGATTCGTACGACGGCTCGTACGACCGGTTCTGGGACGACTTCCGCTCGCGGCCGGCGTTTGCCAAGGGCAGCGACTTCCCGCTGCTGAACACGTGGGCGATGGCCGCCTGCTACTCCGCCAACGACGACGGATCGGTCGACCTGCCCTTCGAGCCGCGGACGGGCCAGCTCCGGCACGACGTCTGGGATCGCTGGCTCGCGTGGGATCCGGTGCGGATGGTCGAGCGGTATGCGGAGGCGCTGCGCGGCCTGCGGGCGATCTACGTCGATTCGGGCAAGCGCGACCAGTTCTTCCTCGATCTGGGGGCGGAGGCGTTCCGGCTCCAGCTCGAGCGCATGGGCGTCACCGACGTCTTCTTCGAGCTGTTCGACGCGACGCACAGCGCGATCGAGTACCGCTACCCGCTCGCGCTGCGCTACCTGGCCGAGCGGCTGCAGTAGACGTGGCGTGAGAGGGCTCGGGGGCAAGCGGGTTGTCGTGACCGGCGGCACGAGCGGCATCGGCGAGGCCACGAGCCGTCGCTTCCTCGCGGAGGGGGCGAAGGTGGTGGCGCTCGCGCTCGGCGACGAGGAGGTGGCGACGGCGGCGGAGCGAATCGCCGGCGTCGAGGCGCTCCGTTGCGACGTGGCGGACGAGCGCCAGGTGGCAGACGCGTTCGCCCGGGTCGACGAGCTGCTCGGTGGCGTGGACGTGCTGGTTGCGAACGCCGGCATCTCGCTGCGCGCGCCGTTCCTCGAGATCGCGGCGCCCGACTGGCGGCGCGTGCTCGACGTGAACCTGACGGGGGTCTTCCACTGCGCGCAGCAGGCCGCGCGGAGGATGCACGACGGCGACGGCGGCGTGATCCTGATGACCGCCTCGACCAACGGTCTCTCGGGGCATCCCTTCTACGCGGGCTACAACGCCGCCAAGGCCGGCGTGATCCTCCTCGCCCGCACCATGGCGCTCGAGCTCGCGCCGAAAGTGCGCGTCAACGCCGTGTGCCCCGGCTACGTGCTGACGCCGATGCAGGCGGCCGAGTACACGCCCGAGATGCTGGCCGAGGTCGACGCGTCGATCCCATTGGGGCGCCACGCGCGGCCGGAGGAGGTCGCCGCGCTCTTCGCGTTCCTCGCGAGCGAGGAGGCCGCCTACTTCACGGGCGCGACGATCTCCATCGACGGCGGCGAGACCGCCTGACGCTGGCCGCGCGCGGCCAGGCGCTACGCGCGCTCGGCGCCGTGCACGCCGACCGGGCAGGCGACTCCGGTGCCGCCGAGGCCGCAGTAGCCGTTCGGGTTCTTCGCGAGGTACTGCTGGTGGTAGTCCTCGGCGTAGTAGAACGGCCCCGCCTCGGCGACCTCGGTCGTGATCGCGCCGAGGCCGACCCGGCTCAGCATCTCCTGATACCGCTCCCGCGACGACTCGACGGCGGCGCGCTGCGCCTCGTCCGCCCAGTAGACGGCGGAGCGGTACTGCGTGCCGGCGTCGTTGCCCTGGCGCATGCCCTGCGTCGGGTCGTGGTTCTCCCAGAACAGGCGCAGAATCTCCTCGTAGCTCGTCTGCTGCGGGTCGAACACGACGAGCACCGCCTCGGTGTGGCCGGTGCGGCCGGAGCAGACCTCCTCGTAGGTCGGGTTCGGCGTGAAGCCGCCCGCGTAGCCGACGGCGGTGGTGTAGACGCCCGGCGCATTCCAGAAGACGCGCTCGGCGCCCCAGAAGCACCCCATGCCCACGACGACCTGCTCCAGGCCGTCCGGGAACGGCGGCTCGAGCGGCGTGCCGAGCACGTCGTGCAGTACCGGCACCGGCATCTTCTCGTCGCGGCCCGGGAGAGCCTCGTCGGGCGCGACCATCTTGGTGGGCTTCGTGAAAAGGAACATGTCTGACAGTCCTCCGGCTCGGCCTTTCATTACGACGATGTGGGCCCGCTTGGATTCGAACCAAGGACCAACGGATTATGAGTCCGCTGCTCTAACCAGCTGAGCTACGGGCCCCGCTGCGAGAGAGGGTACCGCCGTTGCAGATTCTGCTGAGGGAGCCGGTTGACGGTTCCGCGGGGCGGCCGGATAGCGCACAATGGCGGCCGTGAAGGTCTTCCAGCGAGAGACGCGCCTGCGCACCGCCGGCGGCCTGACGGTCACCGACATCACCGAGGAGGTCCACGAGGCGGTTCGCGAGAGCGGCGTCCAGGACGGCATCGCCTGCGTCTACTCGCCCCACACGACGTGCTGCGTCCGCGTGAACGAGTTCGAGACAGGCTTCCTCGAGGACTTCTGCGAGCTGCTCCGCCGGCTCGTGCCGTGCGAGAGCTACTACGCGCACGACGACTGGGACCGCCGCACCGAGAACATCTGCCCGGAGGACATGGACCAGGGCAACGGCCACTCGCACTGCATGGCGATGCTGCTCGGCACCGCAGGCGAGTCGATCCCGGTGCGCGAAGGGGAGCTCCAGCTCGGCACGTGGCAGCGGGTGCTCTTCGTCGAGCTCGACCGCGAGCGCGACCGCCGCTGGCTCGTCCAGGTCGTCGGCAACTAGAGCCGCGAGCCGCTACTCCGGCGTCACGTACGCCGCGGTCAGGCCTCCGTCGACGACGAAGGTCGCCGCGTTCACGTAGCTCGACTCGTCGGACGCGAGGAAGAGCGCCGCGTTCACGATCTCCCGCGGCCGCGCCATCCGCCCCATCGGCAGGTGGACGAGGCGGCGCTCCGCGGCGCTGGGGGCCTCGCCCCAGATCCGCAGCAGCAGTGGCGTCTCCACCGGCCCCGGACAGAGGGCGTTGACGCGAACGCCCTGCCGCGCGAACTGCACCCCCAGCTCCCGCGACAGCGACAGCACCGCTCCCTTCGACGCGGTGTACGAGATCTGCGAGGTTGCCGCGCCGACGAGCGCGACGAACGACGCGACGTTGATCACCGAGCCGCCGCCGCGCTCGAGCAGGTACGGGATGCCGTGCTTGCAGGAGAGGTAGACGCCGCGTGTGTTCACCGCCTGCACCCGCTCCCAGGCCTCGAGCTCGGTTCCCAGGATCGACGCGTCGTCGGGCGGCGAGATGCCGGCGTTGTTGTAGAGCACGTCGATGCCGCCGAAGCGCTCCGCCGCCGCCCGGTACATCGCCTGCACCGACTCCTCGTCCGCGACGTCGACCTGGACGGCCAGCGCGTCGCCTGCCCCGGCCGCGACCCTCTCCGCCGCCTCGCCGTCCACGTCCGCGACGCAGATCCGGGCCCCCTGCTCGGAGAACAGCACCGCCGCGTCGGCGCCCATGCCGCCGCCCGCGCCCGTGATGACGCAGACCTTTCCCTCCAGCCGCCCAGCCGTCACGGCTCGGTGGAGTAGAAGACGTTCTTCACCTCGCTGTAGCCCTCGAGCCCGTGCATGCCCAGCTCCCGGCCGAAGCCGCTCTGCTTGAACCCGCCGAACGGCGTCGAGACGCGCACCGAGCTGTTCGAGTTGATCGAGAGGACGCCCGTCTCCAGCGCCCGCGCCACGCGGAGCGCCCGTGCGCCGTCGCGCGTCCAGACCGAGCCCGAGAGGCCGTAGTCGGAGTCGTTCGCGATGCGTATCGCCTCCGCCTCGTCGGCGAAGGGGATCAGCGCCGCCACGGGTCCAAAGACCTCGTCGCGGGCGATGCGGTCGGCGGGCTGCGCCTCGACGAGCGTCGCCGGGTACCAGAAGCCCCGGCCGCTCGGCGCGTCGCCGCGGAAGAGCGGCTCGCCCTCCATGAAGGACGCGACCCTTTCGCGGTGCTGCGCGGAGATCAGCGGGCCCATCTCCGTGGCATCGTCCTCCGGATCCCCGACCTTCACGTTCCGGGTCGCCGCCACCAGGAGCTCGGCGAAGCGGTCGTACACGGATCGCTCGACGAGGATCCGAGAGCGGGCGCAGCAATCCTGGCCCGCGTTGTCGAAGACGGCGTACGGCGCGGCCGCGGCCGCACGCTCCAGGTCGGCGTCGGCGAAGACGACGTTCGCCGACTTGCCCCCGAGCTCGAGCGTGACGCGCTTGATCGTCCCCGCCGCGCCGCGCATCACCTCCCGGCCGACCTCGGTCGAGCCGGTGAAGCCGATCTTCGCCACGTCCGGATGCTCGATCAGCCGGCGCCCGGCCACCGAGCCCTTGCCGGCCACGACGTTGACGACGCCTTCGGGGAGGCCCGCCTCGAGCGCGAGGTCGCCCAGCCGCAGCGCCGAGAGCGGCGTCAGCTCCGCAGGCTTCAGCACGACGGTGTTGCCGCACGCGAGCGCCGGCCCGAGCTTCCACGAGGCGATGTTGAGCGGGAAGTTCCACGGCACGATCAGCCCCACGACCCCGAGCGGCTCGCGGAACGTCATGTCGACGCCGCCCGCGACGGGAATCGTCTCGCCGTGGTGCTTGTCGACCGCTCCGGCGTAGAAGTGGAAGACCTGCGCGACCATCGCCATCTCCGCGCGCGCGCCGGCGATCGGCTTGCCCACGTTGCGCGACTCCAGCCGCGACAGCTCCTCGTGGTGCTCCTCGACGAGCGTCGCGAGCCGCCGCAGCAGCCGCGCTCGGTCCGCCGGCGCCACCGCGCGCCACTCGCGGAACGCCACGCGGGCGCGCGCGACTGCCTCGTCCGTCTGCTCCAGACCCGCAGGCTCCAGCTCCGCGAGGGGCTCCTCCGTCGCCGGATTCAGGACGACGGTCATGGACGCCGCTCCCGCCGGTACGCCCGCGCCTCCCGGACGAGCGCCTCGAACAGCTTCAGGTCCTCCCCCGCCTCGGGATGCCAGAGCACGCCGACGGTGAAGCGCCGCTCCGGATCCTCGAGCGCCTCGATCGTGCCGTCGTCGGCCCACGCCACCTCGCGGAGCGGCGAGCCGACCGTCCCCACGCCCTGGTGATGGTGCGACTTGACGGGCGCGCGCTCGCCGAGGAGCGACCCGAGCCGCGAGGCCCCGTCGATCCGCACCGGATGCTCCGAGAAGACGCCTTTCACCTCGCGGTGCTTCTCGTCGCCGACCACCTCCGGCAGGTGCTGGACGAGGTCGCCGCCGTGGGCGACGTTCAGCACCTGGAAGCCCCGACAGACGGCCAGCACCGGCATGTCCCGCGCGAGCGCCGCCTCGAGCAGCGCCAGCTCGGCCTGGTCTCGCTCCGGGCGCGTCCCCACGGTCTCCGGGTGCGCCTCCGCGTCGTACAGCTCCGGGTCGAGGTCCGAGCCGCCCGAGAGGAGCAGCCCGTCGAGCGCGTCGAGCGTCTCCCCCACGCCCTCCCGGCTCGGCGGCACGAGCAGCGGCCGGCCGCCGGCGCGCTCGATCCCGCGGACGTAGTCGTACGGGGTCAGCGCCGCCTCCAGCTCCCAGTTCCCCCACCGGGCCGACTCGACGTACGACGTGATGCCGATGACCGGGCGAGCAGCCATCACCCGCGCTCGAACATCCTCTCCCGCTCGTAGCAGGTCACGACCTCGTCGAACAGGCGCTGCTCGGTCCGCGCGTAGTTCAGGTAGTGGTCGACGACCTCGTCCCCGAGCAGGCGCCGCGCGATCGCTCCCCGCTCGAGCGCCGCGACTGCGTCTCGAAGCGTGTGCGGGAAGCGCTGCACCTCGGACTCGTAGGCGTTCCCCTCGAACGCCGGAGCCAGCTCGAGCTCCTGCTCGATGCCGTGAAGCCCCGCGGCCAGGAGCGCCGCGAAAGCGAGGTACGGGTTCGCGTCGGCGCCGGGGATGCGCGTCTCCGCCCGCAGCGACGAGCCGTGCCCGACGACGCGGAAGCCGCACGTGCGGTTGTCGTAGCCCCAGGCGAGCGTCGTCGGCGCCCAGCTTCCTGCGGCGAAGCGCTTGTACGAGTTGACGGTCGGCGCGAGGAAGACGGCGAGCTCCGACGCGCACTCGATGTGCCCCGCGAGGTAGCGCTTGAAGATGTCCGACTCGCCGGCGAAGAGCGCCTCGCCGTCACGCCACAGCGACGAGTGGATGTGGCACGACGAGCCGATCCACGTGTGGTCGGGCTTCGCCATGAACGTCACCGACCTGCCGTGCTGGTGCGCGAGCGTCTTGAGGCCGAGCTTGAAGACGACGTGGTCGTCTGCGGCCTTCAGCGCGTCTGCGTAGCGGAAGTTGATCTCGTGCTGGCCCGGCCACGCCTCGCCCTTCGAGGACTCGACCCGCAGCCCGGCGGCCGCCATCGCGTTCCGCACCTCGCGCAGGAACGGCTCGTCGTAGCCCGAGGCGAGGATGTTGTAGTCGAGGATGTACGGCACCGAGGGCGTGAGGTCGCGGTAGTGCTTCGCGTGCGCCTCGGCGTAGCTCTCGCGGAAGAGGAAGAACTCGAGCTCGGAGCCGAACATCGGCTCGTAGCCGAGGGCGCGCGCGCGCTCGACCTGCGCCTTCAACACCTGCCGGGGCGAGGGCGCCACCGGCGCCCCGTCGTGCCGCTGCACGTCGCAGAGCACGAGCGCCGTCGCCTCGTGCCACGGCAGGCGCCGCAGCGTCGCGATGTCGGGCTTGAGCCCGAAGTCGCCGTAGCCACGCTCCCAGCTCGCGAGCGCGTAGCCGGGCATCGGGTCCATCTCCATGTCGAGCGCGAGGAGGTAGTTGCAGCCCTCGACTTCGTGCCCGGCGTCCAGCTCCTCGAGGAAGAAGGCTCCGTCCAGGCGCTTGCCCATCAGCCGGCCCTGCATGTCGGTGAAGGCCGCGACGACGGTGTCGACCTCGCCGGCCTCGACAACGGCCCGCAGCTCGTCGAGCGTCAGCATGGCGCGACCCTATCGCAGCCGCTTTCGTGCCCATTGCAACGTCCGGCGCATGACGTTACCTTCGCCCCAACGGCGTCGACGAAGGAGGAGCGATGAGTTCTGCGGCACCGGGAGCACCCGCACCTGCCGCCAACGAGGACGAGAGCACCCTGCACAAGCTCGGCTACGCGCAGGTGCTCTTCCGCGAGATGGGCGGCTTCTCGAACTTCGCCATCTCGTTCACGATCATCTCGATCCTCGCCGGCTGTCTCACGTCGTACTACATCGGCTTCCAGTGGGGCGGCCCGGTGGCGATCACGTGGGGCTGGTTGATCGTCGGCTTCTTCGTGGTGCTCGTTGCGCTCGCGATGGGGGAAGTGGCGTCGGCGATGCCGACGGCGGGGGCGATCTACTACTGGTCGTCGAAGCTCGGGTCGCCCGCCTGGGGATGGTTCTCGGGCTGGTTCAACCTGATCGGCCAGATCGGCGTGACGGCCGCGATCAACTACGGCGCCGCGCTCTTCTGGACCTCGCTGATGAACCTCTGGTTCCCGAGCGTCAGCATCGGCCGCCACACGGTCTTCCTCACGTTCACGGCCATCATGGCCGCGCAGCTGCTGCTCAACCTCAACGGCGTTCGCCTGCTCGCGCGCATCAACTCGATCTCGGCCTGGTGGCACATGGTCGGGGTCCTGGTGATCGTGTTCGTGCTGGCCCTCGTCCCGAGCCACCACCAGTCGCTCCATTACGTCTTCGCCCACACGATCAACAACTCCGGCTTCGGCGGCCACAACTTCTCCAGCCCGGTGTTCTGGTTCGTCTTCGGCCTCGGCCTGCTGATGGCGCAGTACACCTACACGGGCTACGACGCCTCCGCGCACATGAGCGAGGAGACGCGCAAGGCCTCACGAGCCGCGGCCTGGGGAGTGGTCATGTCGGTCGTGATGTCGGTCATCTTCGGCTTCATCCTGCTCGTCGCCGTCACGTTCGCGGTGCCGGACACGAAGGGCACGCTGGCGGCCGGCGGCTTCGCGGTCACGTACATCTGGCAGACGTCGATGGGCGCCAGGTGGGCGGAGGCGCTGCTGCTGATCGCCTGCGTCGCGCAGTTCTTCTGCGGGCTGGCGTCCGTCACCGCCGCCTCCCGGATGATGTTCGCGTTCTCGCGCGACGGCGCCGTGCCGGGCGGCCGGAGGATCTTCCGCAAGGTCTCGCGCACGCATCGCGTGCCGGTGAACGCGGTGATCGGAATCGCCTTCCTCTCCTGGGCGCTCATGATTCCGACCTACTGGAACAACGTGGTCGGCTACCTCGTCGGCACGTCGATCGCCGTCATCGGGCTCTACATCGCGTACGGCATCCCGATCTACCTGCGCTGGCGCGCGCGCGACGCCTTCGTGCCGGGCGCGTGGACGCTCGGAAGGCACTACAGATGGATCAACCCGATCGCGTTCGTCTGGATCGTGGTCATCGCGATCCTCTTCATCATGCCCATCACCCCGACCGGCATTCCCTGGCACGCCGGCTTCGACTGGAACGTCGTGAACTACGCGCCGCTCACGGTCGGCGGCGTTCTGCTCGCCGTCGGCATCTGGTGGCTCGTCTCGGCTCGCCGCTGGTTCAAGGGCCCGGTGCGGGAGGGGACGGACGAGGAGCTCGCCGAGATCGAGGCCGGCTTCGAGGGGCCCGCGCCGGCCAGGCAGCAGCCCGCAGGAGCCTGATCCCGGTGCCCGAGGGGCGGGCGGCCCACCGCCCGCCCCCGGCCCTGCCGCCGGCGGGCGCTAGTGGATGTGCAGGTTGATGTGAAGGAGGATCAGCGGCCACAGGATGGTCCCCAGGACCCCCGAGGCGATCGCCTTCAGGCTATGGATGTTCTGCCAGTAGTGGTGGGTCGCGGCGACGATCGCGCCGATCACCAGGTAGAGCACGGC
Source organism: Actinomycetota bacterium (assembly GCA_039648875.1). Lineage (GTDB taxonomy): Bacteria > Actinomycetota > Thermoleophilia > Gaiellales > Gaiellaceae > Palsa-739. Next base: position 32,985 of record JBBWZD010000039.1, read on the forward strand.
GATCCAGCTGACGCCGACCCGCGGCGTGGCCGATGCGGTCGCAGAGCGCATGTTCCAGACCTCCCGGTCGTTTCCTTTGTCTGGTTCAAACGAGGAAACGGCGCCCGGGGGTACGCGGGCGCTCAGAAGCAGCGCACGTCGGCGTCGTACCCGCCGGACGCATACTGGCTGTACTGGACCGCGCCGCCGGTGACGCCGCGCGTGCCGCAGTACGACTGGGCGGTCGCCTGGCTGCCGGCGCCTGCCCGCCAGCTCGGCGACGAGGCGAACACCGCGGTGCCGCCGGTGATCGTGAGCCAGTCGCCGGCGTTCGCGTAGAAGCCGACCGTCGTGACGCCCTGCGACCTCAGGTAGTCCACCTCGCCCTGCAGCTCCGCCACGTTGTTGGTCGTGTTCTGCTCCCAGGAGTTGGCGCTCTCGACGTCGAGCCACCAGCCGTTCGGCTGCGGCGTGCGTGTCGCGCCCGGCGCGAGCCTGCCGAGCGAGACGTAGGCGTCGACGGCGTCGCGGTAGCTGTCGGCGGACGCGTTCCAGCCGTAGTCGTAGGAGCACGAGGCGGAATCGGGTGCGGCGGCGTCGCAGATCTGCGGGCTCGTCTGTCCCTTCGGCCAGCGTGACGACAGCGCCGGACCCGGATCGGCGGTGTTGGCGTACAGGCTCGCGGGCTGCTGGTACTGCTCCGCCCAGCCGAGCTCGCTGGGCCCGCTACCCGCGCCCAGGCAGGGATTGGCGCTGTAGACGATCCCGTCGTTGACGCCGACGATGCCGAACAGGACGTTCGTGGGGAACGCGCCGCCGCACTGCGGGTAGGAGATGTCGTAGCCGGTCGGCGACTTCCCGCCTCCCGGCTTCGCCCTCGCAGCCGAGAGGGCAGGCAGGGCCAGACAGATAGCGGCGAGCACGGCGAGCACGAGCGGCTTGCGAGACACGACGACAACCTCCAGACCCGGCGACAGGAACCACCGTGGTATCAGCTTTCGGCCGCTTTGCCAACCGCGCGCTCTACATCGAGACGACGATCTTGCCCCGAGCGTGCCCCTCGCCCATGTAGCGGAAGGCGTCCGCGACGTCGCTCAGCTCGTAGCGCTTCTCGATCACCGGTGTCACCCTGCCGCTCTCGACGAGCTCTCGCAGGACGTGCAGGTCCGGCTTGTTGAACTTCGCGATGAAGAACACCGCTTTCTGGCTGCCGCGGATCGACGCGAGACGCATCCTGCCGATGTGCCGCAGTGGGCCGAGAACGGGGCCGCCTTTCGGCGCACCGACGATGACGAGCGTCGCGTGCGGCTCGAGCACGCGCCGGCACGCCGACCACGACCTGCTCCCTGCGTTGTCGAAGAGCACGTCGTACCGCCGGCCGCTGCGCGTGAAGTCTTCCTTCGTGTAGTCGATCACGTGGTCGGCGCCGAGCGACCGCGCCTGCTCGACGTTCCTCGTGCTGCAGACGGCCGTCACCTCGGCGCCGAGCGCCTTCGCGATCTGCACCGCGAAGGTTCCGACGCCGCCGGAGGCGCCGTTCACGAGGACCTTCTGCCCCGGCTCGACCTGCCCGTGGTCCCGCAGGCCCTGCAAGGCCGTCAGCGCCGCGACGGGCACCGCCGCCGCCTCCTCGAAGGTCAGGTCCGCCGGCTTGCGCACGACCATCCGCGCGCCCACGTACTCGGCGAAGGACCCGCTTCTCCCGCCGAAGACGTCGTCGCCGGGCTGAAGCTCGATGACGTCCTTGCCCACGGCTTCGACCGTTCCGGCGAAGTCGGTGCCGATCAGCGGAGACCTGGGCTTGAGCAGCCCGATCATCGGGCGGATGCCCCACGGGACGCCCGTGAGGCTGTACCAGTCCCCCCGGTTCACGGAGACCGCGCGCACCCGTACCAGCGCGCCGTCATCCACGAGCTCCGGCCTCTCGACCTCCTGAAGCCTCAGGACCTCGGGCGAGCCATACCGCACGTGCACGGTCGCCTTCATCGTCGTCGCCATCGCCGCTGCCGCCATCGCCGCCTCCTCCCATACGCCGTAAGCTTATGGCGTAAGCTAAACATACGGCGTAAGCTCCTGTCAATGGCCGCGAAGCCGAAGGCTCGCCAGCCGCTCAGCCGGGAGCGCATCCTGCACGCGGCCCTCCGGCTCGCCGACGAGGGCGGGGTCGAGTCGCTGACGATGCGGAAGCTCGGAAACGTGCTCGGCTTCGAGGCGATGTCGCTGTACAACCACGTGGCCAACAAGGACGACGTCCTCGACGGCATGCTCGACCTCGTCCTCGGCGAGAGCGAGCCGCCCTCGGCGAGAGAGCCGTGGCGCGCCACGATCAGGAGCAGCGCGATCTCCGTCTACCGGGCTCTCCGGCGCCACCCGTGGGCGGGAGCCCTGCTGATGTCGCCCGCTCACATACGCCCCGCTCGGCTCGAGTACATGGACGCGCTCCTCGGAACGCTGCGGAACGCCGGCTTCCCGGCCGACACGACCTATCACGCCTATCACGCCCTCGACGCGCACATCTCCGGCTTCTCGCTCTGGCAGGCCGGCCATTCGTTCGACGCGGCCGATCTTCCTGACGTCGCGGCGTCGTTCGTCCGCCGGTTCCCCCTCGACCGGTACCCGCACCTCGGCGAGCACTTCGAGCAGCACGTCAGCGAGGGCGCGCACCACGACGTGAGCACCTTCGAGTTCTCGCTCGACCTGATCCTCGACGGCCTCGCCAAGATCCGGGAGGCGTGCTAGTCAGCGTGCTCCGGCGAGTGCCGCCCGCCCCGAGCGATCCCTGAGGAATTGATGAACGAAGGCGATGGCCATGCTGCCTTCGCCGACGGCGGCGGCGACGCGCTTCACGGGGCTGAACCGAACGTCGCCGCACGCGAAGACGCCCGGGACGCTCGTCTCCAGCAGGTACGGGTCGCGATCCTCCTCCCAGCGTCCCGCGGCGCGCACGTCGGAGCCGGTGAGCACGTACCCGTGGCGGTCGAGCGCGAGCTCGGGCGGCAGCCACGCCGTCTCGGCATCCGCGCCGATGAAGATGAAGAGCCCGCCCGACTCGACATGCGTCGTCCGTCCGGCGGCCGGCTCGTGGACGTCGATCGCCCGCAGCGAGTCGTCGCCGTGCACGGCGGCAACTTCCGCGCCGGGCATGACGCGGATGTTCGACCGCGTCGAGACCTGGTCGACGAGGTACCGGGACATGCTCCTCTCGAGCCCGTCGCCGCGGCAGAGGATCGTCACGCTGCGCGCGTGGTTCGAGAAGAAGAGAGCCGCCTGCCCTGCCGAATTGCCGGCGCCGACGATCTGGATGTCGAGCCCGTGCGTATTGGACGCCTCGCTGCGCGCGGCGCCGTAGGAGATGCCCTTGCCGACGAGCCGGTCGACGCCGTCGATCGCCAGTCGCCGCCACGAGACGCCGCAGGCGAGGATGACCGTCGGCGTCGTGACCACGTCGCCGCCGTCGAGGTGCACCTGGCCCGACGCAGCGTCGATCCGGGTGGTCGACCTGGTCACGAGGAGCTCCGCGCCGAGCCGCCGGGCCTGCTGGAGCGCGCGGCTCGCCAGCTCGCCGCCCGAGACGCCCGACGGGAAGCCCAGGTAGTTCTCGATGCGGGAGGACGTGCCGGCCTGGCCGCCCGGCGCCTCCCGCTCGACGACGAGCGTGCGCAACCCCTCCGACGCTCCGTAGACGGCAGCAGCGAGGCCCGCCGGCCCGGCGCCGACGATCACCGTGTCGTAGGCCGCCGCGGCCGGCTGCGTGGGAAGGTTCAGCAGCTCGGCCACTCGCCTGAGCCGCGGTCGCACGACGGTCTTCCCGTCCACGACGCGAATCACGGGCCAATCCTCCTCCGGCGGCAGGGCGCCGCCCCACTCGGCCGGGGCATCGGGCGCGTCGGGCGCGACCCACGTGAACGTGATCTGGTTGCGGTCGAGGAAGCGCCGCAGCTCCGCGCAGGAGGCGTCCCAGCGATCTCCGACCACGACGGCTCGCCGCGGTGGCGGATCGGCCGCGATGCCCTGCAGGGCGGCGATCCGCTCCCGCGCCGACGCGCCGAGCTTCACCGCCACGTCGGGAGCCCCCGCTGCGACGGCGTGGTAGTCCTGCGCCTCGAGCCGCATCACGCGCGACGGCTCGGCCGCACGGAAGCCGAATGGGAAGGTCATGCCCAGCGCGATCGGGAGCTCGCCGAACAGCTCGCCGAGCCCGCGTCCGCCGACGACGCGCTCGATCCCGTCGACGAGCCCGACGGTCTCCATGCGACCTTCGAGGACGGCGAAGAGCGCCCGCTCCTCGCCCGCGCGTACCGCGTACTCGCCGGTGAGCAGGCGGATGTCCGCCGCCGCCTGGCAGAGGCGGTTCCGTTCCACCGGACCGAGCTCGGCGAAGAGCGAGATCCCGGCGAGCTCGTCCGCCGTCACCACGGCATCGACTCTACCGCGGGTCGCGCGGCCTACAAAGGCCTGCCCCGGACGTTGCCGCGCTAGGAAAGCTCGTCGAGCCACCCGCCGTAGCGCACGGGCGTGCGCGGCGGGAAGCGCGCATACGCCTCCTCCTGCGGCGTGCCGGGCTCGATGCCGGCGCCGCGGCGGACGGCGGTCTCGTCCACCGTGTAGGCGCTGTTGCCGGCGCGGCCGCGGCGGCGCCCGTCGGGGCCGATCTCGGTGTGCCGCTCCCGCGCGCCGACGCCGAGCACGACGCACGGCCCCCCGACGATCGTGTGCTCGGCGTAGGGCGGGCAGTGGACGAAGTCCCACCGCCGCAGCGGCCGCTCCTGCCCCTCGACGATCAGGGTCGCCGTGCCGGAGAGGATCAGGAAGTTCTCCTGGTCGGACTCCCAGTGGTACATCGAAAGCGGCTGTCCAGGGCCGAGGACGCTGATCCCGAACCCGAGCTGCTCGAAGATCGTGTCGCCGCCGAAGTTCGAGGACCTGCCCCGGCCCTCCGACTCGAACCAGCGCACCTCGCGCGCGTTGACGACGAACCAGCCGTCGCCCTTGCACACGAGGCCGTGCTCTGTCGGCTCCACCGGCGCCTCGGGCACGTCGACGGGCGCCACCATTCCTCAGGCGAGCGCGCGCTCGAGGGCCGCGCGGTCGGCCGGGCCGCCGTGCGTCCCGAGCAGGTGCTCCACCGGCAGCGCGAGCAGCGGGCGCAGGCCGTCCGCGACCTGCTCGTGCGTCACGCCCCCGCGAAGCCACCGCGGGTTGATCTGGGGACCTTCGCCGAAGTCGGCGAGGGTGTCGCCGGCGACGACCGCGCGGTGGGTCTCGACCCAGAGCACGGTGTCGTTCGGCTTCTGTCCGGGGAACGCCTCGACGCCGACCGGCAGCCGGTCGCCGGCCGAGTACGGGCGCGCCTCGCCCTTGTGCTCGCGGAGCAGCCAGATCAGGTCGGGGCTGCCGTCCCCGGCCTGCTCGGCGGTGATGCCGAACGTCCGCATGAGGTCTTCTGCCGTATCGGGCAGCGGCGTGTAGACCGGCA
>JBBWZD010000055.1:0-3865 GCA_039648875.1 Actinomycetota bacterium
GGACAACCTCCGCTTCTTCGCCGGTGCGGCGCGCGTGCTCGAAGGCAAGTCGGCCGGCGAGTACGTCAAGGGCTACACGTCGATGATCCGCCGCGAGCCGATCGGGATCGTCGCAGGCATCTGCCCGTGGAACTACCCGCTGATGATGGCGGTCTGGAAGATGGGCCCCGGGCTCGCGGCGGGGAACGTCCAGATCCTCAAGCCTGCCGAGCAGACGCCGCTCTCGCTGCTGCGGTTCGTCGAGCTCGCGAAGGACGTGCTCCCCGCCGGAGTGCTTCAGGTCGTGACGGGCGACGGCGTGCCGACCGGGCAGCGGCTCGTCGAGCACCCCGACATCGGCCTCGTCTCGCTGACGGGTGACATCGCGACCGGCAAGCTGATCGCGAAGAACGCTGCCGACACGCTGAAGCGCGTGCACCTCGAGCTCGGCGGCAAGGCGCCGATGGTCGTCTTCGACGACGCGGATCCCGAGCAGGTCGCGGAAGGCATCAAGATCGCCGGCTTCTGGAACTCCGGCCAGGACTGCACCGCCGGCTCCCGGATCATCGCGGGACCGCGGATCTACGACTCGCTCCTCGAGGCGCTCGTGCCGGCGATCGAGGCGCTGAAGGTGGGCGACCCGGCCGACGGCGACGACGTCGAGATGGGTCCTGTGATCTCGCGCGAGCAGCAGGAGCGGGTGCTCGGCTTCCTCGAGCGGGCACAGGGAGCGACGGTGCTGACGGGCGGGCCCGGCGGCAACGGCGACCGCGGCTACTTCGTGAAGCCGACGGTCGTCACGGACGTCGCGCAGGACGACGAGATCGTCCAGAACGAGGTGTTCGGGCCGGTGGTGACGGTGCAGAAGTTCGCGGACGACGCCGAGGCGATCGCCTGGGCGAACGACGTCCGCTACGGGCTCGCCGCGTCGGTGTGGACCCGCGACGTCGGCCGCGCGCTGAGCGCCGCCCGCAAGCTCCAGTTCGGCACCGTCTGGATCAACGACCACCTGGTGCCGATCGCGTCGGAGATGCCGCACGGCGGCTACAAGAGCTCCGGCTACGGCAAGGACATGTCGGCGTACTCGATGGAGGAGTACACGCAGATCAAGCACGTCGTCGCGAAGCTCGACTGAGCGCGGCGCACGCGACGACGAAAGGAGACCGGGTGACGACGACGGCGGCCGAGACGGGCATCGAGCTTCTGCAGCAGGCGGCGCGGGACCACCTGTGGCTGCATTTCACGCGGATGGGCGGGCACGAGCCGCCGATCATCGTGCGCGGGGAGGGGTGCTACCTCGAGGACGCCCACGGCAACCGCTACCTCGATGCGCTCGCGGGGCTCTTCGCGGTGCAGGTCGGCTACTCGTACGGCGAGGAGATGGGGCAGGCGGCGCTCGAGCAGATGCGGGAGCTGCCCTTCTACACGAACTGGTCGTACGCGCATCCGCGCGCGATCGAGCTCGCGCGCAAGCTCGCGGACCTCGCGCCCGGCGACCTCAACCGCGTTTTCTTCGTCTCCGGCGGCTCCGAGGCGGTCGAGTCGGCTTGGAAGCTCGCCCGCCAGTACCACGAGGCGCGCGGCGAGCGGCGCTGGAAGGCCGTCGCGCGCCGCACCGCCTACCACGGCACCACGCTCGGGGCGCTGTCGATCAACGGCGTCGCCGCCCTGCGGGCGCCGTTCGAGCCGCTCGTGCCGGGCGTGATCCACGTCCGGAACACGAACCGCTACCACCGTCCGGCCGCGGAGACCGAGGCCGAGTTCACGGCGTTCCTGCTCGACGACCTCGAGGAGTCGATCCTGCAGGAGGATCCCGGGACGGTCGCGCTCGTGATCATGGAGCCGGTCCAGAACTCGGGTGGGGCCTACACGCCTCCGGCCGGCTACTGGCAGGGCGTGCGCGAGATCTGCGACCGCTACGGGATCCTGCTCTGCGCCGACGAGGTGATCACGGCGTTCGGACGCCTCGGCGAGTGGTTCGGATGCGAGCTCTACGACATCCGGCCCGACCTCGTCACCTGCGCGAAGGGGTTGTCGTCGGCCTATGCCTCGATCGGCGCCGTGATCGCCGGCGACCACGTGATCGAGCCGTTCCTCGGCGAGACGTCGATGTACGCGCACGGCATCACGTTCGGCGGCCATCCGGTGCAGTGCGCAGTGGCGCTGAAGAACATCGAGATCCTCGAGCGCGAGCGAATCGTCGAGAACGTGCGCGAGAACGGGCCGGCGTTCCGCTCGACCCTCGAGCAGCTCCTCGAGCTGCCGATCGTCGGCGACGTGCGCGGCACCGGCTACTTCTACGCGCTCGAGCTCGTAAAGGACAAGGAGACGCGTCAGACGTTCTCCGACGAGGAGTGCGAGGCGCTGCTGCGCGGCTTCCTCTCGCCGCGCCTGTTCGAGAAGGGCCTGATCTGCAGGGCGGACGACCGCGGCGACCCTGTCGTGCAGATCTCGCCGCCGCTGATCGCCACGCAGAAGGAGTTCGACGTCATCACAACGACGCTGGGGGAGGTGCTGAGCGAGGCATGGCAACGGATATCGCGGTAGAGCGCACGACCGCGCTCGCGCTGGCCGAGAAGGCGAAGCTGATCAAGTCGCTTCGCCGCTTCGACATGGTCTTCTTCACGATCTGCGCGTTCGTCGGGCTCGACACGCTCGGCACCGTGGCGAAGAACGGGCCGGAGGGGTTCCTCTGGCTCGTCGTCCTCGCGGTGGTCTTCGTCGCCCCGTACATGCTCCTCATGGCCGAGGTGGGCGCCGCCTTCACGCAGGAGGGCGGGCCGTACGAGTGGACGAAGATGGCGTTCGGCCGGCTCCACGCCGGCATCGCCGCCATCCTCTACTGGGTCACGAACCCCCTCTGGGTCGGCGGCTCGCTCGCGTTCATCGCGGCCGACTCGTGGACGGCGAACATCTCGAAGATCGGCACCGCCACGTGGGGCGACTACGTCTTCAAGCTTGTCTTCATCTGGATCTCGATCGGCGTGGCGATCATCTCGCTGCGCTACGGCAAGTGGATCCCGAACTTCGGCGCGATCCTACGCGGGGTCGTGCTCGGCTTCTTCTCGATCACTGTGATCGCCTACGGCATCAGGCACGGCGTCGCCGGCTTCTCGTTGGGCAAGCTGACCCCGACGCGGGCGATCTTCTTCGGGCTGGTGCCCGTGCTCCTGTTCAACTACGTCGGCTTCGAGCTCCAGAACGGGGCGGCCGAGGAGATGGAGAACCCGCAGCGCGACGTGCCGCTGTCGGTGCTGCGCAGCGGCATCACCGGCGTGCTGATGTACGTGATCCCGATCTTCTGCATCCTCGTCGTGCTGCCGGCGAGCAAGGTCACCGGCATCGGGGGCTTCATCGACGCGGTGACGCTGACGTTCAAGGGCGTGTACGGCGGCGCGGCGCATGCGCTGCTCGTCGTCATGACGCTGTGCTTCATCGGCGCGCTGGTGACGTCGGGCGCAGTGTGGATGATCGGCTCCGACCGGATCCAGGCGGTCGCGGCCTACGACGGCGCGTTCATCCCGTTCTTCGGCGTGTTCAACCGGAAGCTCGGCACGCCGGTGCGCGTGAACGTCCTCTCGGGGATCACGTCCTCGGTCTTCGCGGTCGTCGCGATCTACATGCTCAAGAGCTCGAGCACGTCCGCCGCCTTCACGGTGGTGCTCGACATCGCCATCTCGACGACGCTCATCTCGTACCTGTGGATCTTCCCGGCGGCGCTGAAGTTGCGGTACACGCACCCGCACGTCCATCGGCCGTACCGGCACCCGTGGGGGATGCGGGGGATCTGGGTGTCGACGATCCTCACGACGGGCTGGATCCTGCTCGGCTCGTGGGAGGCCGTCTTCCCCGACACGCTCGACCGTCTCTTCAGGGTCGGCTATCC
>JBBWZD010000082.1:0-22361 GCA_039648875.1 Actinomycetota bacterium
GCGATGTTCTGGCCCTTGAAGATGCTCGCGCCGGAGAGCTGCCGCGAGAAGAACTGCCGCGTGTCGTGGCGCGAGTTGTTGTCGTCGGCCCACGTCGTGTACGCGGCGCCGGTGTGGTCGACGTCGATCGTCAGGAAGTCGAGCAGGTCGCGGTTGGCCTGCGGGCTCGAGTCGCAGGAGAGGCCGCCGGTGCAGACGCCTCCGGTGTGGATCGGGTGGTCGGAGATCTGCACGAGCTTGAAGTTCGCACCCGTGTTGAGGGCGTTCTGCGACTGGCCGAAGTACGTGTTCCAGACGGTCGTGTTGGGATTGCAGCCGGGGTCGCCCTGCGTACACGGGTTGCCGTTCGCATCGTAGAACGCGATGTTCGGGTTGAGGCCCGTGTTGGCCTTGTAGAGGACGAGGTCAACCTGGCCGGGGCTGCCGGCCACCATCCACGGGAAGACCGCCGAGTCGCCGCTCTCCTTCGTCAGGTCGATCGGCGGCGCCCACGTCGCGCCCCCGTCCGTGGAGTAGGTGTAGTACGCGTCGGTCTCGCCGCCGCCGTTCGCAGCGTCCGGGTTACCGGTCGTCTGCGACCACGTGTAGTAGAGGTTGCCGGCGGTGTCGATCGTCATCTGCGGGAAGATGTTCGCGGCGTCGTGCGGCCCGAGGTTCTGCACCGGCTGCCGCGTCCAACTCTCGCCCTGGTCGGTCGACTTCGCGAGGTAGAGGACGAAGTCGCCGTTCACGTTGCGCTCGAACGGGATGTAGAGCGTGTGGTGATGCTCCGAGCTCGCAGACTTGTCGACGACGACGGGGCCCGCGATCCACAGGTTCGGATCCGTCGGGTCGGGGCAGGCGGTGTGCTCGCCATCCGACGTCGCGCCCGGGATCGCTATCTCTGTGAACGCGGTGCAGGGCGACTCAGCGAAGTCGGCGGGCGTGTTCGAGCCGCCGTCGTCGGTGCTCTTCACGAAGACGAGGCTGCATCCGGGCTCCGACGTGGCGATACAGCCCGTGTCGTTGTTGAAGTTCATGTAGACGTCCCGGCCGTCCGGCGCGGTCTCGTCGGTCGCGACCCACTGCCGGTCGTCGATCGCGCCGGGATTCGCCTCGCAGCCGAGCTTGTTGCTCGAGAAGGTCTCGCCTAGGTCCCGTGAGATGTTCATCGTCACGCAGCCGCCCGAGAGGTCGATCAGGAAGACGCTGTGCGTGACCTCGCCGACTGCATGGTGCGAGTCACCGCCGCCGGAGACCTCGGTCCCGACGGGCTCGTTGAAGAAGTACGGATTGTGCGACGGGACGCGGAACGTCGTTCCGCCGTCCGAGGACTTGTAGAACTGGCTGTAGCCGGGGAAGCCGACCCCCAGCGGATTCGACACGTAGACGAGGTCGCGGTACTCCTGGCTCGTCGCGCCGAACCCGTACAGGCCGGGGACGAACGGGTAGCGGTCGACTACCGTCGTCGGCTCGCCGCCGAGGTTGTGGTAGTCGACGTACGAGGCCGGCGCGAAGATGTTCGTCGCGCTCGAGGCGGAGCTCGTGTTGCCGCCGTTGCCGCCGCCGCCCGTGCTCGAGACCTTGCTGAGCAGGACGGCCGTGTTCGGCACGACCTGGATGACATCGCCGGCGTCGCCGAAAGCGAGCGCCGGGAGGAGCGCAGCGGCCGCCGCCGCCGCAAGGAACAGGAGCAGGCGCATCCTGCCGTCGAGACGCATCGTTACCCCCCGGTGAAGAGATCTACTGGAATAAAGCAGGCGCGTTATCTACATCTTCTTCATCTACTAAACGTGGCATGGATAATCGAATCGCGGCGACAATTGATTGACTAATCAATCGGGGCAAAGCGCGCATCTTTGCGCGGCGGGGAGCCCGCTCCGGCGTCCGGTTCCGCGGTCGAGGCCGGCGCTCCGATCACAGCCGTCTGCAGACCCCGTGACCGCCTGCGCCGAGTGGCCGCGGGGGCCCCTTCTTCGCCGTGTGCAAGCGGAGCTTCGCGCCGGCAGGCTCCTCGAGGCTGCGGGGCAGGGACTCGAACCCCAACTTCCTGATCCAGAGAACGAGCGGCTCCACACGAGTCGGGGCCGCTCCGACCGCTTCGTTGAGCCAACGGGAGCTCGCGGTCGGTGGCGGGCGGCGCGTACTGTTCGGTCTCTTTCGGGCCGACTCAGGTGGTTTCGGGCACTGAGTGCCCGATGACGTCTGTCGTGGTGGGGGTGAGGCGTCGTTCGCGTCCGGGTACGCAGCGCTGAGCGTGGTGTGTTTGCGCGGCCGCAGGGAGGCGGGGCGCGCGCGGGGGGCCTCTACGCCGCCAGGATCTTGATGCCCAGCGGCTTCGGCGTGCCCGCGTTGACGTCGTCCTGGTCGTTCGGGCAGGCGGAGATGCCGACGAGCACGTTCATCTCCGCACGGAGCTCGATGTAGTCGCCGAGGTCGGCCACAGGCGGCAGGAAGACCATGTGGTTCTCGCGGACGGTCGCCTCGTCGTCGTTGTTCATCCAGATGTTGAAGACGTCGGGGATTTCGTCGGGCTCGACGCCGAAGGGTGCGAGTGCCTCCTCGAGATTCTGCTGGCACGTCCGGTGACCTTCCACCTGGACGCGCTCGCCGATCCCGCGCTCGTTTCGGAACTCGTAGATCGCACGGGTGCAGCGTCCGCCCATCCAGGCGAAGTTGACGCCCACGGGGTCGTCGGTCACGGTCATCAGGACGTTCTCGTAGGGCGGACGCGAGTAGAGGTACCGCACCTGCTTGAGGTTGCCCGTGCCGCCGAGCATGTTGAGGGCCATGCTCTGTCCTGCATGGAAGGTCTCGCGGAGGTTGTCGGCGTTCTGGAAGGTGGCGTCGACGACCTGCTTTCCCTCGACCTCCTCGATTCGAAGCGTCTGGCCTTTCTCGACGACGAATCCTCGTCCGTGCGAGGCGGGGACGATGAAGTCCTTCACAACCGTCCGCTCGCGCTCGTCGGCCGTCATCGGGCTAGACGGCCGCGGGGCCGTCGTCCGGCGGCTGCACGGCGTCCTCGCGCGGCTCGAGGGCGCTCTCGTCGGGCGGGCCGATCTTCGCAGGCACGCGCTCGACGTGGCCCTCGCCCGGCTGCTCGCGCTCCACGTCGGGGTGCTTGCCGCGCCCGTGAAGACGGTAAACTCGCGACCGTCGCGGAGGGAGGACGCGTCCGAACCGTGCCCGAATTGGCGCGCGATCCTCGAGCAGGCCGGGCTCACGCTCGCCACCATCAACGTATCCGACCGCTGGAGTGTCCTCGACCCGCGGCCGGCGGATACGAGCGGGAGCTGAAGCCGTGGAGATGCGAATCGCACGTCACGCCGAGCGGCTCGACGAACTCGTACGGTTCTACCGCGACCAACTGGGGCTGCCCCGAGATCGGCCGCTTCGAAAACCACACGCGGGCCACGGCCCCGCCCATACCGCACCCGGAGTCGCTGCTCGTGCTCTACCTAGGCAGCAGCGACGCGGTCGACGCGATGCGCGCGCATCGCCAAAGAGCCGGTCGAGCCGGCAAACCCATGGTGGCACCGACACGGCGTCACCTTCGCCGATGCCTACGGCTTCCATGTCGTCCACGTTGGGGACAGCGGGGCGGCAACGTGAACCCCGCACGCGCGAAACCGGCGGCGGACGAGATAGGTAATTTGAGCTGCTCGTAATGCCAGAGCTCGAGCTCGGTTGGCCGAACTGGATCGGGGTCGTTGCACGCGACCTCGAAGCACAACGCCGCTTCTACCGCGACGTGCTCGGCTTACGCGAACTTAGAACCGGCGACGATTTCGTCTGTTCGACATGGGAGACGGTCGGCTCCTAGAGCGTTGGCACTCGACCCGGAGCAGCCCCAGTACGATCAGGTGCGGTACCAGAGCGGATTCACGGTGCGGGATATCCACGCCGCCGCGCGAGAGATGGCGTCGCGCGGCGTATCCAGGCTCACTGACGTCGAAGGCGGCCCTGAATCAGGGCAGTACTGGTGCTACTTCCGCGACCCGGAAGGCAATGTGTTCGAGATCACTCAACCGCTCCAGTGAAAGCCGTACCACCCCGGCAGGGCACTGTATGAGAGGCGAGTTCCTCGGCCGCCGAGGCTGCACGCCGCAACTACAGCGTCTGAGGCGCGGAATCGTCTGGCGAGCGTTCGGAAACATCGCGCGCGGATCGCAGCCCGAGGGCTGCGGCGCGGCACCTCGAGGAGGCGTATGGAAGGCAGCGTCGGCGCACTTGCTGGACCTCCGGCAGGACATGCTTGAGGAGCTAGACGCCGCCGCGGGCGGCCCACGAGAGAGGCTCGCGCCGCCGGCGAGTCGACTACTCGCCCAGGAGACGCGAGACGATCTTTGCGACCAGTTCACCGAGGAAGCTCAGAGGACGCCTGGCCACGAGCGGCTAAAGCTACGCCTGAACTGGACGGCGTGGTCGCCGATTGTCTAAACGAAAACCCGCCGGAGCAGGCTCCTCGAGGCTGCGGGGCAGGGACTCGAACCCCAACTTCCTGATCCAGAGGAAGCACTCTCTCCAGCGGAGAAGAGGGTGCTTCCGCATGGTTGAGCCAATCTGAGGCCGCGACCGCAGCAGCGCTGCCGTCGGATGGCTGGCGTTTCGAGCCGTTTCGGGCGGTTTTGGGCACTGAGGCGACGCCAGTGCCCAATCGCGAGAAGGCGGTCGGGGGGCGCTTGGCCGCAGACATGCCAGAGTTTCACCACGACCAACCTCTGAGTTATTCGGCGTGATCCGCCCCCGCACGACCGTGATCTAGTCGAACGGCTGGGCCTCTCGACGAGCGGGTGCTCCGGCGGCAGCAGCCTGCGACGGAGTGGATGCTTGTGACCTTGAGCGCGGCGTCCGCGTCGAGCGGCGGGAAAATGCCGGCGCAGTCGCCGCGCCGGCATCGCCTATGTGCGTCCGGTCGTTTCGAGGCTATCGATCGCCCGGGCTGGCGTGTGGTTGTCGACGGCGGCGTCGATTAGGCTCGTTGCGGCAGGTGGAGCGGGTCACGTTCGGGATACTGGGGTCGTTGGCGGCCGAGCGGGGCGGCCTTGCGTTGCAGTTGGGGCCGCCGGGACAGCGGGCGTTCCTGGCGCTGCTGCTCGTGCATTTGAACCGGGTTGTTCCTCGTGAGCGGCTGGTTGATGAGCTGTGGCCGGACGAGCCGCCGGCGACGGCGGTGAAGGCGCTGCAGGTGTTCGCGTCGCGGCTGCGGAAGGAGCTGGGCGACGAGGCGGGCATCCTCGTCACCCGTGGGCAGGGCTACGTTCTGGAGCTCGAGCCCGACCGTCTGGACGCGGCGAGGTTCGGGGGGCTGTTGTCCGCCGGCCGGGCGGCGCTGGACGACGGGCGGTATGCCGAGGCTGCGGCGAGGCTGGCGGAGGCGCTCTCACTTTGGCGCGGCCCCGCCTTGGCTGACTTTGGCGACAGGCGGTTCGGACAGGAGGAGGCCGCGCGGCTCGAGGAGTTGCGTCTGCTTGCACTCGAGGCGCGGATCGAGGCGGAGCTGGATCTGGGCCGCCATAGCGAGGCGGTGGCCGAGTTGGAGGCGCTCGTGCGGGAGCATCCCCTGCGCGAGCACCTGTATGTGGTGTTGATGCGCGCGCTTTACCGCTGCGGCCGCCAGGCGGACGCGCTCGAGTGGTATCGCGACGCTCGCCGGGTATTGCGCGACGAGGTCGGGATCGAGCCGGGGCCGGAGCTCCAGTCACTGCACCGCGCGGTCCTGAACCAGGAGCCGTCGCTCGAGCCGCCGCCGCCGGTTCGGAGCGTTCCGTCGAATCTTCCGGAGCCCCCAAGCCGCCTGATCGGCCGCAGCGCCGAGCTCGAGTCGCTCCGGGCGCTGCTCGGGCGCGAGGACGTGCGGCTAGTCACGCTGTCGGGCCCCGGCGGCACCGGCAAGACCCGCCTGGCGCTCGAGGTGGCGAGGGTCATGCTCGACCGCCACGCCGACGGTGTGTTCTTCGTCGACTTGGCGCCGGTCGTCGAGGCGGAGGGGGCGGTGTCCTCGCTCGTAGGGACGCTCGAGGTCGAGCCGCGCGCCGGCGACCCGTTCGAGGCGGTCTGCGCGCACCTCGAGGGGAGGAGGGTGCTGCTCCTGCTCGACAACCTGGAGCAGCTCAGCGAGGCGCCGCGCATCGTCGCGAGGTTGCTGTCGCGAACGAGGGCCGTGCGGGTGCTCGCGACCAGTCGCGCGCCGCTGCGGATCTCGGGCGAGCACGAGTTTCCCTTGGAGCCGCTGGCCCTGCCGGACGCTGGCGCTTCGGCCGGCACCGCGGCGAGCTCGGAGGCGGTCGCGCTGTTCGTCGAGCGCGCGCGTGCGGTCGTTCCGGCGTTCCGGCTCGACGAGGCGAACGCGGCGACGATCGTCGAGATCTGCCGCCGCCTCGACGGCTTGCCGCTGGCGCTCGAGCTGGCGGCGGCGCGGCTGAGACTGCTGCCGCCGGCGGCGCTGCTGCGGCGCCTCGACCGCTCGCTCGCGCTGCTCGCTCCCGGCGCGCGCGACCTGCCCGAGCGCCAGCAGACGCTGCGCGCGACGATCGACTGGAGCTACGCGCTGCTCGACCCGGCCGAGCAGGCGCTGTTCCGGCGGCTCGGAGTCTTCGCCGGCGGCTGGACGCTCGAGGCCGCCGACGCGATCTGCGCGACGGACGGCGAGGACGTTCTCCCGCTGCTCGGCTCGCTCGTCGACAAAAGCCTCATCCGCCAACGCGCCAGCGAGCTCGGTGAGCCGCGCTTCACGATGCTCGAGACGCTACGCGAATACGCACGCGAACGTCTCCAAGCCGCCGGCGAGGCGCCATCGCTGGACCGCGAGCACGCCCGCTACTTCTCTCGGATGCTCGGCGAGTTCGCTTCCCGGCTCGACGGCCCCGCGCATGTCGAGGGGGTGCGCGCTCTGAGGGCTGACTTCGAGAATGCGCGCGCCTCCGTTATCTGGGCGCTTGAGTCGGGAGACGCCGAGCTCGCGCTCAGCCTCGCGAACGGCATGGCGGGCTTCGCTGTAGTTGGGGTTTACGTGCCAGAAGCGCGAGCCTGGCTCGCGACTGCGCTTGAGCAGTCGGAGGGCTCGTTGACGCTCCGCTCGTTGGCGTTGTTCGCCATCGGATGGTTAGCGTACACCGCAGGCGAACTCGGGGAGGCCATGCGGGCGGCAGAGGAGAGTGTTGCGCTGGCCCGAGCGGCGCACGACGCGGCGGCGGCGACGCGGGGCCTGAACCTCCTCTCGAACGTGCACGTAGGCGCCGGCGAGCTCGACCGAGCCCAGGCGGCCTGCGAGGAAGCCCTCGAGATCGCCCGCATGCTCGGTGACGAGAAGTGGGTGGCCCTAGCGGCGACGAATTCCGGCAACATCGCTCTCAACCGCGGCGATCTTGGCCTTGCAGAAAAGCTCTTCGCGGAGTTCCTTGCGGCCGCGCGGCGCCGCCAGGATCGCCGTTCGGTGGCGGGGGGGCTCACAAACCTCGCGCTCCTCCACGCGACCGCTGGCCTCACTCGCGAGGCCGAGGCGGAGAACCACGAGGCGCTGACGCTGTTCCGCGAGGTCGACTCTTCACCGGGATCGGTCTATGGGCTTGAGATCACGGCGGCCCTGGCATCCACGCGCGACGCCGAGCTCGCGGCGCAGCTGCTGGGGGCCGCCGGAGCGGCGTGCGGGCGGATCCGCTTCCGCCTCGAGCCGTTCGAGCAGCGGCTACACGATCGCACCGTGGCCGACCTGCGAGCCCGTCTCGGCGACAAGAGGTTCACCACGTTGTTCGCGCAAGGTCAGCAGTTGGGCCTCGAGCAGGCGGTCGACACAGCGCTCGCGTACCTCGCGGCCCATGGCGCTGACCCGGCCGCGGCCGCCCGTCCCGTGGGCTCGTAGGCTGCGCCGCGCCACGCTGCGCGCGTCCGGGCGCGCCAGCGGCTCAGCCGCCCCTACACGCCCGGACGAAGCGCCTGAGCGGCGACGCGCGAAACGGGGTCGCGGCAGACCTACAACGCGGAGGGGGCCGCTTCCGCGGCCCCCTCGATTCGATCGGTCTCGGTCGCGCTCACCCCGGAAAGAAGTACCCGTACCCGTCCGAGGTCTGGCAGCGCGTGGTTGCGCACGTGAGGTCTCCCGTGGCGCGGTAGTTGACGCTCTTTTGGCCAAGGAAGACGCCTGAGGTCGTCTGCCAGCGCACCGTGAGCTGAACGAAGTAGGAATAGGCATTCCCTGTATTGAAGGCAAGGTTGAGAGGGCTCCTGTCCTGGATCCAGCGCCAACCACCGGGCGTTACGTACCAGGAACTGGTGGCCGAGGTGCCCATCCGCCAGCAACTGGACGCCGTGATGGCGAACCAGCACGAGTAGAGCGTGCTGGTCACGACCGCCACCTGCGTCTGCGAGGACGCGGGGCTCGCGTAGAGGTACAGGCTGTCGAGCCCGATCGCGCCCGACGGGAGCGCCTGCGAGAAGATGTCGTTGGTCGGGGCGCTCGCGACCGCGCTGCTGTGAGCAGAGATCCATCCCGGCTGGCCGTAGCTGGACTGGAGATCGGCAGCCTTCGCCGTGCCCGCGTCCAACGCCACCACGCCGACCGCGGTGGCGAGCAGGAGCAGAACGCAGCTGCGAAAGCGGCGGCCGAGCGTCGGGCGGAGAGAAATCGTGCTGGTCATCGTGACCTCCTTGTCTCCGGGTCGCCCTGTGCGGCCCGATGCAGGAAGGTTCGATGGCGCCGGCTACCAGACGGTTAGCGCTTGGTTATCGGTGGGAGGCTCGGCTCGTTAACCGCAACAGGGTCATCCGCGCGACCTCCGGAGCGGCGAGCTCTGGCCGGATGATCCGCCGAGTGCTGATGCGCCGAGCCGGCCGGGGGCGCTCGACACGCGGATCTTGTCGCCGTCGAACCTGATGCGACGGCGTGGAACCAGCGCGAGCTGATGGCGGAAGCGGGCCTCCACTCGGCGATGTGACCTGGTGGAACACCGTGCCGTGGGACACCGGCGACCGGCCGAAGCCGACGGCCGAGGACGTGAAGCGCGGGGCGCCGTCGGCGAGCCGGCAGCCGCGCTGCGGTACACGCCCCGTCATCGCCACCACCGCGCGAGGTCGCGGCATCAACCCGACGAGGCCCCGGATGTCACAGTCGAGGCGATCCCGTCGCTGAACCCGTCATGGCTCGGGCTCTACGGCGGCGGCGCCGATCGCTGGGCGGAGTGCCGCGCGGCTCTCGCCGGGGCCGCGAGGCGAGCAGCGAGCTGAGTTCCTCCGGCGCTCAGCCCACGGTGGCAATCTCTGCCATGCGCTTCATCGGCGTTGACCTTGCGTGGGCGCGGCGGGCCGGCAGCGGCCTCTGCCTGGTCGAGGACGGCGAGGTCCGGGCCTCGGGGCGGGTCGGCGGTGACGCGGAGCTGCTGGACTGGCTGCAGCCTCTGGTGGCTGGCGATGTGCTCGTGGCGATCGACGCGCCGCTGATCGTGCGGAAACCGACCGGGCGGCGGCCGGCGGAGGAGGCGATCAGCCGCTGCTTCGGCGCCTACCACGCCGGAGCCCACTCGTCGAACATGGGGCTGCCCTCGTTCTGGGGAGGCGTCCGGGGCCAGTGGCTGGCGCAGGCGCTCGGGCTCGACGTCGACCCGGTGTTCCCGTCGGGGGTGCCGGTGCGGCGGGCGATCGAGGTGTACCCGCACACGGCGATCGTGGCGCTGTTGGGGCTGACCTCCACGCTGAAGTACAAAGCGAAGCCGGGCCGCTCGCTCGCCTCCCGCTCGCTCGCGCTCGCGGAGCTGCTGCGCCACCTCGAGTCGCTCCGGCAGGCCGACCCGCCGCTCGACGTAGCTGCCGCGGCCCGGTGGCGTGAGCTGGGCGAGACCGTTCGCAGTCCGGGTTCGGGCGCCGAGCTCGCGCGGGCGGAGGACGAGATCGACGCCTACGTCTGCGCCTCCATTGCGCTCTACTACTGGAGGCACGGCAGCGCCCGTTGCCGCGTCGCCGGCGACCTCGAGCAGGGCTACATCATCACCCCGGTCACGCCCGAGCTCGGCGCATGCGCCGACCGCGTCGCCGCCGAGGCGTGTCCGCCTCCGACCCGCCGGCCGGAGCAGACGCCGGCGTTTGCACCGCCGGTCGAGCGGGGTCGCACGCTGGTCGAGTTGAACGCGGAGCGCGTGCGGGCGCTCCTCCCCGAGTCGAGCGTGAGCGTTACCGCCCACGTCGCGGAGCTGGTCGTCGAGGGCGAGGACGGACTGGTGGTGCTCGTGACCGCCGACGCGATCGAGCTGCGCCTGCCGACGGTCGAGTGGACGCAGGGTACGTACGGCCCGGCCGAGGCGAGCATCTTCTTCTCGCGGCTTGACGCCGAGGAGCTCCCGGACGAGCTGCTCGCGGCCGAGCTCGAGCGGGCGCGGGCGGCGCGGCGAGGCGGGTTCCTCCGGTGCCGCCACTGCGGCGGCCCACCGACCCGAGCGCCGGATCCGCGGCGACGTCTGCCACCGCTGCGCGGGAGAGCGCGAGGGCGTCGTCTTCTGAGGGGTAGCGTCGCTCGGTGGCGTCGGTAGCCGGCACGGTTACGGTCACGGTTGGCCGGGGAGAGCGCAGAAAGGTGATCGTCCTGATCGTCATCGTCGCGATCGTCGCGCTGTTCGTGATCGGCTGGCTGGTGGTCGGACTGGTCTTCAAGCTGTTGTGGTGGGCGCTGGTCGGTCTGGCGATCGGGGCGCTCGCTCGGCTCATCCTCCCCGGCAAGCAGCAGATCAGCTTGCTGGCGACTGCGGGTGCGGGGGTCGCGGCGGCGGTCTTGGGCGGGATCGTCGCTCACGCGCTCGACCTGGGCGGCGTGCTCCAGTTTGTGATCGCGGTCGCGGTGGCGGTCGGCTTGATCGCGGCGCTCGCCGGGAGCCGTCTGGCACGCGCGTAGTCGTTCCCGTCGCCGGGCTTGCCCGTCGCCTTACCACGCCTACTGCCGGAGCGGGTTGTGGCGCGGCCCGCCAGCGCGTAGTCGGCCCGCCTTGATCGCTGACAGAGCAGCCGCTCGAACCCGACTCGTCAACGCCTCGGCCACTCAGCGACTCGTCGCAGTCCGCCTGACTAGCGGCCGATGGTGTCGCAAGCGGTGTTGCCGATGCTGACCCAGACGGCGCTGCGTGTTGCTGCGATGCCGCAGGTGACTCTTGTTCGGTTCCCGAGGGGGAAGGTGCGGATGATTCGGTCCGTGCGCGGGTCGATCTTCGTCACCCCGTCCGCGGCCATGTTGTTCCCACCGCCGATCCCCCCAGTCGTCCAGACGGCGCCGGCGCCAACCGCGACGGCGCCGGATTGCTGGGCGTAGAGATCGAGGCGGTTCACGATCTGCAGCGTCTGCGGGTCGATTTCGAAGAGCACCGGCCGCTGCCCAGATCCTGAAGCTCGATTCGTGATGAGCCATACGGCGCCCTCGCCGATGGCGATCGATTCCGGGCCCCAGTTGACGTCTTCCTGCAGGACGACTTTCGTGGGTTTGCTGCTACCGGCTCTGATCGCGTCGAGCGAGCTGTCTGCGCCGGCGGTGTAGGTGCCGACCCAGGCGGAGCCGTAGCCGAAGGCGATCGACGTCGCGCTGTGATGCAACTGGAGGACGGAAGCGACCTGGCCTGTGCCCAGGTCGACGAGCGTGAGGCGATCATCGCCTGGCAAGGGGCCGTGGCCGCCGACGATCACCCACAGGTAGCCGCCGCCGAGCGTCTCGTAGCCGGCCATCGGGAGGGGGAGGTCGATCGTCTGGGCGTGGGACGGGTACAGCGTCCCGGGAGAGGTGCCGCCGGTGCCCGCTTCGAGCCGGGTGAGGAACGCGTTCCGCGCCGGCGCGTTGTCCTCGTACGAGCTCGTGATCCAGGCATTGCCGTCCCCGTCGACAACGGTATCGAAGGGCTGCGCGGGAAAGCCGGCGCGGGCCTCGACGGTATGGGTGCGGAGGTCGTAACGGGAGACGGTGTTGTCGCCGTAGTTCGAGGTCCAGATCGCGGTGGGCGTGATTGCGATTGGGCCGGGCTCGACCCCTACCGGTACCACCAGTGTGGGCTTGCCGGTGCGCGGATCGAGCCGGACGAGGCTGTTCGGGACGACCCGCGGGGTCGCGGCCGCCGAGGTGGAGAGAGTTACCGCCGCCAGCGCAGATGCCGCAAGGATGAGGAGAACGGCGAGCGCGAGTTGCCAGCGGCGAGGACGGCGCCGCGGCCGTAAAGTGGCCCCGTCCGACTCGGCTGTCGGAGCGTGCGGCGGCGCAGCCGGGAGCGGCAGCAACCGGTTGACCGCCGCCGTCCCGATCGGCGTCTCCAGCGAGGAGTCGTGGCGGAGGATCGCTTGCTGCAGCCGCTGCAGCGCAGGGCTCGGGTCGATCCCGAGCTCCTCGACGAGCACTTCGCGTGCCTGGTGGTACGCGTCAAGAGCCTCCGCTTGGCGGTCGGCGCGGTAGAGGGCGAGCATCTGCTGGGCTCGAAGACGCTCGCGCAGCGGATGCTCGCGCACGAGTAGGTTCAGCTCGCCGAGCACCTCCTCGTGGCGGCCGAGCGCCAGATCGCAGTCGATCCGATCCATCAGCGCCGTCAGCCGCAGCTCGTCGAGCTGGGCCACCTCGTCACGCCCATGCGATTCGAGTTGGAGGCCCGCAAGGCTCGGACCGCGCCACAGCGCCAGTGCTTCGCGCAGGCGCTCGGCGGCCGCCTCGAGCTCGCCCGCGGCTCGGCGGTCGCGCGCGCCGGCGAGGAGCTGCCGCAGCTGTGCGGCGTCGAGCTTGTCGTCGTCGACCGCGATCCGGTAGCCGCCGTCCGCGGTCGCGATCGGGTCGCGACCGTTCCGGGCAAGCGCCTTGCGCAGCTGGGAGACGTAGACGTTCACGGCCTTTTTTGCCGTGGGCGGCGGGGACGCGCCCCAGAGCTCGTCGATCAGGCGCTCCCGAGAGACGAACTCGTTCGCATGCAAAAGCAGGCAGGCGAGGACGAGCCGCTCCTTCAACCTCCCCAGCGGCACCGGCCCGCCCTCGTCGACCACTTCGAGCGGGCCGAGGATCCGGTACTCCACAAGGAGCGTTTTACCGCTTCCCAAGCCAAAACGGAAGCACCACAGGCCTTCTCCGTTATTCCGGCTGTTGCCGCCGTCTTACCCAGCTCGCGCACGCTCACGGCGATGGCTCGCCCGCTCTCACCCTCGGAAGCCGAGACGCTCGCCTACCACGGCGAGGTGTGGACGGACGGACGTGGGTACGCCACCGTCAGGCTGCCCGTCGAGGCCGGGCCGCTCGAGCCGCCGCTCGAGTACGAGCTGCGCGATCTCGACCCGCAGAGCAGGGCGCGGGTGACGGCCGAGCTGAAGGACAGCCGCTTCACGATCGCCACTGACGAGCCGCACGTGAAGGTCGGCTGGCGGATCAGGAGCCGACAGCCGGCGAGCCAGCCAGGTCAACGACAACAGGAGGAGGAATGACATGAAGCGAGCTCTCGCCACCGCTGCGCTCGCCACCGCCTGCGCGTGTGCCGCATTGGCCGCGCTGGCCGGTTCGGCTCGCGCGACCTACCCGGGCGCGACCAGCGGCCGGATCGCCTTCGGGATGCGCGTCGACGGCAACGTCGACGTCTACACCGCGTTGCCGAACGGCCGCGACCTGCGGCGCCTCACGAACGACCCGGGCTTCGACGCCTGCGCCGCCTACTCGGCCGACGGCAGGCGGATCGCCTACTGCTCGGGCCAGGCGGGTGGCCCCGTCCAGGTGTGGACGATGCGCCAGAACGGGACCGACAAGCAGCAGGTCACGCACATGAGCGGGCCGGCGATCTTCCCCGACTTCTCGCCCGACGGGTCGAAGATCGTCTTCACCGGCAAGCCCGCCGGCTCGCCAACCCGGGACGTCTACGTGATCTCGAGCGACGGCAACGGCCTCACGAGACTGACGAGCGGCGTCGGCAACAACACCTACCCGGCGTTCTCGCCGGACGGGAGCAAGATCGTCTTCAACAGCGACCGCAGCGGCACGTGGCAGGTGTGGCTGATGAACGCCGACGGCGGCGGCCAGACGCAACTCACCTTCGACCCGCTGCCGAAGAACCAGGTACCCGACTGGAGTCCCGACGGAAGCAAGATCGCCTACCTCGCCACCACGTCGGGAGGCATCCCGGACGCCACGCCCAGCGGCACCTGGGGCGACATCTGGGTCATGAACGCCGACGGGTCGAACCAGCACCCGGTTACGACCGGCGCCACGTTCTACGGCACTGCCTGGTCTCCGGACGGGGCGCGCATCGCCACCCTGGACTGGCCGACCCGAGTCGTCTACACGATCGACGCCGCAACCGGCGGCGACGGGCAGGCCGTCCACCCCGGTCCCGGGATCCAGTACGTCCCCGGCTGGCAACCGCGCGGCACCGGCAACGACGACGACCACGACGACTAGGAGGATCGTCATGTTCCGGAAGAGGACCGTCATGACATCGGCGCTCGCTCTGGCCACGGTCGCTGCGACCGCGGGGATACTCGCGAGCACCTCCAGCGGCGGGAGCGTCGCGCAGCGCACGATCGCGCTCGTGCGAGGAACGGACAGCGGGTTCTACGACGACGTGCAACGCGGGGCCGAGACGGCCTCGGCTGCGCTCGGCGACCGGCTCGTGGTCCGAGCGACCGACGACACGCGGAGTGCGATCGACGCGCTGGTGGCGCAGCACGTCGACGCGATCGCCGTCGATCCCGGAGAGCGCGGCAGCGGATCCGTGTTGAACGGATCATCGTTCGATCAGGCGCGCGCGGCCGGGATCGGGACGCTGTGGTACCGCAACCCGGGCAATGGAACCAGCATCTGGGTGAACCTGTCGAGCGCGACCGAGTTCGCGCACGCGCTCGGCGACAGGCTCGCCGCGCAAATGGGCGGGAAGGGCCTCTATGGGATCGTGCCGTGCCGGCCGGCCAACCCGATCGTCCAGACCTGGCTCCGGGCGGTCAAGGCGTACATGCCCGCGCGATACCCGCACATGAAGCGGGTTGCGATCGTGTACGGCAACGACGCTGGCGACGCGGCGGAGACCGCGATGTTTGCGCACTTCATCAAGAAGCATCGACGCCTACGTGGGTTGATCGTCCTGTGCCCGACCGAGGCGTTCGTCGTCCCGCACGCGATCACCCAAGCGCGTCAGGTCGGCAAGGTCTTCGCGTCGGGCAACGGCGGCGACCATGCTTACGCGCCCGTCGACCCGCAGCTCGCGAAGTACGTTCGGAGTGGCGCGGAGGAGCTCGTCTCCGCCGGCGATCCGGTGAAGCTCGGATACCTCACGGTGTGGGCCGCCGACCACCTCGCGAGCGGGCAGACGTTCGCGCCGGGTCAGTACGACGTCGGCGGCCCGGTCGGGACCGTGAGCGACTACGCCGCCAATCACGAGTTGCGTCTCGGCCAAACGCTGACGATCACGAAGGACAACATCGACCAGTACGCGGGCGGGTAACCGGTGCCGCGCGCGTCGGGCTTGCGGCGGATGACCGGAGCGGACGGCCTCAGTGCCGTCCGCTCCGCGCCGCCGCCTTGTTGCCCTAACTGATTACAAACGGCGGAGCTTTGACGGCGAGGTGACAGGGCTTTCAATCGTTGACGATCGTTTGGAGGCCGTGCAGCTTGTCGATGGTCGCGCCGTTCCGCGCACCGCCGTCTTCATCCGGCCGGCGCCCCACACCCACAACGACGGCCTGATCGCCTCCCTCGGCTGCGAGCTCGACGCGACCGGGCTCGTCCGCCTCGACCCCGTCGGCAGAACGAGCGTCCCCGGCGTCTGGCAACGCCAGCAACCCGCGCGCGCAGGTGATCACCGCCGCCGGCGAAGGATCCGCCGCCGCCATCGCGATCAACACCGACCTTGTCGAAGAAGACGTCCGTAGCGCGGTTCAGACGTCGGTTCCGGTGGGACACGCAGCGACCGCAACAGCGCCTGAAGCGCAAGCACGACCTACGCAAAGCACCGGCGTTGAACAGGAATCATCGCGCGCAGGCGGTCGTGTTTGCTAGGTGGCTGCCGCGGTGACAGAGGCGCGAGTCAGTCCGATCACGCTGCTCGCGAGGACGAAGATCAGCAAGAGCGGGAACCCGACCAGATCGAGCGCGAGCCGAAGTTGGCGACCCGCCGAGGCCGAAAGCCTGCACGAGCAGAAAAGGGGCTGCGGCTCGCGGCTCCGCAGCAACGCTCGCAGGCGCGGCCGGTCGTGCGTTTGCGCGACGGTGGACAGAACGGGTCGTTCGATCGATGATCCCGCTCAGTGGCGCGAGATCTCCCGATTGATGATCCCGTTCCGTGGCACGAGATCCCCCAACCGGCGTGGTGACGCTGCTGCTTACGGACGTCGAGGGCTCGACGCGACTGTTGCATGAGCTCGGCGACCGCTATGGGGAGGCGCTACACGAGCATCGGCGGCGACTGCCGGCGGTGTTTGTGGACCACGAGGGCGTTGAGGTGGACACGCAGGTAACGCGTTCTTCGTCGCGTTCGGCCGAGCTTCCGATGCGGTCGCCGCCGCCGCGGACGGCCAGCGCACACTCGTGAACGGCCCGATCCGGGTTCGGATGGGACTGCATACGGGTGAGCCGCGGCTGGCGGAGGAGGGGTACCTCGGGATCGACGTGCACAAGGCCGCCCGCATCGCTGCAGGCGGCCATGGAGGGCAGGTGTGCTCCTCTCTCAAACGACGTGCGCGCTCGTCGACGCAGGCGCCCGCGACCTGGGCGTGCGCCGCCTCGAGGATCCCAGCGCGCCCGAGTGCATCTACCAGCTCGAGGTTGAAGGGGCTCCCGCTGTTCCCAGCGGCCTCGTGAGCTGCGGGGCAGGGACTCGAACCCCAACTTCCTGATCCAGAGTCAGGCGTCCTACCATTAGACGACCCCGCAACGGGTCGCGGCGCATTGTAGCCGGGGGCCCCGCGCGGCCGGTCCGTCGCGCCGGCGGCTACACCTCGAGCCGGTAGAGCTGCACGAGCCGCCGCTCGGTCTCGGTGTCGATGTGGGCGACGACCTCGACGTACGGCTCGAGACCGGAGCCGCGCAGCTTCGCCTTCAGCAGCCCGTCGACCTGGTAGATGCCGGACGAGTTGTTCATCAGGATCTCGATCAGGATCGGGCGCTCCTCGCCGTCAGCGATCGTCACGTCTTCGATTGCGGCGGCAGAGAGGGAGTGCATGGAGACTCGGCCCCGCTCGAACGGGATGCGCGAACGCCCCTTGGCCATGTCGAGCGCATCGGCGACGCGGATGAGGCCGGCCTCGATCGTCAGCGGCTGCCCGTCGGCGCGGTGGCTGATGATCGCCTGCAGCACCTCCGACGCGATCACCGTCCGGTCGGGCTCGGGGTAGACGCCCTCGAGCAACTCGTGCAGCTTGGGCTCGCTGAGGAAGAGGCTGAAGTCCTCGTGGCCGTGACGGTGGATCGACATGCCCACGCAGTGGAGGAGAGCGGCGAGCGTCACCACGACCTCGGCGTCGTCGACGCTCATGCCGTAGTCGCGAACCACGGAGGGCTCGACGTGGTGCTTCGTGAGCTGGCGCAGGAGCTTCAACGCGATGTTGGCGACGATCTGGATGTGCACCCACGAGTGGTCGTTGATCCCCATCCGCGCCACCGCGTTGACGTTGGAGACGTGCCACCAGGCCTTCAGCTGCGCGTCGTCGTTCACGCGCTCCAGGAGCGTGCGGAGCTTGCGGTTGCCGCGGACAGGCACGTTGATGCGCATCCGCTTGACCGCCTCGGCCGGCGTCAGCAGGATCTCGTGCTCGGCCTCCTCCGCGACGGGCTGGTCGATGCGCTCGGCCGTCTCCTTGTCGATCGCCATTCGGTTGCAGTCTGCCGGATGTGCGATGAATTAGCCGTGCACGAGCACCCCGTCCAGCTCGTGGTCGAGGACGACCTGCGCCGGAACCGCCTGACGGTCTTCTTCCGGGCCCTGCTCGGGATTCCCCACTACATCTGGATCTTCCTCTGGTCGATCGGAGTATTCGTCGTGGCGATCGTGAACTGGCTCGCGACGCTGGTGACAGGGACACCGCCGGCGAGCTTGCACAGGTTCATGTGCGCGTACGTCCGCTACACGCTCCACGTCTACGCCTACGTCTACCTCGTGGCCAATCCGTATCCGGGCTTCGTCGGCGAGGAGGGCGAGTACCCGGTCGACGTGCGCCTGCCTGCGCCCGGCCGCCAGTCACGCTGGACGACGCTCCTGCGGCTGCCGCTCGTGCTCCCCGCGCTGATTCTCGCCATCACGCTCGGCGGCACCGGCGGGCCGGTGGCCGTGCTGAGAGGACGCAGGCGCTCGGGCGGCGGCGGCGGCGTGCTCGCGGCCGTCTGCGCCTTCCTCGGCTGGTTCGCGAGCCTCGTCCGCGGCCGGATGCCGAAGGGACTGCGCGACGCCGGCGCCTACGGCCTCGGCTACAGCGCGCAGGTGCTCGCGTACGTGCTCCTCGTCACGGACCGCTACCCGAGCTCCGACCCCACCGCTTTGCTGGCGACGGTCGAGCGGCCGCCGCAACATCCGGTGCATCTCGTCGGCGATCCGGAGGACCTGCGCCGCTCGCGCGTGACCGTGTTCTTCCGGCTGCCACTCGCGATTCCGCACCTCGTCTGGCTCGTCCTCTGGACGGTCCTGGCGGTGCTCGCCGGGATCGTCAACTGGTGCGCGACGCTCTTCGCGGGCACGCCGCCGGCGGCGCTGCACCGGTTCCTCTCGCGCTACGTGCGCTACACGCTGCACGTCTACGCGTTTCTCTACCTCGCCGCCAATCCGTTTCCGGGCTTCGTGGGCGAGCCGGGGCGGTACCCGCTCGACCTGCGCCTGCCGGAGCCGTCGCGGCAGAACCGGTGGGTCACCGGCTTCCGCATCGTGCTGGCGATCCCGGCGTGGTTCGTCAACGCCGTGCTGGGCTGGGCGCTCCTGATCGCCGCCGTCCTGACCTGGTTCGTCGCGCTCGTCACCGGCTCGGCGCCGTGGGGCCTGCGGAACCTCTCCGCCTACGCGCTGCGCTACGGCGCGCAGGTGAACGCGTACCTGTACCTGCTCACCGACGCGTACCCGCATGCGAGCCCGCTCGAGGGCGCGCCGCCGCCGGAGCCGCTCCCCGCCGAAGCGGCGTGAGCCGCGCGCTCGCGAGGCGCGCCGCACTCCTCGCCGTGCCGGCCGTCCTCTGGTCGGCGGCGGCCTGGTACCTCTGGCAGTCGCGCGTGCCCGGATCGCTGCAGCTGCCGCACCTCGACTCGAGGGCGTACTTCTCCGGTCGTGACCTGCATGCGGCGGCCTCGTTCGGGCGGCTGCAGGAGTGGGACTGGCTGCTCGCGACCGTCGCGCAGCTCGTCGCGCTTACGCTGTACGCGTGGCGCGGCGGCCGCTTCGCCCGCGAGTCTGCCGCCGGGCCGCTCGGGACGGGGATGCTGCTCGGCATGCTCGGCTTCGCGCTCGTCTGGGTGGCGCAGCTGCCGGCGAGCGTCCTCGAGCTCTGGTGGCAGCGCCGGCACCAGCTCAGCCAGACCGGGTACTTCACCGCCGTCTTCGGCGACTGGCTCGCGCTCGGAGGCCAGTTCGTCTTCCTGTGCCTGACGCTCGCGATCGTGATGGGCCTGGCGCGCCGGCTGGGCGAGCGCTGGTGGCTGCCGGCCGCGCCCGCCTTCGTCGGCCTCGCGCTCCTCTTCGCCTTCGTGACGCCCTGGCTGCTGGGGACGCATCCGCTGCGCCGGCCCGACCTGCTCGCGGTCGCATCGCGGCTCGAGCGCGCCGAGCACGTACAGCACACGCCGATCGTCGTCCAGGACGTCCACGACGTCACCTCGCTCCCGAACGCCGAGGCCACCGGCATCGGGCCGAGCCGCCGGGTCGTCCTCTGGGACACGCTGGTCGACGGCCGCTTCCCGACGCGGGAGCTCGCGGTCGTGATCGCGCACGAGCTCGGCCATCTCGCCCGTAACCACATCTGGAAGGACGTCGGCTGGTACGCGCTGTTCGCCTTTCCGGGCGCGTACGCGGTCGCCCGCGCCACGCGCCGCCGCGGCGGCATGGGCGAGCCGGAGGCGGTGCCGCTGTCGCTGCTCGTCGTGGTCGTCCTCGGGCTGCTCGCGCTGCCGCTGCAGAACGCGATCTCGCGCCACATGGAGGCGGAGGCCGACTGGATGGCGCTGCGCACGACCCGCGACCCGGCCGGCGCCACGGCGCTGTTCCGCCGTTTCGTGCCGACGACCCTCGACGAGCCGAGCCCCTCCACGTGGGAGTACCTCCTGCTCGAGAACCACCCGACGATCATGCAGCGGATCGCCATGGCGCAGGCGTGGCGCCGCTACGCGACGTCCACGGCCCAGTCGCCGTAGAGCGACGTGTAGAGCCCGCGGGCCGCGAGCAGCTCGTCGTGCGAGCCCTGCTCCACCACGCGGCCGTGCTCGAGCACCACGATCAGGTCGGCGTCGCGGATCGTCGAGAGCCGGTGCGCGATGATGAAGGCGGTCCGCTCGGCGAGCAGCAGGCGCAGCGCGCGCTCGATCTTGCGCTCGGTGCCGATGTCCACCGAGGAGGTGGCCTCGTCGAGGATGAGGATGCGCGGGTCGGCGAGCAGCGCCCGCGCGAACGCGACGAGCTGGCGCTGGCCGAGGGAGAGGCGCGAGCCGCGCTCGCCGAGCTGCGTCTCGTAGCCGTCCTCGAGGCGCAGCACGAACTCGTGCGCGCCGACCGTCTGCGCGGCCTGCACGATCTGCTCCGGCGTCGCCTCGGGCCTGCCGAAGGCGATGTTCTCGGCGACCGTGCCTGCGAAGAGGAAGCCCTCCTGCGGGACGACCCCGAGCTGGCGGCGGAGCGACGCCTGCGTCACCTCGTCCAGGTCGAGGCCGTCGATGGTGATCCCGCCGTCGCGCGGCTCGTAGAAGCGCGCGAGCAGCTTGGCGATCGTCGACTTGCCCGCGCCGGTGTGGCCGACGAGCGCGACAGTCGTCCCCGCCGGCACGTCGAGGTCGAGGTCGTGCAGTACGTCCTCCCCCTCGCCGTAGCCGAAGCGCACGTGCTCGAAGCGAACGTGCCCGTCGATCGGCGGCAGCTCCTGCGCGCCGGGCCGGTCGCGCACCTGCGGCTGCTCGTCGAGCACGCCGACGATCTTGTCCAGCGCAGCCGTCGCCGAGAGGAACGTGTTGTAGAGCTGCGAGAGCTGCTGCACAGGGTCGAAGAAGTTCTGCACGTAGAGCATGAAGGCGAAGAGGGTGCCGAGCGAGATCGACCCCGCGAAGTACAGGTGCCCGCCGTAGCCGAGCACGACCGCCAGCGCGACGGTCGACAGCAGGTCGACGAAGGGGAAGTAGAGGCCGTTCAGGACGACCGTCTGCATGTTCGAGTCGCGATACCGCTTCGCGACGGAGCGGAAGTTGTCGCACGCGGCCCGCTCCCGCGTAAACGCCTGCACGACGCGCATGCCGGCGATGTCCTCGGCGAGGGTCGCCGTGAGGAGCCCGAGGCGCTCGCGTACGGCCGCGTACGCGCGCGCCGAGCGGGAGCGGAAGACGGCGGTGCCGACGCTCATCAGCGGGATCACCGCCGAGGTCGCGAGTGCGAGCCGCCAGTCGAGGACGAACAGCAGCACGGCCGTCCCGATCAGGAGCAGCGAGTTCTGCACCAGCGTCGTGACGCCGTCCGTGACGAGCTGGTCGATCGCCTCGACGTCGTTCGTCAGGCGGCTGATGATCACGCCGGCGCGGTTCCGCTCGAAGAAGCCGAGCGAGAGCCGCTGCAGATGCGCGAAGAGCCGCATGCGCAGGTCGGCGAGGATGCGCTCGCCCACCCACCCTGTCATGTACGTCTCGACGTAGGTCATGCCCCAGTTGGCGAGGCCGGCGGCGACGAACAGGGCCACGACGAGCGTCAGCCTGCTGCCGGCGTCGCCGTGGACGGCGTCGTCGAGCGCGTACTTCGCCAGGTACGGCGGCGCGAGCGCGGTCATGGTCGCGGCGAGCAGCGAGAGGATCGAGAAGCCCGTGCGCGCCCGGTACGGCGCCGTCAGCCGGACGAGCACGCCGAAACGGCGCCGCGTCTTCCGCCACGACCAGTCCTCGACGCGGGCGTCACGCTGGCTCAGCAGCGACCCGCCCGGCTGGTGGACGCGCATCAGGCGACCTCCTCCATGCCCGCGCGCGCCTCGACGGCGTCCGCGAACTGCCGCTCGAGCAGGCCGTGCTCGTAGATCTCGCGGTAGACGGCGCTCGTGGCGAGCAGCGCGTCGTGCGACCCGCGAGCGGCGACCCGGCCGTCGTCGAGCACGACGATCTCGTCGGCGAGCGCGATCGTCGACAGCCGGTGCGCGATGATGATCGTCGTCCGGTTGCGCATCGCCTCGCGCAGCCCGAGCCGGATGCGCGCCTCCGTCGTCGCGTCGACCGAGGCGGTGGCGTCGTCGAGGATCAGCACGCGGGG
>JBBWZD010000092.1:0-15429 GCA_039648875.1 Actinomycetota bacterium
CGTCGAGGGTGCGCAGCTCCTCGCCGGGCCGTGCGCTGCGGACGACGACGCGGCCGCCGTGCAGCGTGTCGAAGTCGAACGCGTGCAGGGGGTTGCCGAGGGCGAGCATCACGTAGTTGGTCACGTCGACGACGTTCGAGATCGCGCGCACGCCCGCGTCCCGCAAGCGCGCCTTCAGCCAGAGGGGCGACTCGCCGATCCGCACGTCGCGGAACAGACGACCGACGTAGCGAGGACAGCGGTCCGGATCCTCGACGCGAACGTCGACGGGCTCGTCGCCGGCCCGCCCCGGCTCGCCGCCGGGCACGGGCAGCAGCTCGCCGTCGAGCAGCGCCGCCACCTCCCGCGCGATTCCGTAGACCGAGAGGAGGTCGGGCCGGTTCCCCGTCGGCTCGACGTCGAGCACCTCCTCGACGAGCGGCAGGACGTCGGCGAGCGGCGTACCCGCTTCGAGCCCGTCGTCCAGCACCATGATCCCCGCGTGGTCGGCGCCGAGCTCGACCTCGTCCTCGGCGAGGATCATCCCCTCCGACACCTGGCCGCGGAGCTTGCGCCGCTCGAGCGTCACTCCGTTCGGCAGGGTCGCGCCCGGCAGCGCGACGGCGACCTTCGCCCCGGCGCCGAAGTTCCAGGCGCCGCACACGATCTGAAACGGCCGCTCCTCCCCCACGTCGACCTTCGTCAGCTGCAGCCGGTCGGCGTCCGGGTGTTTGCCGGCCTCCAGGACGTGGCCCACGCGGAAGAGCGCGAGGTCGCCGTCCACGCCGCGCCGCTCGACGCCATTCACCTCCGCGGTCGAGATCGAGAGCGCGTGCGCGATCTGCGCCGCCGTTGCGTCGACGCGGACATACTCGCGGAGCCAGGAGAGCGGGATCCTCAGAACTGCCTCAGGAAGCGGAGGTCGTTCTCCCAGAAGGGGCGGATGCCGTCGATGCCGTAGCGGAGCTGCGCGGTGCGCTCGATGCCCATGCCGAAGGCGAAGCCGGTGTACTCGTCGGGGTCCCAGCCGAGGAACTCGTAGAGGTACGGGTCGACCATCCCCGAGCCGCCCATCTCGATCCAGCCGGAGTGCTTGCAGAGCCGGCAGCCAGCGCCGTCGCACGAGAAGCACGAGACGTCGGGCTCCATCGACGGCTCGGTGAACGGGAAGTAGTGCGTGCGGAAGCGCACCTCGCGCTCAGGCCCGTAGAGCTGCCGCATCACGTGGAGCAGCGTCCCCTTGAGGTCGGCCATCGTGATGCCCCTGTCGATCGCGAGCCCTTCGAACTGGTGGAAGATCGGGAAGTGCGTCGCGTCGACCGTGTCGCGCCGGTAGACGCGGCCGATCGAGACCATGTAGATGGGCGGCCGCTGCGCCTCCATCTTGTGGATCTGCGCCGGCGACGTCTCGGTGCGGAGCACGTGCTCGTCATCGAGGTAGAGCGACGCACGCGGCGAGCGCGACGGATGCCAGGAGGGGAAGCCGAGGGCGTCGAAGTTGTAGCGCGTGGTCTCGACCTCGCGGTCGTCGACGATCTCGTAGCCGAGGCCGAGGAAGATGTCCTCGACGTCGCGGCGCACCTGCGTCGACGGGTGCAGCGAGCCGCGGTGCCGCGGCCGCAGCGGCCCGAGGAGCTCGGCCGGCAGCGTCACGTCCACACGCTCGGTGGAGAGACGGGCGTCGAGCTCGGCGCGCTCCAGCTCGGCCTGCCGCGCCTCGACGGCGCGCTCGATCGCCTCCCGCGCCGCGTTCAGCGCCATCCCCGACTCGCGGTCGCGCACCTGGCGGAGCGCGAGCTTCAGGTCGCTCTTGCGGCCGAGGTAGCGGACGCGCGCCGCGTCGAGCTCGGCGACGGTGGCGGCGGCTGCGACCGCGGCGAGCGCCTCCCTCGTCAGCCCCTCCGGATCCACGGCGGCGACTGTATCCAACGGTCCATCCTCCTTTGGCGGGCACGGCTTGCAGGGCTCTGAGGGCCCCGACTCGTGCTGCGGAGAAACCGGCCTGCTAGCGCGCCGGCGCCCCGGCAGGGAGCCGGGGCTGCATAAAGGCGAAGGCGCGGACGGGCATGGGGCCGCAAATATACCCGCGTGAGCGAATACGACGCCTGGGCGCCCGTCTACGACGCGTGGAGCGGCCACATGACCGAGGACGTCGAGTACTACGTCGACCTCGCGCGTGAGGCGGACGGGCCGATCGTCGAGCTGATGGTCGGGAGCGGCCGCGTGGCGATCGAGGTCGTGCGGCGGACGGGGAAGCCGGTGCTCGGCATCGACTCCTCTCCCGCCATGCTCGAGATCGCGCGCGAGCGCGCGGCGGGGCTGCCGCTCGAGCTCCGCCAGGGCGACGTGCGGGAGCTCGAGCTCGACGAGGCCGCCGCGCTGGTCTACGTGCCGTTCCGGTCGCTCCTCCACCTCCGCGGCTGGCATGACAAGCGGCGCGTGTTCGACCGCGTCGCCGCGTCGCTCCGGCCCGGCGGACGGTTCGCCTTCAACGCGTTCGCGTTCAGCCATACGATCGCGGCGAAGCTCGACGGCGAGACGCAGGACCAGGAGGGCGTCGTCCACACGCTCCGCTACGCGGCGGCGGACAACCGGGTTGACATCGAGCGCGACGACGGCGCCAGGCTGAGCCTCTGGTGGGCGACGAGATCGGAGTGGGAAGGCCTCTGCGACGTCGCGGGGCTCGAGGTCGAGGCGGAGTACGGCTGGTTCGACCGGCGGCCGCTGGAGGACGACTCGCCGGAGCTCGTCTTCGTCACGCGCAGGCCTTGAGCGCCTACGACCGGATCGCGCGACTGTACGACCCGTGGAGCGCCGGCGTCGTCGAGGACATCTCGTTCTACGTCGACGAGGCGCTCGCCTCGGGCGGGCCGGTGGTGGAGCTCGGCGTCGGCACCGGCCGGATCGCGATTCCGACGGCGGCGGCAGGCGTCGACGTGATCGGCGTCGACTCGTCCGCGGGGATGCTGGCGGTGTGCGCGGAGCGCGCCCGCGAGGCCGGGCTCGACACGCGGCTCGACCTGCGGCTCGGAGACCTGCGGCGCCCGCCGGTGACGGAACGGGTGCCGCTCGTCACCTGCCCCTTCCGGGCCTACCTCCACCTCGCGAGCGACGAGGAGCGGCTCGAGGCGCTGCGCGCGGCCCGCACGCTGCTGCTGCCGGAGGGGCGGCTGGTGTTCGACGTCTTCACGCCGTCGCAGGACGACATCGAGGAGACCCACGGCGTCTGGCTCGAGCGCGAGCCGCACATCTTCGAGCGCGCCGACTGGGACGTCGAGGAGCAGACGCTGACGCTGTCGGTGCGCGGCGCGCAGGGCGAGTCGTCGATGACGCTGTGGTGGCTCGAGCCGGAGCGGTGGCACTCGCTGCTGGCCGAGGCCGGGTTCGGCGTCGAGGCCTGCTACGGCTGGTTCGACCGGCGCCCCTACGCCCACGGCGAGGACAGCGTCTGGATCGCGACGCGGACCTGAGATTTCGCGCACGCGCCCCTTGCGGAGCCTCCGCCGGAGGCGTAACCTGAGACCTGCGCCGAGCACGGAGCGCGACTAGGTCGACAGCTCACCCGAGCGGTTCTACGAGGAGGGGGCAACCCCGAGGCGAAAGGCCGGTCGGGCGAGACGGACGAAAGCGCCACCGGCTCGGCGAATCTCTGGTCCGGCTCAGGAGGCCGAGCGCCGAGCGAGCTCGTAGAGCGCCACCGTTCCGGCCATCGCGACGTTCAGCGACTCGGCGTCACCGCGCAGGGGGATCGTGGCGCGCACGTCGCAGCGGGCGAGCACCTCGTCCGGCAGCCCCGTCCGCTCGGCTCCGAGCACGAGCACGACCTCGCCCCGGCCGTCGAGCTCCGGCAGGGGCGTGCCGCCCCGCGGGACGAGCGCCACGCGCCGCCCGGGTGCCTCGTCGAACCCGGCGAGCGGTACGCGGAAGAGCGCCCCCATCGAGGCACGCAGCGCCTTCGGCCCGGTCGGGTCGGCACACCCGGCCGACAGCGCGACGCCGGCGTCGAACGCGTCGGCCGAGCGGAGCAGGGTGCCGAGGTTGCCGGGGTCGGCCACGTGCCAGAGCGCGAGCGTCACCGGGCGCGTCCCACGCGGCAGGTCCGCGCGCCGGAAGATCCCGATCACGCGCGGCGGATGCGCGAGCGTCGACACCTCCGCGAGCAGCGCCGCCTCGACCGTCTCGCCCGCCACGAGCAGCTCGACCGGCTCGACTCCTGCCGTCGTGGCCGCCTCGACGAGGTCCTCCCCCTCCGCGGCGAGCAGCCCGAGCTTGTCGCGCCAGCGCCGGTCGCGGAGCTTGCGCACGAGCTTCAGGCTCTCGTTCTCGCGCGAGCTGATCAAGCCGCGCGCCAGTCGAGCCAGGCGCCGTGCCAGTCGCCGTGCGCGAGCTCGACGCGCTCGCCCCCAGGCCAGATCTGGACGCGCAGGCCGTAGTAGTCGTCCGAGCCGTCGAGCGGGCGTGTCGCCTCGACGAGCGCGAGCCGTCCCTCCGCGCCCGCCCGCGCCAGCGCCTCGCGCGCCGCCCGCCGCTCGTCCACCGAGAGATAGCTGAACACCGCCGTCTGCCAGACCAGCATGAGCGCGTCGTCGTCGCGCCGCTCGAGCAGCGCCGGCAGCTCGTCGACGAGGTTGCCGCGCCGGATCTCCGGCGGATCCGCGCGGAACGCCTCGACCGCGCGGTCCAGCAGGTCGAGCCGCCAAGTCTGGTCGGCCCAGACGAAGGACTTCACGAGCGCGACGCCCTCGTCGGTGGTCAGGTCGACCGGAGCGACGTCGATGCCGACGCGCGAGCGGACCGAGGCCGCGCGCCGAAGCAGCTCGGCCGGCACCGCGCCGCGCTCCGCGCCCTCGAGCTCGAGCGGCGCCTCGTGGCGGCCCCACACCCCCTCGGCGTAGCGATACCTGAAGCGATCCCAGAGCAGGTTGAGGCCGCCGCTCGTGCCGAGCTCGAGCAGGTCGAAGGCCTCGGCGCCGGTGCGCGAGCCCACCTCGAGGAAGCAGGGCAGGAGCAGCCACGAGCGCTGGACCTCGTTCGTCTGCACGCCGTGCTCGGCGACGCGCTCGCGCAGGAAGTCGCGATGCTCGACGACCGCCGCGCCGACGTCGTCCCACGACGCGAGCCCGGAGAGGACGAGGTAGTGGAGGCCGGCGAGCAGCTGCAGCGGCGCCCGCCAGTCGGCGCCGTCGCCGAGGATGGCGCCGGCGCGGGGGTCGTGGGCGAGCTCGCGCGCGACCCGCGAGTACAGCGGCGAGCGGAGCTCGAGCCCGCTCGCCCAGCCCAGCAGAAGCTCGCTGCTACCCGTCGGTGGCTACGCCTCGAGCGCGCTCTTCGCCCGTTCGGCGATCGCGCCGAAGGCGGCCGGGTCGCTGACCGCCAGGTCGGCGAGCACCTTGCGGTCGAGCTCGATGCCGGCCCTCGAGCAGCCGTGCACGAACTGGTTGTACGAGAGGCCGTGCGTGCGCGCGGCGGCGTTGATCCGCGTGATCCAGAGCCGGCGGAACGTCCGCTTCTTGTTCTTGCGGTCGCGGTAGGCGTAGACGAGCGAGTGCTCGACCTGCTCCTTCGCGTAGGTGTAGTGGGAGTGCTTGCGCCCCCAGTACCCCTTCGCCTGCGCGAGGACCTTGCGGCGCTTCTTCTGCCCGTGGACGGCACGTTTGACCCGCGGCATGGCTAGCGCATCCTCAGCATCTTCTTCAGCGCGTTCGTGTCGGCGGCGGTGACCTCGCGCTCGAGCCCGAACCCCCTCTTACGCTTCGACGACTTCTTCTCCAGGTTGTGGCTGCGCATCGTCGGACGCCTCAAGATCCGGCCGCTGCCCGTCACCTTGAAGCGCTTCTTCGCCGCGCTCCGTGTCTTCGTCTTCGGCATCTCTCTTCACTCCCGCATTCTTCGTGGGACCCAGCAGCATCACCATGTTGCGCCCGTCGAGGAGCGGCTGGGACTCGATCGCCCCGATCTCCTTGACGTCCTCGGCGAGCCGCAGCAGCAGGTCGCGCCCACGCTCCGGATGCGTCGTCTCGCGCCCGCGGAACATGATCGTGACCTTCACCTTCGCCCGCTGGTTCAGGAACCTCTCTACGTGACCCTTCTTGGTGTTGTAGTCGTGGACGCCGATCTTGGGCCGAAGCTTGATCTCCTTCACGTGGATCTGGCTCTGGTGCTTCCGAGCCTGCTTCGCCTTCTGCTCCTGCTCGTATTTGTACTTGCCGTAGTCCATGATCTTGGCGACCGGCGGGTCGGCCTGCGCCGCCACCTCGACGAGGTCGAGGTTCTTCCCGTACGCGTGCTCGCGGGCCTCGTCGGTGGTCTTGATCCCGAGCTGGCTGCCGTCGTCGTCGATCAGGCGGACGCGCGGCACGCGGATGGCGTCGTTGATGCGCGTCGTGTCCCGGTTCTGCGGGCGGACGTGCTCGATCGGCCGGCGCCTCGGCCTCAAAGGCAAATCACCAAGTTGGGCTTACTCCTCCTCGTTTTCGATTTCGTGCTGACAACAGAAAAGCCGCTGCACGCAGCGGCCCGGTCCTCATACCGATCGACTCGGTTGAACCCCGCGCGGGCTCTCGGCCCCGGAGGTGAGGAACGGGTCCGCTCCTGCTTCTCAGGCCTCAAGGGTAGCAAGCCTCGCGAGCAGATCCAGGAGGCCGAGGGTCTCCTGCTCGCCGCCGTGTCTGCGCACCGCGAGGCTCTCGTCCGACTCGCGGTCGCCGTAGACGATCGCGAAGGGGACCTTCTCCAGCTCCGCGCCGCGGATCCGCTTGCCGATCGTCTCCGTCGGCTCCTCGACCTCCGCGCGGTACCCCTCGGCGCGCAGCCGCTCGGCGAGCGCTCGTGCGGGCTCCAGGTGCGCCTCGCCGACGGGCAGGACGCGCACCTGGACCGGCGCCAGCCAGAAGGGGAATGCGCCGGCGTAGTGCTCCGTGAGGATGCCGACGAAGCGCTCGAGCGACCCGAGCAGGGCACGGTGGACGACGTAGGGCGTGTGCTCCTTGTTGTCGGCGCCCATGTACGTGAGGCCGAAGTTCTGCGGCATCTGCGCGTCGAGCTGGATCGTCCCCATCTGCCACGGCCGGCCGAGCGCGTCGGTCATGTGCAGGTCGATCTTCGGCCCGTAGAAGGCCCCGTCGCCCTCGTTGAGGACGTACTCGATGCCGCGCTTCTCGAGCGCGGCGCGGAGGGCCCCCTCGGTCAGGTCCCACTCCTCGTCGGTGCCGAGCTTCTTCTCCGGCCGCGTGGAAAGCTCGAATCGCGCCTCCATGTCGAAGAGGTCGTACAGATAGGAGGCGAAGTCGAGACACCCGAAGATCTCGTCCTCGATCTGGTCGCGCGAGCAGAAGATGTGCGCGTCGTCCTGGGTGATGTGCTTGACGCGCAGGAGCCCGTGGAGCGTCCCCCCGAGCTCGTCGCGGTGGAGGGTCGACGCCTCCGCGTACCTGTAGGGGAGGTCGCGGTACGACCGGAGCTGCGAGCCGAACAGGAGCATGTGCCCCGGGCAGTTCATGGGCTTGAGCGCGAGCTCCCGCTCGTCGCCGTGCGACGTCGTGAAGAACATGTTGTCCCGGTAGTTGTCGTAGTGCCCCGACGTGATGTACGTGTCGACGTCGTAGAGGAGCGGCGTCTTCACCTCGACGTAGCCGCGGCGCCGGTTCTCGCGACGGCGCAGATCCTCGAGCTCGTTCCACACGACCATCCCCTTCGGATGCCAGAAGGGCGACCCCGGTGAGTGCTCCGACAGATGAAAGAGATCGAGCCGCTGCCCGAGGACGCGGTGGTCGCGCTTACGCGCCTCGTCGAGCCGCTCGAGATGCAGCGCGAGATCCTCCTTCGAGAAGAACGCCGTTCCGTAGATCCGCGTGAGCTGCGGCTTCGTCGCGTCGCCTCGCCAGTACGCGCCGGCGAGGCCGGTGAGCTTCACCGCCTTGATCGGCTTCGAGTTCTGGAGATGCGGACCGCGGCAGAGGTCGGTGAAGTCTCCCTGCGTGTAGAGCGAGATGACGCCCTCGGCGGTGTCGACGAGCTCCACCTTGTACGGCTCGCCTTCGCGCTCGAAGCGCGACTTCGCCTCCTCGCGCGAGGTCTCCTCGCGGGACCATTCGCGGCCCTCGCTCAGCTCGCGCTCGATCTCGCCCTCGATCCGCTCCAGGTCCTCCTCGCGGATCGGCTCGGGGAACTCGAAGTCGTAGTAGAAGCCGTTCTCGATCGGCGGGCCGATGGCGATCTTCACGCCAGGGTAGAGGCGCCGCACCGCCTCGGCGAGCAGGTGCGCCGACGAGTGGCGCAGGACGTACAGCGCGTCGGGGTCGCTCGCGTCGCGCGTGGTGAGGATCTGGATCGGCCGCCCGTCCTCGAGTGGCAGGCGCAGGTCCTGCACCCGCCCGTCCAGGCGCAGCAGGACCGCCTGCTCCGCCAGCTTCGGCCCGATTGCGCGCGCGGCGTCGAGACCGGTGGCGCCGTCGGGAAGTTCGAGTTGCGAATTGTCGGGAAGGACGACCTTCATGGTGGAAGACAAGGATAAGCACCCCCGCGAGGACGACCGGAACGTCGAGATCGACGAGTCGCCCGTCCCCGATCCCGAAGCGAAGGACCCGGCGGCTGCCGACGACCCCGGGGCCGACTGACGGCCGCGTCGCGTGCGTCCGCGCGCACGCGACGCGCGAATTACGTCGTTTGCATCGCAGCCTCGTCGGGAAGTTCTCCACCTAGAGAACACGACACGAGAAAGGGGCTGTGATGGGCGAAAGCATCCGCGACTTGATGACGTCGAATCCGCACTCGCTCGAGAGCGGCAGCTCGGTGCTGGAGGCCGCGCGCCTGATGCGCGACGAAGACACGGGCATCGTTCCGGTCGTCGAGGGCGAGCGTCTCGTAGGCACGTTGACCGACCGCGACGTCGCCATCCGCGTCGTCGCCGAGGGCAAGGACGCAAGCTCGACGACCGTCGGTGAGATCTCGTCGCGCGAGCTCGTCACCATCGACCCGCAGCAGGGCCTCGACGAGGCGTTGCGGCTGATGGCCCGCCACCAGGTGCGCCGTCTGCCGGTCGTCGAGGAGGACGGCAGGCTGGTGGGCATCGTTGCCCAGGCGGACGTCGCAAAGCACGCCTCGGAGCAGCAGACGGGCGAGGTGGTCGAGGACATCTCGAAGTAGGAACATCGTCGACGGGGAGGAATGACAGCCGAGGCAACACGGATACTCCGTCGGTTGCCCTGACTGTCTCACCCCTCTCGAAGGAGGAGCAGATGGCGACACCCAACAGAAAGACCGGTACCGGCGCGCGCCGTACGGCCGCGAGTCGCACGGGCAGCACCGGTTCCGGCACCACCCGTAAGGCGACGACGGCGCGGCCGGCGAGGGGCCGGAGCACCACGTCCCGCACCGGCACGTCCGGCACGCGCAGCACGGCGACCCGCTCCAGCGGTACCCGCAGCTCGACGGCGGCGCGCAGCAAGAGCACCGGCACGGCCGCGCGCAAGACGGCGACCGGCGGAGGCCGCACGGGCACGACGGCCCGCAAGAGCGGCACGACGGCTGCACGGAGCACGGGCACGAGCGCCCGCAAGACTGCGACGACCGCTGCGCGCCGCACGGGCACGGCCGTGCGCAAGGCGGGGACCACCGCCGCCCGCAAGACGACGGCGGCCGCGCGGAAGACGACGAGTGCGGCCCGCAGCACGGGCACGTCGGCGCGGAGCGCGACCA
This sequence comes from Actinomycetota bacterium, assembly GCA_039648875.1. GTDB lineage: Bacteria > Actinomycetota > Thermoleophilia > Gaiellales > Gaiellaceae > Palsa-739. The sequence goes on from JBBWZD010000092.1 coordinate 9,676, forward strand.
AGCGCAGCACGGGCACGGCCACGCGCAGCACCGGCACGCGCAAGAGCGCAGCCACCACCGGCACGCGCAAGAGCGCAGCCACCACCGGCACGCGCAAGAGCGCAGCCACCACCGGCACGCGCAAGAGCGCAGCCACCACCGGCACGCGCAGGAGCGCAGCCACCACCGGCACGCGTAAGAGCGCAGCCACCACCGGCACGGTGAAGCGCCGCGCGACGGCGGCGCGCAGCACCGCCTCGACGCGCCGCTCGACGACGTCGCGCACCAGCGGGACGAAGCGCAGCTCCTAGCGGACGCCGCGCGGCAGACGACGCAAGGAGGGCTCCTTCCGGAGCCCTCTTTTCGCCGTCGCAGGGCTCGCCCTTAGGCCACGATCTGCACCTGCTTCGCCTCGGGACCTTTCGTCCCGTCGGCCTGCTCGAAGTCGACCTTGGCGCCTTCGGCCAGCGTCTTGTGCCCGTCGGCGACGATCGAGCTGAAATGGACGAAGACGTCCTTGCCGCCGGTGTCGGGGGTGATGAAGCCGTACCCCTTCGCGTCGTTGAACCACTTCACGGTTCCGGTTGCCATGATGAAAAAACACCTCCTTCGCCTCTCGAGAACGGGCAGAAGGAGGCGCCGGGAGCGCGCAACCGTTACTCGCTCAAATGAGCAATCACCGTATCACGCTGGCCCCGGCAGAACCGACGGCGCGGCACCGGGAAGTCGCATCTGCACCGTCGTCCCCGCGCCCTCCCGCGAGTGGATCTCGATCGAGCCGCCGAGCGCTGCTAGTGCCGCACGCGCGATCGGCAGCCCCAGGCCCACGCCGCCCTCGCCCGCACCGCTCCGGAAGCGCTCGAACACCCTCGGCAGCTCGGCGGGAGCGATTCCGGAGCCGGTGTCCACCACCTCAATCGCCACGGTGCCGTCACCCGCGTGTGCCGCGACGCGAACGGCGCCGCTCGAAGTGTGCTCGAGCGCGTTGGTCAGCACGTTCGCGAGCGCCTCGGACAGCAGGGCGCCGTCTGCCCAGACGGCGAGCTCCGCGGGGCAGTCCAACTCGAGGACGAGCTCCGGCGCCTCGTCGAACTCCGCGACGAGCCCGGCAAGCAGCGGTCGCAGCGGAACGAGGCCCAGTGCCGCAGCGGCGTCGCCTCGCTCGACGCGCGCCAGCACGAGCATCGCCTTCGCGAGCCGGACGAGGCGCTCCGTCTGCAGCTCGATGTGGCCGAGAAAGCGGTCGCGCGTGGCCGGATCCTCCTTCGCCCCGCCCTGGAGCACCTCCACGGCGGTCGCGATCGCGGCGATCGGCGTGCGGAGCTGGTGCGCGGCGTTCGTGATGAACTCGCGGTCGGCCCGCTCGCGGCGCGTCCGCACAGTCAGGTCCTCCACCGTGCAGACGACGCCGCCGCGCACTGGCGCGGCGGCGACCTCGACGGCCGGAGGTGGACCGGCGGCCGCCGGCAACTCCACGGTCTCCCGCAGGGCGGCGCCGCGCTCGAGCGCGCGTGCGAGCACGGCGTCGAGCCACGCGGGGGCGGCGTCGCCCGCGCGCAGGCGCAGAAGCTCACGGGCCCGTCCGTTCACTCCGGCGAGCGTGCCGTCGTCGCGAGCGACGATCACGCCGAGCGGTAGCCCCTCGACAGCCGACTCTGCCCACTCCATCGACTCGAGCGTAGCCTCACGTCGAGCGAGGGTCTACGCGGGCGGCCGCTTCTCGACGATCACGTAGCCCTCCGCGCGCTCGACGACCGTCTCGAGGTCTGGGGAGTCGTGGCCGGGGACGAGGGCGAAGCGGGAGGAGGTCGAGCAGAGGGCGTCGAAGGCCGCCCAGCGCAGCTTGACCACCTCGATGCAGTCGAGCCGGTGACACTCGCACACGAAGACAGGCGTCTCGCCGGCGAAGTCCTCGAACTCCACGTTCAGCTCCCGCAGCCTGACGTTGACGGCGCGGAACAGCGCCTGGCGCCGCATCCGGCGCCCCGGATCCTCCTCGGTGCGCTCCAGCTCCACTGCCGCCCCCTTCCGATCGGGTGACGCGGCGGACACGCACCGAGACCCCTCCGGCTGGACCGAGTCTACTCCTCGGTTGCGCTACTGTGAGGTACGCGTCGCCGGCCGCTGGGCGGCCGCCGCTGCCGATTGCAACCGGAGAGGAACAGGTATCGCCGCACCGCCCAGTACTGCGGTTCCACCACCCGCGAAGCCTCGCCTGCGCGGCGTGCTGCACCAGGTCGCCTTCTTCGTCGCGCTCGTGGCCGGGGGGCTGCTGATCGCCTACGCGGACGGCGGCCGCAAGACGACCGCCGCCGCTGTTTTCGCGGGCTCCGTCGCGACGATGCTCGGAGCGAGCGCGCTGTACCACCGGGTGACCTGGAGCCCACGCGCCCGGCTGTGGATGCGCCGGGTCGACCACGTCGGCATCTACCTGCTGATCGCCGGCACCTACACGTCGCTGGGGCTGCTGACGCTCCGCGGGGTCACGCGCGAGGTCGTGCTGGCAATCGTCTGGGCGGGGGCGGCCGCCGCGATCGTGCTGAAGCTCGTGTGGGTTGCCGCGCCGAAGTGGCTTTCGGCCGCGATTGCAGTCGCGCTCGGCTGGGTCGGCCTGGCCGCCATGCCACAGGTCGCCGCGTACGCGGGCGCCGCGGCCGTGGCGCTGCTCGCGGTCGCCGGCCTGGCTTATACCGCGGGCGCGGTGGTCTACGCGCGACGGCGCCCCGATCCGGTGCCGGCGACCTTCGGCTACCACGAGCTCTTCCACGCCCTTACGCTGGTTGCCGTGTCATGCCAGTACGTCGCGATCGCGTTCTTCGTGGTGCGGGTCGCATGAACGACCACCCGATGCGCGGCAAGATGATCTGGTTCAACAGCGAGAAGGGCTACGGCTTCATCCGCACCGAGGACGAGGAGCGTCTCTACGTCGCGCGGAGCGGCTTCCTCGCCGAGCAAGAGCCGACTTCCCGCTGCGCGGGCCGCGAGGTCACGTTCGAGCGCATCGTGGTCGACGGCGAGACGCGCGCGGTGGGCGTGTCGTTCGTCACGGCCGACGAAGCTGCCGGCCGCGCGCGGCGGCGGTCGCCGCGGAGCGGCTCGAAGCTCTAGAAACCGACCGCACTCTTTGCCGCGACGGCGCCTTCGTGGGAAGATGCGCCTGCGAATCTACGCCGAAAGGGGGCCAGCGCTCTCCATCATCATCATCGTCATCCTGGTGATCCTCGCCATCGTGCTCGTCGGGGGGCTCGCCTCGGGACGCTTCAGATAGCGCGCAGGGGGGTGTCCCGCCCGGGGTCGATGCCGGGCCCACCCCCTTCGCCCGTCTAACTCTCAGATGGACGCAGGCCCTCGCGCGCCGCGATGAGCCCGCGCGCCTCGGCTTCGCCCAAACCGGTAAGGCGCACGACCAGCCCGAGCAGCTCCGCGCCCGTCACGCCGGCCTCGACGAGCTCGTCGACCACGAACTCGCGCCGGCGCGCTCCCTCCTCGAGCCCGCGCTCCGCCTGGTCGACCGAGGTGCCCGTCCGTGCAGCGAGCCACGTCGCCAGCTCCCGGTTGCTGGGAGTCTCCCCCATCGCGCGGCATTCTGGCGCCTGCGGCGGCCGGACGCCACGACGCGGCCGCGACGAGCCGCCGCACGGGCTCGACCTACCCGCCCCCGCCGCTGGGCATCGCGAACGTCCATTCGTGGCCCTGCGCGTCCCTGCAGCCGTAGCGGCGGTCGCCGTACGGGAGGTCGGTGAGCTCCTCGACGATCGTGGCGCCGGCAGCCTTCGCCCGCTCGTGGTGGGCATCGACGTCGTCGACGAGCACGTAGAGCAACGACGTCCTGCCCACCGCAGCCGGGCCGCGGAAGCCGCCGCCGGGGGAGCCGAGGTAGATCAATGCCCCTTCCGCGCCGACCTCCATCTCGACGTGCATCCCGCCGGCGGCGCCCGTGGTCCGCCTCACCTCCCGGAAACCGAACGCCTTCGTCAGGAAGGCGACGGCGGCCGGCGCGTCTTCGTAGAGCAGGTACGGCGTGACCGTCTGGCGCATCGTGTTCCGGGATGGTAGAGCGGCCGCCCTACACGCGACGGGTGATCCTGTTGGCGTCGAAGCCGTCGAAGGACGCCTCGCCCCAGGCCACGCGGTCCCCGACTCGGCCGGCGCGCGGTCAAGCGGCTTCAGCACCAGGTGGCCCGCCCGCCAGGAGCGGCCGGTGCCGCCGGAAAGCGGCTGGAGCGGCGTGCCGGCGCCGAAGGCGGCCAGCACGTGCGCCGGCGGTTTGCCTGCCTGCGTCACGGAAAGAGCGAGCGTGGATGACGCTCCGCCTCGCGAAGACCCTCGCCACCGCGGCCCGGCCCCTCGAGCCGGCTGCGGACGCCGTCCAGGGGGCGCTGAAGGACCTGCCGCAGCCGGTGCGCGACCTGCTCGACGGCGTCTGGCTCGGCGCGCCGCTCCACCCGGCGCTCACCGACGTGCCGCTCGGCGCGTGGACCGCGGCCGCGTTGCTCGACGTCGTCGGCGCGGAGTCGGCCGACGGCGCGCTGACGGTGGGCGTGCTCGCCGCCGTCCCCGCAGCGCTCACGGGGCTGAACGACTGGAGCCACCTGAAGGGAGAGTCGAAGCAGCTCGGCGTGGTGCACGCACTGCTCAACACGGCGGGGCTGACGCTGAACGTCTGCTCCCTCGCGGCGCGGCGGAGCGGCGACCGGGGGCTCGGGCGCGTGCTCTCCGGCGTCGCGTACCTCGGCGCGGTCCTCTCCGCCCATCTCGGGGGCCAGCTCTCGTTCGGCCTCGGCGTGCGCGTGAACCGGACGGCGTGGGAGAGCCGAAGCGGGGACTACGAGCCTGTGCTGGACGAGTCGGAGCTCGCGGACGGCATGCTCCGCCGCGTCGAGGTCGACGGGGAGGCCGTGGTCGTCGCGCGCTCGCAGCGGACCGGCGGCATCTGCGCGATCGCGGCGACGTGCTCGCACCTCGGCGGGCCGCTCGACGAGGGCGAGCGCGACGGCGACACCGTCGTCTGCCCGTGGCACGGCTCCCGCTTCGACCTCTGCACCGGCGATGTGGAGGGCGGCCCGGCGGTCTTCCCGCAGCCGCGCTACGAGGTCCGCGTGCGCGACGGCAGGGTCGAGCTGAGGGCCGCGCCGGACTCATAGCGCCGGGGAGGCGCGCCGCTACGATCGCGCGGTGGCCGCCACCAAGCCGGAGACGTACCTCGACGACCTGAATCCGGCCCAGCGAGAGGCCGTGCTGACGACCGAGGGGCCCCTGCTGGTGGTCGCCGGCGCCGGCTCGGGAAAGACCCGCGTCCTCACCCGCCGCATCGCGCACCTGCTGAGGGCCCTCGGCGCCAAGCCGCCGGAGATCCTCGCCATCACCTTCACGAACAAGGCGGCCGCGGAGATGCGCGAGCGTGTCGAGGACCTCGTCGGCCGGCCGGCGCGGGCGGCGTGGGTGATGACCTTCCACGCAGCGTGCGGCCGCATCCTCCGCCGCGAGGCGGCCCGGCTCGGCTACCGCTCGAACTTCACCATCTACGACCAGGCCGACCAGGTGCGGCTCGTGAAGCAGTGCCTGGAGCAGCTCGACCGTGATCCCAAGCGCTTCACGCCGCGCGGCATCCACTCGCAGATCTCGATCGCGAAGAACCAGCTCGTCGGCCCCGACGAGTACGCCGGCCGCGTCGCGAGCTTCTACGTCCAGACCGTCGCCGACGTCTACACGCTCTACCAGCGGCGGCTCTTCGCGTCGAACGCCGTCGACTTCGACGACATGCTCTACCTCACG
>JBBWZD010000101.1:0-4644 GCA_039648875.1 Actinomycetota bacterium
TGCCCGCCGCCCAGGCAGCGCGGGTCGTCGCGGAACGCCAGGTACTCGGCGGAGACCGACGTGGCCTCGTCCTCTCCGAGCTCCTCGTGGCTTCCCGGCTTGGGGTAGATCAGCAGCGCGTACTTCATGCCCGCCTCCTTCGCGATTGTCAGATCATCCTGGAGACGAACGGGCGACGCCGAGGGGGACACCGCCGCCGGGATCCCTTCCCGCGGCGAGCGGGGCCCTCAGCGCTCGATGCGGTAGCGGATGTGCGTGGCGTGGGGCGAGTGCAGGACCTCGGCGATCTCCAGGCGCAGGTCGCCGACGTCGTCGAACAGGCGCTCGCCGGAGCCGAGCAGGACCGGGGCGATGTCGAGGACGAGCTCATCGACGACGCCGGCCGACAGCGCCTGGCGCACCGTCGAGGCGCCGCCCGCGATGTCGACGCCGCGACCCTCGGCGACGGCGGTGGCCTGCTCGAAGGCCGCGTCGAAGCCGTCGGTGACGAAGTGGAAGGTCGTGCCGCCCTCCATCTCGATCGGATCGCGCGCGTGGTGGGTGAGGACGAAGACCGGCGCGTGGTAGGGCGGCTCGTCGCCCCACCAGCCGCGCCAGTCCTCATCCCAGCCGCCGCGAATCGGGCCGAACATGTTGCGGCCCATGACGTACGCGCCGCGAGGACGCATCAGCCAGTCGCGCGCCGCGATGTCCGCCGCGTCGGTGATGTCGCCGAGATGCCATCGATGGACGTCCATGCCGCCGACGCCGAGCGGGTGCTCGCGGTCCTGGTCGGGGCCGGCGGCGAAGCCGTCCAGCGAGATGGACATGTGACAGGTGGTCTGCGTCATGGCAGCAAAGACTCCTCGGCCAGCGGGGATTCATCGGTCATGGCCAGCCGACGATACGCGCGGCGCGCCGCGAGCACGTTGCCCACGCCCTACCAGTGTTCCGACGAGAGCGCTGCCGAGACGAGCGAGCGTGCTGAACGGCGCACGCGGTGGCGACGCCGAGCCCCGCGATGACCAGTCCACCTACGGCGTCGAGCCATACGTGGTTGCCCGTGGCGATGACCTCGACGACGACGGCTGGCGGGTACGCCAGAGCGGCCATGCGCACGGCAGTCGATTGCGTCAGCGACCACACGGTGCCGGCGGCGACGAGGGCGAAGGCAGCGTGGGCGCTGGGCATCGCGGCGTAAGGGCTCTGCACCAGGCGCCCGAGCCCGTGGTCGCCAGGTCCCGGACGGCGGTCATACCCCAGGCCCGGAACCATGCGGGGAGGTGCCGTTGGCGCGACCGCGGCCCCGATCATCGCGAGCGTTTGCGTGCACACGAACGTGTTGCGGGCCAGCGAGAAGGCGTGAGGGCGAGCCCGCCACACCCAGGCCAGCACGCCGAGAGCCACCGGCAAGTGCGCACCGACGTACGTCACCTCCAGCGCGCCCATGACCGGCGGTCGCGCAGCGACCCAGCGGTAGACCGCGGGCTCGAAGAACAGTCCCAGCGCCCGCTCTGCCTCGATGAGACCGCGCATCCGCGCGAGCGGCTCCTCCACTTCGGGTGCAGTGGCGGCGATCAACGGAGAGAGCGCCAGCGCCAGGGCGACAGGCAGGGCGTCGCGCGGCGCGCGAGCCCAATGATGCGCCGGCGGCATCCACGCACTGTAGACACCCCGCTCACGATGGGGCCTGGCACCGGAGGACGACCGCGCCTCGTCGGGACGCCCGCACTCGCGGGCGCGGGGGTGCGAGTGGGGACGCGGTTCGTCGCCGCGGCGGAGTCGAACGCCTGCTAGCGCCCGCTCGCGTCTTGCACGAGCAGGGCGATCTGGACGCGGTTGTCGACGTCCAGCTTGTCGAGCAGGCGGGAGACGTGAGCCTTGACCGTCGGGACGGAGAGGTGGAGAGCTGCGGCGATCTCGGCGTTGGCGAGGCCGCGGCCGACGGCGAGGGCGACGTCGTGCTCGCGTGGGCTGAGCGTGGCCATGCGGTCGCGGGCCTGGTCGGTGCGGGCCGCCGCGTCGGAGTCGCCGGCCACGAGGGAGATGAGCCGCCGCGTGACCGCGGGCGAGAGCATCGCGTCGCCGGCGTGGACGAGCTCGATCGCGCGGACGATCTCCGCCGGCGGGGTGTCCTTCAGCAGGAAGCCGGCTGCTCCGGCCTGCAGCGCGCGCAGGACCAGCTCGTCGGCGTCGAACGTCGTGAGGACGACGACGGCGGGCGGGTCGGGCTGCGCGGCCAGCAGCCGGGTGGCCGCGATGCCGTCGAGCTGCGGCATGCGGATGTCCATCAGGACCACGTCGGGCCGGTGCAGGTCGACGGCCCCCAGCACCTCGCGGCCGTCCGTGGCCTCGGCGACCACGTCGAGGTTCGCGGCGCCGGCGAGCATCATCCGCAGGCCGGAGCGCACGAGCGCGTCGTCGTCGACGAGCAGGACGCGGATCATCGGGGCAGGCTCGCACGCAGGACGAACGCGCCGTCGGGGTCGACGCCGTGCTCGAGCGTGCCGCCGGCGAGCGAGACGCGCTCGGCGAGCCCGATCAGGCCGGTCCCCGCCCCGGGCAGCGGCGCGGCCGCGGCGGCGGCCACCGGCGCGAGGCTGCGGACCTCGACCTGGAGGGCGCCGTCGGGCGCGCGGACGGTGAGCGTCACCACTGCTCCCGGCGCGTGCTTGCGCGCGTTCGTCAGGCCCTCCTGCGCGATCCGGTACGCGGTGCGCCCGACGGCGCCGGGCGGCGCCGCGTCGCCCAGCTCGATCCGGGCGGTGACCCGCATCCCGGCCGCCCGCGACTCCTCGACGAGGACGGCGAGGTCGGCGAGCGTCGGCTGGGGCGGTTGCGTCAGGCTCTCGCCGCCGTCCTCGCGCAGGACGCCGATCACGCCGCGCAGCTCCTCGAGCGCCGTCTTGGCGCTCTCGCGGATCACGCCGGCCGCCTCGGCGACCTCCCGGGCCGGTGCGTCGGGGTGAAACTCGAGCGCGCCGGCGTGGACGGAGAGCAGCGAGAGGCGATGGGCGAGCACGTCGTGCATCTCGCGGGCGATCCGCCGCCGCTCGGCCGCGCGGGCCTCGTCCGCGGCGCGATCGCCCTGCGCGCGCAGCGATCGCACGAGCTCTCGCCGCGCGCGTACGAAGAGTCCCCAGCCGAGGACGACGCCCGTCAGCAGCAGACAGGCCCCCGCGTTGACCCAGTAGTCCCCGGCGGGGGGGTAGAGCAGCGGGCTCGCGAAGGCCCAGGGGATCACGAGCCCGGCGATGACGGCCAGATCACGGCCACGAGCCCGGATGGCGGCGTTGAAGATGGCGGCGAGGTTCGCGCCAGAGGCGGTGAGGATCACGAGCGAGACCGCCCCGATGCCGATCCCGACGGCGGCTGGATGGGTGCGCCGCCAGTGCAGCGTGACGAGCGTCGCGATCCCGACCACGACGTCCACGACGCGCAGCCAGGGCGGGTGCGTCTGCCACGTCAACGCGAGGCTGGCGGCGCTGATCGCGAACGCAACCAGGTAGATCGTCGCGTCGACGACGCGCTCGCGGCGGCCACGCTCCTCCTCGGGGGCGTCGATCACGACGCCGGGCAACGCGGAGCGCAACCAGCCGGACAGGCCATCGGTGAAGCGTGCTGTCGCCTGGCGTTCCACCACGTGAGGGTCAAGGCTAGGCGAGCGCCACGGCCGCGACCCCCTACCGAAGTCGTTGTCTGCCACCGCCGCGGGGCTCGACGAGCGTAGCCCGCGGACCGTAGCCGCAAGCCCGGCGGGTCGCGAGTCTGCCGGCATGATCCAAACCAGAGGGCTCACGAAGCAACTCGGCGGGCGCACCGTGGTCTCGGACGTCACATTCCGCTGCGAGCCGGGCACCGTCACGGGCTTTCTCGGCCCCAACGGCGCCGGCAAGACCACCACGATGCGCATGCTCGTCGGCCTCTCCGAGCCCGACAGCGGCCACGCGCAGATCCTCGGCGGGCGCTACCGCGACCTGCCGAATCCCGGGCGGCGCGTCGGCATCCTGCTCGACGCGTCCGCCCAGCACGCCGGGCGCCGCGGCCGCGAAGCGCTCGCCGTGTCCGCCAGGACCATGGGCGTCGCCCCGGACCGCGTCGACCGGCTGCTGGAGTTCGTCGGCCTCGACGAGACGGCGGCCCGGGCGCGTGTCGGCACGTACTCGCTCGGCATGCGCCAGCGCCTGGGCCTCGCCCACGCACTGCTCGGCGACCCCGAGGTCCTCATCCTCGACGAGCCGGCCAACGGCCTGGATCCCGAGGGGATGCGCTGGATGCGCGGCCTGCTGCGGGGCTTCGCCGACCGCGGCGGGACCGTCCTGCTGTCCTCCCACCTGCTGACCGAGGTCGAGGCGGTCGCCGACCGGATGATGATCATCGGCGCCGGCCGGATCCAGGCGCAGGGCACGCGCGCCGAGCTGCTGACCGGCTCCGGCACGATCGTCGAGGCCGCTGACCTCGCCGAGCTGGAGGCGGCGCTGGAGCGCGCTGGCCTGGCGTCACATCCGAGCGAGGGCGGCCAGCGGCTGGTCGAGGCCGAGCCCGAGGTCGTCGCCCGCGCGGCGTTCGCGGGCGGCGTCGTGCTGCATCGCCTCGCGCCCGCCGAGGGCGCGGGCCTCGAGCGCCTCTTCTTCGAACTGACGGCGCACCCCGAGCTGACAGGAG
>JBBWZD010000103.1:0-4203 GCA_039648875.1 Actinomycetota bacterium
AAGCTCGTCGAGTCGGAGAAGCCGGCGCTCGTCGTGCTCGACCTCATGCTGCCGGACATCGACGGCGTCGAGGTCTGCAAGCGCATCCGTCAAGGCAGCGACCTGCCGGTGCTGATGTTGACGGCGCGCGACGAGGACGTCGACAAGATCATCGGCCTCGAGGTCGGCGCCGACGACTACATGACGAAGCCGTTCAACCCGCGCGAGCTCGTCGCGCGCGTCCGCGCCATCCTGCGCCGCGCGACCTCCGAGCGGGCCGAGCGTCAGAGCGCGGTGATCCTCCACGGCGACCTGAGGGTCGACGCCGGCCGGCGCGAGGCGCGCGTCGGCGACCAGGAGATCCAGCTCGCGCCGAAGGAGTTCGACCTGCTCTGGGAGCTGCTCGACCACCGAGGCCTCGTCCTCACCCGGGACCAGCTGCTCGAGCGTGTCTGGGGCTACACGTTCGCGGGCGACACCCGCACGGTCGACGTGCACGTGCGCCAGCTCCGGCGGAAGCTCGGCGACGCTTCGCCGATCGTCACGGTCTGGGGCGTGGGCTACAAGGTGAGCCCGGCGCGCGAGACCGCTCCGGCCGCGTAGCGGGAGTACTCTCGGCCCATGCTCGGGTCGCTGCGCTTCCGGCTGCCGGCGCTCTTCCTGCTCGGAATCGTGCTGTCGGGGGTGGTCGCCTCGCTGATCGCCGTGCGCTTCTTCCAGAGCTATGCCCGCGCCCGCGCGATCGAGGACCTGCGCTCGGAGTCGGTGGGCATCGTCCGGCTGTACGCGACGCAGGCAGGCGTGCGCGAGGTGCCGCTCGGCAACCTCGAGCACGCGCTCGGCGGCGACCACATCTTCTACGTCCCGATCGTCCGCGGGGCGACGCTCTTCACCGGCAGGCTGCCCGAGCTGCCGCGGAGCACGGTGCCGCTGGCGGAGCTCGAGCACAGCGGCCTGAGGACGCTCGACCTGCACACGCGCGGCACGCACTACGTTGCCGTCGCGCAACCTCTGAAGCTCGGCGACCAGCTCTTCGGGGCGATGGTCGTGGCGAAGCCGACCTCGCAGCTCCGGAGCCGCTGGGTGACGCTCGTCGAGCGCCTGGGCATCGCCTTCGGGGGCGGCGTGGTCGTCGCCGGCCTGCTGGGCCTCTACCTCTCGCGGCGCATCACCCGCCCCCTGCTCGCGCTCTCGGGCGCGGCAGACGAGATCGCCGGCGGGAGCTACGACGTCGAGCTGCCGGAGACGCGGGGCTCCGACGAGATCTCGCACCTGGCCACGCGCTTCGACGAGATGGCGACGAAGCTGTCGGAGTCGGAGCAGCTCTCGCGCAACTTCCTCATGTCGGTCTCGCACGAGCTGCGGACGCCGCTCACCGCGATTCGCGGCCACGTCTCCGCGCTGCGGGAGGGGGTGATCGACGACCCGGCCGCGCGCGAGGCCTCCCTCGCGGTGATCGAGGAGGAGGGCCTGCGGCTGGAGCGGCTCGTCGGCGACGTCCTGGACCTCGCGAAGCTCGACGCGCAGCGGTTCACGGTGCTCCAGGAGGAGGTCGACATGGAGCAGCTGTGCGAGCGCGCGTATGCCGCCTTCGGCGAAGAGGCGCGGCGGCGGGAGATCGACTACCGGCGGCAGCTCCGAGGCCACCCCGTGATCGTCACGGACGGGGACCGGGTGCTCCAGATCATCTCGAACCTGCTCGCGAACGCCTTCCGCTGGACGCCGGCGGGCGGCCGCGTCGAGCTTGCGCTGTCGGCGGAGAACGGGGCGGTTTCGGTGGCCGTCGCCGACACCGGTCCGGGGATCGCACCCGAGGAGCGCGAGCGGATCTTCCGGGCCTTCTGGTCGCGCGACGGCGGCGGCACCGGCCTGGGCCTCGCGATCGCACGCGAGCTCGCCCTGGCGCTGGGCGGGCGGATCGACCTCCAGAGCGAGCCGGGGCGGGGCAGCCGCTTCGAGCTCGTCCTCCCGGGGGGCCCGGGAGCGAGGGCCTAGCCGGCAGCCTGGCGGTCGTCGACGCGGTAGAGCGTCGCACCGGTGCGCTGCTCGAGGCCCGCCTCGATGCGCGAGAGCCGGCGGTCGACGCCGCGCCAGCCGGACGCCACGAGGTCGACGAGCAGCGCCAGGTCGTCGACCCGCGCGTGCCGCTCGGCGAGCAGGTCGCCCTCGACCCGCTCCAGCCTCCGGACGAGCTGGTTCATCAGGCCGTGCACCTCGGCGACGTGGCGGGCGACGGGCAGCACCTGGTCGCGCAGCCCATCCTGGACGGCGTCGCCGACCCGGCCGGGCAGGGTTGCCTCGAGCTCCGCGGCCGCCGCGGCCAGGGCGCCGACCTGCTCGCGCGCCCGCTCGAGGGCCGCATCCAGCGCGGCAGGCTCGATGCGGCCGCTTGCCGCATGGTCGATGCGCTGCTGAGCGCGTTCGATTGCGTCGGCGTCCATGGCGGGCGACGTTAGCGTGCCCCTCGGATGGAGACGTCGGAGCTCGAGTACGCCCTGCCGCCGGAGCTGATCGCGCAGCGGCCGGCCGCCCGTCGCGAGGACTCGCGCCTGCTCGTCTACGAGCGGGCGAGCGGCGCGGTGCGGCACCGGCGCTTCGCGGAGCTCCCCGAGGAGCTCGGCGGGGAGCTCGTGGTCGTGAACGACACGAAGGTCGTGCCGGCGAGGATCCGGCTCGAGGCGCCGCGCGGCGAGGTGCTGCTGCTCGAGCGGCTGGGCGGCGACCTGTGGGAGGGGCTGGCACGGCCGACACGTAGGCTGAAGGCCGGTCGCCGCTACGGGCCGGTCGAGCTGCTCGAGCATCTCGGGGAGGGCCGCTGGCGCCTGCGGCTCGAGGGCGAGCCGCAGGGCGACACGCCGCTGCCGCCGTACATCAGGGAGCCACTCGGCGACCCCGACCGCTACCAGACGGTCTACGCGCGGGCGGCAGGCTCGGCGGCGGCGCCGACGGCCGGGCTGCACTTCACGCCCGAGCTGCTGGCACGGCTCGACGTCGAGCGCGTGACGCTGCACGTCGGGCTCGACACCTTCCGGCCCGTCGACGAGGAACGGCTGGAGACCCACCGCATCCACGGCGAGCGGTACGAGGTGAGCCCGGCGGCATGGCGCCGGATCCGCGCTGCCGAGCGCGTGCTGGCGGTCGGCACGACGACCGTCCGGGCGCTCGAGACGCTCGCCCGCGGCGGTCCGCTCGCCGGCCGCACCGAGCTCTACGTCCTCCCCGGCTTCGAGTTCGGGCGCGTCGACGCCCTGCTGACGAACTTCCACCTGCCGCGCTCCACGCTGCTCGCCCTGGTGATGGCCTTTGCCGGCGTGGAGGAGACGCGCCGGCTCTACGCGCTCGCGGTCGAGGCGCGGTACCGCTTCTACTCCTTCGGCGACGCCATGCTGATCCTTTGACGCATCCGCCGCAGGGGCCGGCGTCAATCCGGGCAGGCGTTTCACGCGTAGGTGCGGACAGTAATCCGAGGAGGAGGGAAGCTCATGAAGCGATTCTTTGCTTTGGTTGCGGTCGTGGCCGCGTCGGCCGCGGCCGTGGGCCTTGTTACTGCGAGCGCGCACACGCAACGGGCGTCGAAGCTGCACGTTTTCCGGGTCGTGCTCGCCGGGGAGAACGAGACGCCGGCCGGCGATCCAGTCGCGACCGGCTCGGCGACGATTCGCCTCCGCGCCGGGGTACCGAAAGTCTGCTACCAGCTCGTCGTGCGCGATCTGTCCGGCCGCGCCGTCGCCGCACACATCCATCACGGCGCGAGGGGCAGCGCCGGTCCCGTCGTCATCCCGCTGCATACGCCAAACGCGTCCGGCCAGGCGAGCGGCTGCGCGAGAGCTTCTCGCAGACTGGTCAAGGCGATCATCGCCCACCCCCGCAACTACTACGTGAACGTGCACACCTCCGAGTTCGCGGCCGGGGCAGTCCGCGCGCAGCTGGCAGGAACGCCGACGGTACCGGGGAAGGTCTTCCGCCTCGCTCTCCAGGGCACCTCGGAGCCGAACGCGAAGGGGACAGCGGTGCTGCGCCTCCGCAAAGGCGCGGGAGTGATCTGCTACCGGCTCCACGCCGAGAACGTGACGCTTCCGACCGTCGCCGCGCACATTCACCAAGGCGCCGCGGGCGTCAACGGCCCCGTCGTCTTCCCGTTCACCGCGCCGGGTGCCGACGGCAACTCGAGCGGCTGCGCCGAGGCGCAGACGGGGCTCATCGACGCCATCCTCGCCAACCCGG
>JBBWZD010000118.1:0-13957 GCA_039648875.1 Actinomycetota bacterium
ATGCAGGAAGCCGTCTTCCGGACGATGGGCATCGGCGAGGAGGAGCAGCGGGCCAAGTTCGGCTTCCTGCTCGACGCGCTCCGGATGGGCGCGCCGCCGCACGGCGGCTTCGCGATGGGCCTCGACCGGTTCCTCGCCCTCATGGCCGACGAGCCGGACATCCGCCAGGTCACGGCCTTCCCCAAGGTCTCCAGCGGCACCGACCCCCTCACCGGCGCGCCGACGCCGATGCCCGAGCCCGTGCTGCGGGAGCTCGGCATCCGCGCCCTCGTCGAGCCGGAGTCGGAGCGCTAGATGCCGGGCGGGCGGTCGGCCGGCATGCGCGCGGCCGCACTCGCGGGGGTGGCGCTCGTGGCCGGTGCGGCGGCGATCGCATTTACGTTCCGCTCGCACCACCGCTCCGCGCTTCCCCCGGGCGCCGGACCCTGGTCGACGGCGCTCGCGGCGCCCTACCCGCCGGCGGCGGCGCGGCGGAGGACCACGTGCGGGATCGCAATTCGAGCGGGCACGATCGGCGTGGCGCACCCGGTGCTCCCGTGCGGCGTCAAGGTGTACGTCCGCTTTCGCGGCCGCGAGGTGCTGACGCAGGTGATCGACCGCGGCCACACCGCGCCGGGCCGGGAGTTCGACCTGACGCAGGCCCTCGCGCGTCTGCTCGGGCTGCAGGGAACGCAGCCGATCCAGTGGCGTTTCGCCAGATGAAGACGGCCGCCCCGGAAACCTTCCCGGGTCGACCGTCTGGCGCTACGCTCCCTGTCACTCGACCCTGTGCGTGTCCGGGCTCAAATGTAGAACCAACGCCTACATGAAGGGAGCACGTGTCCCGACGGAGGCCGCGGTGCGGTCGAAGGAGGGCATGGCACCCACCTGGTTCGCCAGGTTCACATAGCTCGGGTCCATCGGCAGGGTGGAGTTCGGGGCGGGGCCGCAAGGCCCCGCCCCTTCTTCGTTACGGTGGCGGAGTGGTCGAGAGCTTCGGAGACGCCACGCGCGACGGCGAGTGGGCCGCCGTCCGCCTGCTCGTGGACGGCGAGCGCATCGTCGAGGCCGAGGGGGAGGGGCTCGACCGTCCGCTCGCGGGCCTGACCCTGCTCGAGGCGGCGGCGGTCGGCGGCGGCACGCTCGCCGTCGACGCGCTCGCGACGGCCCTCGGCCCCGTCTTCCGCGCCGAGCCGAGGCAGGGGCGCACGGCGGTCGCGATGAGCGGCGGCGTCGACAGCGCCGTCGCGCTGCTCCGCGCCGCGCCCGAGGCCGTGGGCGTCACGCTTCGCCTGTGGCTCGACCCGCAAGGCCCCTCGGCCGACCGCGCCTGCTGCTCGCCGGAGGCGGTGGTCGCCGCGCGCGAGACGTGCCACCGGCTCGGCCTGCCGCACGTGACGCTCGACCTCCGGGACCAGTTCCGGCGCGCGATCGTGGCGCCGTTCGTTCGCGGCTACGCGCGCGGCGAGACGCCGAACCCGTGCATCCGCTGCAATGGCAGCTTCCGCTTCGCAGAGCTCCTCTCCTTCATGAGGCGGGCGGGCTGCGACCGCCTCGCCACCGGCCACTACGCCCGCGTCGCGCCTCACCGTGGCCGGCTGCTCCTCGCCCGCGCAGCCGACGCGGCCAAGGACCAGTCGTACATGCTCGCGCGGCTCGACCCGAAGCGGCTCGAGCGCGTCTGGTTCCCCCTCGGCGGGCAGGACAAGGAGTCCACGCGCGCCGAGGCGGAGCGGTCAGGACTGGCGGTCGCCCGCCGGCCCGACAGTCAGGAGGCGTGCTTCCTGGCCGGCGACGACTACCGCAGCTTCCTCGGCCGTCACGGCCTCGCGCCGCGCGAGGGCCCGATTCTCGACCAAGGCGGCAGGGAGCTCGGCGGCCACGACGGCTTCTGGCGCTTCACCCCGGGCCAGCGGAAGGGCCTCGGCGTCGCCGCCGGCAGGCCGCTGTACGTCCTCGACTCGGAGCCGCGGTCGAACACCGTCCGCGTGGGGCCGCGCGAGTCGCTCGCGCGGCGGCGCGTCGCGGCGGCGGGACGGCTGTACGTCGACGTCGACCGTGCCGAGGCGAAGCTGCGCTACCGCTCGCCGGCGGTCGCCGCGCACGTGACGCCGCGCCCGCGCGGGTTCGAGCTCGAGCTCGAGGAGCCGGCGTTCGGCGTCGCCCGCGGCCAGGCCGCGGTTCTCTACGAGGGCGACGCCGTGGTCGGCTGCGGGCTCGTCTCCTCGAGCAGCTCCGACTAGTATCGACAGGCGATGCTCGTCGCCGCGTTCACGTGGTCGGATCTCTGGCGACTCGCGCTCGCGGTCTTCCTCCTTGCCGTCGGCCTCTCGTCCGCGTACCTGCTCGTGCGCCTGGCCGGAACCGTCGGCCGCCTTTCGGCGTTGATTAGCGGGACGGAGCGCGAGCTTCTTCCCGTCGTCAACAAGGTCGGAGGCAGCGTGGATCGCGTCAACGGACAGCTCGACAAGGTCGACAAGATCACCGACAGCGCGGTGGACGCGGCCGACAGCGTCGACACCGCCGTGCGTGCGGTGAGCGTGGCCGTGACGCGACCCGTGCAGAAGGTCTCCGGCTTCGCCGCCGCCGTCACCTACGGGGCCGCCGACTTCCGGGCGCGCCGCGACTGGCGGCACGCGGTGCAGGCGGGCAAGGAGGCGGCGGCTCGTCGGGAGCAGGAGCTCACCGAGGAGCTGCGCGACGCGAGCGTCGAGCGTTGAGTGACGAGATCCAGCTAGTCCTGCCGGCGGAGGAGGACTTCAGGCACATCGCGCACCTGGTCGTCGGGGGGCTCGGCGCCCGGCTCGACCTCACGTTCGAGCATCTCGAGGATCTCCAGCTCGCCCTCGACGCGCTGCTCTCCCGCCGCGAGGACGACGGAGAGGTCTCGGTCGCCCTCCGTATCGTCGACGGCTGCGTCCACACCTCGGTGGGGCCTTTCGCCGCCGAGGCGCTCGACGAGCTCGAGCGCGACGACGACGAGCTGGGGTTGCGGCGCGTGCTGGAGACGGTGTGCGACGTCGTCGAGGTGCAGGAGCGCGACGGCGGCTCCTGGGTGGAGCTGACGAAGCAGACGCGGCGGGCCGCCTGATGCCGCGCGTCGACGACAAGATCCTGCTGCGGCGCTACCACGAGCACGGCGACCTCCAGGCGCGCGAGCGCCTGATCGAGCAGTACATGTCGCTCGTCCGCTCCCTCGCGCGGCGGTACTCCTACCGGGGCGAGCAGCTCGAGGACCTGGTCCAGATCGGTGCGATCGGCCTGATCAAGGCGATCGACCGGTTCGACCTCGACCGCGGGGTCGAGCTGACGACGTACGCGACGCCGAACATCATCGGCGAGATCAAGCGTCACTTCCGCGACAAGGGCTGGTCGGTGCGCGTCCCACGCGGCCTCCAGGAGCTGAACGTCCAGCTCTCCCGGCTGGTGGAGCAGCTCACGGTGCAGCTCGGCCGCTCGCCGACGATCGCCGAGCTCGCGAAGGCCGCCGGCGCGCAGGAGGAGGAGGTGCTGGAGGCGCTGGAGTCGGGGCGCGCCTACTCGTCGCTCTCGCTCTCCGCCGGCGGCGGCGGCGACGGCGAGGAGGACCTCGACCCGCTGGAGTCGATCGGCACCGAGGAGCACCAGTACGAGGTCTCCGAGGATCGCGCCGTGCTGGCTCCCGGCTTCAAGGCGCTCGACGAGCGGGAGCGGCGGATCCTGCAGCTCCGCTTCTTCGAGGGGCTGACGCAGTCGCAGATCGCGCAGCACGTCGGCATCTCGCAGATGCACGTCTCGCGCCTCATCCGCCGCTCGCTCGAGAAGATCCGCGACACGATCGACGCGGACGAGCAGACGAGCGCGCGCACGCGCGGGTAGCCGTCCGCGCCGCTCTCAGCCGAGCGAGCGGAAACCGAGGTTGAGCAGGCGCCTCGCGTCCGTGTACGTGTCCGGCGAGTCGAGGACGACCGCGATCAGCGAGGTGCGGCCACGCCTGGCGGAGGCGACGAGGCACGGCCCGGACTCGTGGGTGTACCCGGTCTTGACGCCGTTCGCGCCGCGGTACGAGCCGACGAGCAGGTTGTTGTTGACGTAGATCTTGGAGAACGTCGGCGCCGACCACCGGACGTGGATCACGTGCGTCCGCACGACGCGCCGGAAACGCGGGTTGCGCATCGCCACGCGCGTCAGGGCCGCGAGGTCCCACACGCTCGAGTAGTTGTCCCTGTCGACGACGCCGCTCGGGGAGGAGAAGTGGGTGTCGTGGAGCCCGAGGGCGTGCGCCTCGGCGTTCATCTCCCCCACGAACGACCACTTGTCGCCGCCGGCCGCGATCGCGATCGCGAGGGCGTCGTCGTTTCCCGAGTAGAGGAGCATCGCGTAGAAGAGCTTCCACGCCTGCACGCGCTCGCCGGCGCGCAGTCCCTCCCTGACGAGCGGCACGCGCGGCACCGACTTGTCGACGGTGACGACGTCGTGCGGCGCGAGCGTTCGCAGCGCGAGGAGGGCGGTCATGATCTTGGTGGTGGAGGCGACGTGCCGCCGCTGGTGCGGGCGCAGCTGCCACAGCACGCGGCCCGTCTTCGCGTCGACGAGGATCGCCGCGCGCGCGAGCAGCCGCGGCGAGAACCGGTGCTTCAGGAGCGAGCCGCCGGCGAGCAGGCGCTCGGGCCGGCCCCTGCGCACGCGAACCTGCGGCGGTTCCCGGTGCACGACGAGCGGCGCGGGCGCGGCCACCGGCGCCGCGGCCGACGCATGCGGGCGGCGCGAGCCGAGCCAGGCGCCGCCGACGAGGGCGAGCAGGACGCCGGCGAGGACCGGTGTGAGCCGGCGCAGGCGATAGCGGCGCCGGCGCCGCCTGCCCGGGGTGAGGACCGTGCTCACGGCCCGAGCATACGGTCCGCGCCCGACGTCCTCCTAGAATGGCCGCCGTGCGCACGACGGCCGAGATTCGCGAGGGCTATCTCTCCTATTTCGAGGAGAAGGGCCACCTGCGCTGTCCTTCCGCCTCGCTCGTCCCGCGTGCCGACGACCACTCGACGTTGCTCGTCACAGCCGGAATGCAGCCGCAGATGCCGTACTTCCTCGGTCGCGAGCCGCCACCTGCGCCGCTGACGACGATCGCCCAGAAGGTGTTCCGGACGGTCGACATCGACGAGGTCGGGCTCGACACCTACCACTGCACGTTCTTCGAGATGCTCGGCAACTTCTCGTTCGGGCAGTACTTCAAGGAGGGGGCGATCGAGCTCGCGACCGAGTTCGTCCGGGAGCGTCTGGGCCTCGACTGGGACCGTATCTGGGCCAGCGTCCACGCCGGCGATCCCGAGCTCGGTCTCGGTCCCGACGACGTTGCGATCGACCTCTGGCAGAAGATCGGGTTGCCGCCGGAGCGGATCGTGCCGTTACCCTCGTCGGAGAACTTCTGGTCGGTCGGCGGCCCGGGGCCGTGCGGGCCCGACTCGGAGCTCTTCTACGACTGGGGGGCCGACGTCGGCTGCGGCGAGCCCGACTGCAAGCCGGGCTGCTCGCGCTGCGAGCGCTTCCTCGAGTTCTGGAACCTCGTCTTCATGTCCTACGAGCTGCACGCGGACGGGACGCTGACGCCGCTGCCGCAGCAGAACATCGACACGGGCCTCGGCCTCGAGCGGACGGCGCGGATCGTGCAGCAGGTGCCGTCCGTCTACGACACGGACGGCTACCAGTCGATCATGGCGTGGATCGCCGGCGAGTCCGGCGTCGCCTACGGCGACTCGGCCGACGCGACGAAGGCGCACCGGGTGCTCGCCGACCACGGCCGGGGGATGACGTTCCTCGCCGCCGAGGGGATCGCGCCGTCCAACGAGGGGCGGGGCTACGTCCTGCGGCGCGTGATCCGCCGCGCGGCCCAGCACGGCCTGCGCCTCGGCCTGGAGGCGCCGTTCCTCCCCGCCCTGGCCGAGGCGGTGGTCGAGCAGATGGGTGACGCGTACCCGGAGCTCCGCGAGCACGCGCGCGAGATCCGGCGCACGCTCGGCGCCGAGGAGGAGCGCTTCGCCGAGACGCTGGAGCGGGGGATGAAGCTCTTCGAGCAGGCGGCGGCGAGCGGCGAGATCACCGGCGACGACGCGTTCACGCTCCAGGCCACCTACGGCTTCCCGATCGAGCTGACGCAGGAGCTCGCCCGCGAGCGCGGGCTCGGCGTCAACGACGAGGAGTACACGCGGCTGATGGAGCAGCACCGGGAGATCTCACGCCGGACGAGCTCCGTCCCGGTGGGCGTGCGCTTCGCCGGCGCCGCCCCGCCCACCGAGTTCGTCGGCTACGAGCGGACGGACGTGCGGACGGCGATCACGGCCTACGCCGAGCTCGGCGAGGGGCTCTTCCAGGCGAAGCTCGAACGGTCGCCGTTCTACCCGGCCGGCGGCGGCCAGGTGTCCGACACCGGCTACATCAGGAAGGAGACGGGGGAGCGGGCGGAGCTCGTGGAGGCGATCCGGCTCGAGAACGACCAAGAGCTCGTCTTCCGCGGCGAGGGGTTCGCCGCCGGCGACCGCGTCGAGGCGGTCGTGCCGTGGAGCGTGCGCTTCCCGACGATGGCGAACCACACGGCCACGCACCTGCTGCACCGAGCGCTGCAGGAGGTGCTCGGGGAGCACGTGCGCCAAGCGGGCTCGGCCGTCCGGCCGGACAAGCTGCGCTTCGACTTCACGCATCCGCAGGGGCTCACCCCCGAGGAGCGGCAGGAGGTGGAGCGGCTCGTCAACGAGCGCGTGTTCGCGAACCTGCCGGTGCGGATCTACGAGACGCCGATCGACGAGGCGCGGCGGCTCGGGGCGATGATGCTGTTCGGGGAGAAGTACGGCGACGTGGTGCGGCTCGTCGACGTCGACGGCTGGTCGCGGGAGCTCTGCGGCGGCACGCACGTGCGCTCGACGGCCGAGGTGGGGCCGTTCGCGATCCTCGCCGAGGCCTCCGTCGGCGCGGGCGCGCGGCGGATCGAAGCCGTCACGGCGGGCGAGGCGTTCGCCTACCTGCACGAGCGCGCGCGTGAGGCCGACCTGCTCCGCGACGAGCTCGCGCGCGTGCGGAGGGAGGCGAGGCAGCCGGGGCCGGAGGCGCGCATCGATTTCAGGATCGTGGACAAGGAACGGAACGTGCTGCTCGTCGAGACGAAGGCGCTCAAGGGAGGTCCGCTGCGCGACCTCTCCGACCGGCTGCGTCAGCAGGAGAATGCCGACGGCGCGATCGTCGGCTCCGTCGACGACGGCCGCGCCTACCTCGTCGTCAACCTCGACGAGGCGCTGGTCGGCCGCGGCCTCGACGCGACGCGCCTCGTCCGCGAGCTCGGCAGGCACATCGGCGGCGGCGGAGGCGGCCGGCCCACGCTCGCCGAGGCCGGCGGCAAGAACCCCGCCGGGCTTCGGGAGGCGCTCGAGGCGGGCAAGCGGGCGGTCGCGGCAGCGCTCGCATGAAGGTGCTCGCGCTCGACTTCGGCTCCGCCCGGACCGGCGTCGCCGTCTCGGACCCCACGGGGCTGATCGCGCGCCCGCTCTGCGTCGTCGAGCGCGCAGGCAGCGAGGACGGCCTCGCCGAGCTGGCGAGGATCGTCGGCGAGCAGGAGCCGGAGCAGGTCATCGTCGGGCTGCCGCTGACGCTCCGCGGCGAGCGCGGCGAGCAGGCGCACGCGACGGAGCGGTTCTCGGCCACGCTGCGCGGGCTGCTCGACGTGCCCGTCCTGCTCTTCGACGAGCGGTTCACCACGGATCTCGCGCAGCAGACGCCCGCGGCCTCCTCGGAGGAGGACGCGCGCGCCGCCGCGCACCTCCTGTCCAGCTACCTGGCGTGGTCGAGCGGAGCGCCGGCATGACGCCGCCGGCAGGACCTCCGTCCCGGCACGTCTCGCGCCGGCGGATCCTGGCCCGGCGGCTCGCCGCCGTCACCGCGCTGATCGTGGCGGCGCTGGTCGCGTTCGTCCTCGTGAAGGTCGCCGACCGTGCCGACTCGTCTCCGCCTCCCGTCACGACGGCTGCGCTGCCGGCGCCGAAGCCGCTTCGCATCGTGTTCCCGGAGGGCTTCACCCGCCGCGACATGGCCGCCCGCGTTCGGGCCGTCGCGCGGATCGCCCGCCACAAACGGCACGTGAAGCCGCGGCTCTCTCCGCGGGCGTACCTCGCCGCGACGCGGCCGCAGCGGATCCCCGGCTTCGGCCGGCAGAAGCGGCCGCTCGAGGGCTTCCTCTTTCCGGCGACGTACGACTTCCTCAAGCGGACGACGTCGGCCCAGCTCGTGCGGATGCAGCTCCAGGCGTTCCAGCGCACGTGGCAGCGGGTGAAGCTCGGCTATGCCCGCTCGAAGAACCTGACGCCGTACGACGTGCTGATCATCGCGTCGATGATCGAGAAGGAGGCGGTGGCGGCGCGCGACCGGCCGAAGATCGCCCGCGTCATCTACAACCGCCTCCACCTCGGCATGTCGCTCGGAGTCGACGCCACCATCCGCTACGCGCTCCACATCCCCGGGACGAAGTCGCTGACGGAGTCGGCGCTCCACGACCCGACGCCGTACAACACGCGCCGCCACGGGGGCCTGCCGCCGACCCCCATCTCGAACCCGGGCCTCGCGTCGATCCGCGCGGCGGCGCATCCCGCGCGGGGGCCGTGGCTCTACTTCGTGGCGGCGCCGGACAAGGTGCACACGTTCTTCACGTCGAGCCTGCAGGCCTTCGAGCGCTACAAGGCCCAGCACGGCTACCGGTGATCGGGCCGTCGACGCGGCTCGTCGCGCTGCTCGGGCATCCGGTCGCGCACTCGCTGTCGCCGCGGATGCAGAACGCGGCGTTCGCCGCGCGGGGCCTCGACTGGGCGTACGTGGCGCTCGACGTGCCGCCGGAGCGGCTCGAGGAGGCGGTGCGCGGGCTCGCCGCGTGCGGCTTCGCCGGAGCGAACGTGACGGCGCCGCACAAGCTGGCGGTGGCGGAGCTCGTCGGCGCGGAGGTTCCGTCGGTCAACACGCTCGTGGGTGGACGCGGCTTTTCCACCGACCCCGCGGTCCTCGAGCAAGTAACAGATCGTTACAAGCCGGTGATCCTGGGCGACGGGGGAGCGGCCGCCGCGTTCGCGCACGCCCTGCCGCGGGCACGCGTGTTCGCGCGCAGGGGCGAGTGGCCTCCCGACGCGCGGGACGCGGATCTCGTGGTGAACGCGACGCCGGTGCAGGAGGAGGTGCTGGTCGAGCTGACGGCGGGCCAGACCCTCGTCGACCTGCCGTACCCGCGCTCGGCGACGGCCGAGGCGGCCGCGGCGGCCGGAGCCCGCGTGCTCGACGGGCTCGAGGTGCTGCTCGCCCAGGGGGCCGCCTCGTTCGAGCTGTGGACGGGCGTGCCGGCGCCGGTGCCGGTGATGCGCAGGGCACTAGGGTTGGAGGCTTGACGCTCGAGCTGGCATCGGCCGGCGAGTCGCACGGGCCGGCGCTCGTCGCGATCGTCTCGGGGCTGCCGGCGGGACTCGTGGTCGACCGCGCCGCGATCGACGCCGACCTGCGCCGCCGCCAGCAGGGGCACGGCCGCTCGCCGCGCCAGCAGATCGAGACCGACGAGGTCGAGGTGCTGGCCGGCCTGCGCCACGGGCGCACGCTGGGCACGCCGCTCGCGCTCGTCGTCCGCAACCGCGACCACAGGAGCTGGACGTGGGGGATGAGCCCCTGGCCGCCGGAGGGCGAGCCGCAGGGCAAGGGCACGAAGGACGTGACGCTGCCGCGGCCGGGACACGCCGACCTCGCGGGCGCGCAGAAGTTCGGGCTCGGGGACGTGCGCGACGCCCTCGAGCGCGCGTCGGCGCGTCACACGGCGGTGCACGTCGCGGCGGGTGCCGTGGCGAAGGCGCTGCTGGGGGAGATCGGGATCCGGGTCGCGGGCTCGGCGCTGCCGGAGGCCGGCGCGGACCCGGCCGCCGTCGACGCGGCGCGGGGGGACCGCGACACGCTCGGCGGGGTCGTCGAGGTGCGCGCGCGCGGCGTGCCGCCGGGGCTCGGCTCCTACGCGCGCAAGGAGGAGCGGCTCGACGCGCGGCTCGCGGCGGCGCTGATGGGGATCCAGGCGGTGAAGGGCGTCGAGGTGGGCGACGGGTTCGCGCTCGCGCGGTTGCGCGGCTCCGGGGCGCACGACGAGATCCTCCGCGACGAGCGAGGGCTCCACCGCGAGACGAATCGTGCCGGCGGCGTCGAGGCGGGGGTCTCGAACGGCGAGGAGGTGGTCGTCCGGGCGGCGATGAAGCCGCTGCCGACGCTGATGCAGCCGCTCGCGTCCGTCGACCTGGGGACGGGCGAGCCCGCACACGCGCTCGTCGAGCGCAGCGACGTGTCGGCGGTCGAGGCGCTCGCGGTCGTCGCGGAGGCCGCGGTGGCGTGGGAGCTCGCCCGTGCAGCGCGGGAGAAGTTCGGCGGCGACGCGCTCGGCGACTTCGTCGCCGCCTGGGGCGCGTACCTGGAGCGGATCGACTGGACCGCGCGCTGACCCGCCGTGTCTGACACCAGGGGCACGTCGCCACTGGACCGGCACGTTGCGCTGGTCGGCTTCATGGGCTCCGGCAAGTCGACCCTGGGCGAGGAGGTCGCACGCCGGATCGGCCGCCGCTTTCGCGACCTCGACCGCGAGATCGAGGCCGATCTGCACAGCACGATCGAGAGCTTCTTCGAGCGCGAGGGGGAGGAGGCCTTCCGCGTCCGCGAGGCCGCGGCGACCGTCGCGGCGCTCCGCGAGCCGGAGCCGTCAGTGCTCGCGCTCGGCGGCGGGGCGGTCACGCAGGCCCCCGTGCGCGAGGCGCTGCGCGAGCACGCGATCTCAGTCCGGCTCGAGGTGGATCCGCAGACGGCCTGGGACCGCGTCGGAGAGTCCGGCCGGCCGCTCGCCCGCGAGCGGGCAGCCTTCTTCGCGCTCCACGAGCAGCGCGCGCCCCTCTACCGGAGCGTCGCCGACGCGGTCGCGCGCGGAGCCGACGACGTCGTGCTCGCCGCCGCCGGCGTCCACGTCGAGCGCGGCGCGCTGCACCGCCTCGCCGAGCTCGTCCCCGGCGACGGCCAGGCGGTGCTCGTCTCCGACCCGCACGTCGCCGGCATCCACGGAGCCGACGCGCAGCTCGCCCTCGGGACGCGGCTCGCGGAGACCTACGAGCTGCCGCAGGGGGAGGAGGCGAAGACGCTCCCGGCGCTCGACCGCCTGTGGCAGGACCTGCGGCTCGACCGCACCGGCACCGTCGTCGCCCTCGGCGGCGGCTGCACCAGCGACGCGGCCGGGTTCGCGGCCGCGACCTACCTCCGCGGCGTCCCGTGGGTGCCGGTGCCGACGAGCCTCGTCGCCCAGGTGGACGCCGCGATCGGCGGCAAGACGGCGATCGACCTGCCGCAGGGCAAGAACCTCGTCGGCGCCTTCCACTGGCCGGCGCGGACGGTGGTCGATCCGGCGCTCCTCGAGACGCTGCCCGAGCCGCAACGCACCGAGGGGCTGAGCGAGGTCGTGAAGACGGGGCTGCTGGCCGGCGAGCCGCTCTGGGAGCTGCCGCCCGACGAGCTGGTGCGCCGCTGCGCCGCCTTCAAGGCGGCCGTCTGCCTGCGCGACCCGCACGATCGCGGCGAGCGCGCAATCCTCAACCTCGGCCACACGTTCGCCCACGCCCTCGAGGCCGCCGCCGGCTTCGCGGGGCTCAGCCACGGGCAGGCGGTGGCGCTCGGGCTGCTCGCCGCGCTCCGGCTCTCCGGGAGGGAGACGGGCCCCGTGGAGGAGCTGCTGCACCCCCAGCCGGTGCGCCTGGACCGGGAGCGCGCCTGGCAGGCGCTGCAGCGGGACAAGAAGGCGGTGGGGGGCGAGCTGCGGCTGGTCCTGCTCGCCGGCGACGGCCCGCGCTGGGACGTCGCCGTGCCTGCGCGGGAGGTCCGCGGCGCACTCGACGCGCTGATCGCCGGATAGGATCGCCGCCGGGTGCGTGTGATCGTCCTGAACGGGGTGAACCTGAACGTCCTCGGCCGCCGCGACCCGGCCGTCTACGGCAACCTGTCGATCGCCGAGCTCGAAGGCCGCATCTACGAGTGGGGCCGCGACCTCGAGCTCGCCGTCCAGTGCCGCCAGACGAACAGCGAGGCCGAGTTCGTCAAGTGGTGCCACGACGCCTACGACAACACCGACGGCATGGTCGTGAACCCCGGGGCCTGGTCGCACTACGCCTGGTCCATCCACGACGCGCTCGAGCCGCTGTCCGTCCCGATCGTGGAGGTACACCTCTCGAACGTCGACGAGCGCGAGGAGTGGCGGCGTGTCTCCGTGATCCGCGACGTCGTCGCCACCCGCGTCGTCGGGCACGGCGCCGACGGCTACCGCCTCGCCCTCCAATACCTGAAGGAGCACGTATGAGCGACCGCATCGCCCGCCTCCGTGAGCAGCTCGACGAGCCGCTGCTCGTCACGAACCCGAAGAACGTCCTCTACCTCGTCGGGTTCGACAGCTCGAACGCGACCCTCCTCGTGGAGCAGGAGCGCGTGCAGCTCTTCACCGATTTCCGCTATCTCGAGGCGGCGCGCGCGGTGCCCGGCGTGGAGACCGTGCAGACGCGTCGTGCCGTGCTCGTCGAGCTCGCCGAGCGCCTCGCGGGCCGGATCGCCTTCGAGTCGAACACGCTCACCTACGAGCAGTACCAGACGCTCGAGGGGGGCGGCCTCGAGCTCGTGCCGCGCAGCGGCCTCGTGGAGGGGCTGCGGGCCGTGAAGGACGAGCACGAGCTCGACGCGCTCCGCCGCGCCTGCGCGATCACCGATCGGGTCTTCGAGCGGCTCACGGAGGTGAGCTTCGTCGGCCGCACCGAGCGCGACGTCTCCTGGGACCTCACGGCGCTCTTCCACGAGGAGGGCGGCGAGGGGCTTGCGTTCGAGTCGATCGTCGGCGCCGGCCCCACCGGCTCGCGCCCGCACGCCCGCGCCGGCACCCGCAAGATCGGCGCCGGCGAGCTCGTCGTGATCGATGCCGGCTGCACGGTCGCCGGGTACGCGTCCGACTACACACGCACCTTCGCGACCGGTCCGGTGGACGGCGAGGCGAAGGAGGCCTTCCAGGTCGTGCTCCGCGCCCAGCAGGCCGCGCTCGAGACGATCCGCGCCGGACTCTCCGCGCTCGAGGCCGACGCGGTGGCGCGCCGCGTCGTCGAGGAGAGCCCCTTCGCCGGCACGTTCGGGCACGGGCTCGGCCACGGCCTCGGCCTCGACGTGCACGAGCTGCCGCGCATGTCGACCGAGACGAGCGACGTCCTCCAGCCCGGGAACGTGGTCACCGTCGAGCCCGGCATCTACCTCGCCGGCAGGTTCGGCATCCGGATCGAGGACGACGTCGTCGTCACGGACGACGGGATCGAGAACCTCACCGGCTTCCGCAAGGACCTGCTCGAGGTCTCGTAAGCCCCCGCGGCTATATTGCCCCGCCGAAAATGGCCGAGACCGTCAACACGAACCAGTTCAAGAACGGAATGCACATCGAGCTCGACGGGCAGCCGTGGCGGATCGTCGACTTCCAGCACGTCAAGCCGGGCAAGGGCGGCGCCTTCGTGCGCACGAAGCTGAGGGGCCTCGCCTCCGGCGCGGTCGTCGACCGCACCTTCCGCGCCGGCGAGAAGTTCGCGCGGGTGCACACGGAGGTGAAGAACGTCCAGTTCCTCTACGACGACGGCTCGGAGGTGCACTTCATGGACTCCGAGACGTACGAGCAGTTCTCGCTCTCGCACGCCGACGTCGAGGAGGAGCTGCCGTTCATGCAGCCGAACGCGACCGCCCAGGTCCTCGCGGTCGACGGCAAGCCGTCGAGCGTCCAGCTGCCGGCTTCGGTCGAGCTGGCCGTCGTCGAGACCGAGCCGGGCGTCAAGGGCGACACGGTCTCGAACGTCTCGAAGCCGGCGACGCTCGAGACGGGCGCCGTCGTGCAGGT
The DNA here is from genome assembly GCA_039648875.1 of Actinomycetota bacterium. GTDB lineage: Bacteria > Actinomycetota > Thermoleophilia > Gaiellales > Gaiellaceae > Palsa-739. The sequence goes on from JBBWZD010000118.1 coordinate 13,895, forward strand.
GCCCCTCTTCGTCAACATCGGCGACCGGCTCAAGGTCGACCCGCGCGAGAAGCGCTACATCTC
>JBBWZD010000116.1:0-11300 GCA_039648875.1 Actinomycetota bacterium
CTGGTGCGGGTCGACCCGGCCGAGTCCGACAGGCTCGTGGCCACGACGCCCGCCCGCCCGGCCGAGATGCGCGGCCGCTCGATGCAGGGCTGGCTGCGCGTACAGCCGGACGACCTCCGGACGAAGCGGCAGCTCGCGAAGTGGGTGCAGCTCGGCACCGCCTACGCCCGCTCGCTCCCCGCGAAACGCTAGGCGCGGCGCTCCGGGCGCGGTATGCTCGATCCGAAAGCGCCGATCGACCAGGGAGCGGAAATGCGCGAGTCCATGTCCATCCAGAACGGGTTCTCGACCTATTCGGAGGATATGACTCTTGCTTCGCACGACGCTGAACCTTGGGATCCTGGCGCATGTAGACGCCGGTAAGACCACTCTCACCGAGCGGCTGCTCTATGCCGCCGGCGTCATCGACGCGGTCGGAAGCGTCGACGGGGGAACGACGCAGACCGATTCGCTCGCACTCGAGCAGCGGCGCGGCATCACGATCAAGGCGGCCGTGGCGTCCTTCGCCGTCGACGACGTCGACGTCAACCTGATCGACACCCCCGGCCACCCGGACTTCGTCGCCGAGGTGGAGCGGGTCCTGAGCGTCCTCGACGGCGCGGTGCTGGTGCTGTCCGCAGTCGAGGGCGTGCAGGCGCAGACGCATGTCCTGATGCGGGCGCTCCAGCGGCTGCAGGTTCCGACCCTGCTCTTCGTGAACAAGATCGACCGAGCCGGCGCCGAATGCGAGCGCGTGCTCGCGGCGATCGCCGCCAAGCTGACACCCGCGGTCGTGCCGATGGGCACGGTGCGCGAGCCCGGCACACGCGGCGCCGCGTTCTCCGCCCACGGCGCAGGCGATGCCGCCTTCGGGGCGAGGCTGGCCGACGTGCTCGCCGCGCGCGACGACGCGCTGCTCGCGGCGTACGTGGACGACGAGAACGCGGTGTCGTACCGCCGGCTCCGCGACGCACTCGCGGCGCAGACCAGGCGGGGGGTCGTGCATCCGGTGTTCTTCGGCTCGGCGAGCACGGGCGCCGGCGTCGACGACCTGGTCGCCGGCGTCGCCGAGCTGCTGCCCCAGGCCCGGGGCGATGCCGCCGGCCCCGTGTCGGGGACCGTCTTCAAGGTCGACCGCGGGGCGGCCGGCGAGAGGATCGCCTACGTCCGCCTGTTCTCCGGGACCGTGCGACCACGGGATCGCGTACGAATCGCCGGCGGCGAGGAGCGCAGGATCACTGCGATCGGCGTCTTCGAGCGCCGCCCGAACGGGCCGCGTGCGGCGCTGTCGGCAGGTGAGATCGGCAGGCTCTGGGGCCTCGGCGACGTCCGGATCGGCGACGCGCTCGGCATCGAGCGAGGCGACGGCGGGCGTCAGTTCGCCCCGCCGGCGCTGGAGACCGTCGTAGTGCCGCGCCGGCCTGCCGACAGAGGTCGGCTGCGCGTCGCACTCGCCCAGCTCGCCGAGCAGGATCCGCTCATCGACCTCCGGCAGGACGACGTTCGGCAGGAGCTGGTCGTCTCGCTCTACGGCGAGGTGCAGAAGGAAGTCGTCCGGGAGACGCTCGCGAGCGACTTCGGCGTCGACGTCCACTTCCGGGCGACGACGGCGATCTGCGTCGAGCGCCCCGCCGGCACCGGCGGCGACCACGAGGTGATCGCCACGGCGCCCAATCCATTCCTCGCCACCGTCGGCCTTCGCGTCGAGCCGGCGGACTTCGGCGCGGGCGTCGAGCTCCGGCTCGAGGTCGAGCTGGGCTCGCTGCCGCTCGCGTTCTCGAAGGCGATCGAGGAGACCGTGCACGCCACGCTGCGTCAGGGCGTCTACGGCTGGCAGGTCACCGACTGCATCGTCACGCTGACGCACTCGGGGTACTGGTCGACCACCAGCACCGCCGGCGACTTCCGCAACCTGACGCCGCTCGTCCTGATGAGCGCGCTGAAGCAGGCCGGGACGATCGTCTACGAGCCGATCGACCGCTTCCACCTCGACCTCCCGACGGAGACGCTCGGCCCGCTCCTGCCGGTCCTGGCACGACTGCGCGCCGCCCCGGAGCCGCCGGCGACGACCGGGCCCTCGTGCACGCTCGAGGGCAGCATCCCGGCCGCGCACGTCCACGAGCTGCGGCAACAACTGCCGGCACTGACGCGCGGCGAGGGCGTCCTCGAATGCGCCTTCGACCGCTACCGGCCGGTCGGCGACGCCATCCCCACGCGGCCGCGGTCGGACAACAACCCGCTCAATCGCAAGGAGTACCTGCTCCACGTCCTCCGCCGCGTGTGACGGCGCGCCGCGCACGAGGAAGAGGCCCCTTCCGGGGCCTCTTCCGGTGCGCGCGGCCCTTCCCGGCGTCTACTTCCTCTTCGTCGAGTAGATGCCGGTGCCCGAGGTCTGGGTCGCGACGTTCGTGTGGTCGCAGCTCGACGTGTCGGTGGCGGCGGACGTGCAGCCGAACGCCGGGTTCGGCTTGTGGCTCGCGTCGTTCTGGTACTGATCGTCGGAGTACACGATCGAGGCGAAGCCGGTCTTCGGCGAGGCCTCGACCCCGAAGTCGTCGTAGAGGTCGCGGTTGCCGGTGCAGAGGGCGCCGCCCTCGCAGACGCCGCCGTGGTGCACGACCGGGTTCACCGCCGTATAGGTGAAGGCGGGCAGCGGGGACGCCGCGGCCAGGCTCTGGGCCATGACGACCTTCCACGGCGTGCTCGCCGGCGCCTGCTCCGGATTGCCGGAGTAGCCGGTCGCCTGGTAGTAGACGAGGTCGATCTTGCCCGCATCGCCTGCGGCCAGCCACGGCATGACCGCCGTATCGGTCCCCTGGGACACCTGCACCGGCGCGCTGAACGTCTGGCCGTGGTCGGTGGAGTACTGGTAGAAGAGATCGTGGTTGTCGGAGTAGGCGACGTACACGTTGCCGCCCTTGTCGACGGCGACGTTCACGAACTGGTTGTCGTACTTCGCGCTGATGTCCGGGTTGACGTGCACCGCGTAGTCGTGCCAGGTGACGCCTCCGTCGGAGGAGACGGCGAGGCCGACGTTGTGGAGGAACGCCGAGGGGTTCGGAGCGTCCTCGACGTTCTCGTACGCGAACACGGTGTACATGTACGACGGGTTCGACGGGTCGAAGACGAGGTTGCCCGTGCGACTGCCGCCCTGCGAGGCCGCCAGGCCCACTCCCGACGTGTCGTAGGCGTCGGCGACCTGCGTGAACGTCTGGCCCGCGTCGGAGCTGCACTGCACGTGCAGGCCGACGTTCGGCAGCAGGATCCCGGGCGCCGTCAGGTAGGAGATGCAGACCTTCGACGCGCCCGTCGCCGCCACCCACGGCCGGTCGTCGATCGGCAGCGCCGTCGCCGGGTTCAGCCGCCACGTCTGCCCGTTGTCGCCCGACGTCGAGACGTCGATGTTCGCCAGCGAGAGGGAGACGATGTACGCGTTGTCGTTTCCGAGCGCGTTCGGCGCCGTTGCGACCGCCGCGTCGGTGTCGCCGCCGCCGGGCTCCAGCCCCGCCTCCTCGCCCGTCGAGTCCGAGCCGGCCGAGACGTCGTTCGGCGACGGCGTCGAGGCGTAGTGGTTGCCGCCGTCCGCGGACGTCCAGGCGAGCGTGCCGCCGCCGAGGCCGTTCTCGGACGAGGCGAAGAAGCGCCCGCCGGGCGAGACGGCGATCGCCGGCTCGGCGGCGCCGTTGTAGCAGAGCACGGACCCCGGGCAGACGGTGCCCGCGGGGTTCGGCGGCGTCGCCGCCAGGGTGAAGTCGACGAACGAGCCGCCGCCGCCACCGGGCTTGGCCGCGGAGGCCCCGCCCACCAGAGCGAGCGCCGCCGCGGACAGCAGCAGCGCAGAGACCAACCTCGTCATGAGACCGCCTTTCGTAGCGTGGTTACCCCCGATCGACGCCGGCCGGCATCGTAGCGTCGGGCGATGCGGCGCGGGCCGCTGGGATAATCGGCGCCGTGCCGCATCGCCCGCTCGACGCGCGCGAGTATCCACGCTTCGCCGGCATCCGCACGTTCATGCGGGCGCCGCACACGACCGACCTCGGCGGCGTCGACGCCGCGGTCGTCGGCATCCCCTTCGACACCGCCACGAGCTATCGCACCGGAGCCCGCTTCGGCCCCGAGGCCGTCCGGTCCGCCTCGGTCCTGCTCCGGCCGTATCACCCGGTGCACGGAGTCGACCTCGTGGAGAAGCTGTCGATCGTCGACTACGGCGACCTCCCCGTCTCGCCCGGCGACACCGTCCGCACCTACGGCCAGGTCGAGGCGGGGCTGGCCCCGCTCGTCGACGCGGGCGTGTTCACGGCCGCCGTCGGCGGCGACCATTCGGTGACGCTGGCGGAGTTGCGGGCGCTGGCGCGGGCGCACGGCCCGCTGGCGCTCGTGCAGCTCGACGCGCACGCAGACACGTGGGAGGAGTACTTCGGGCAGCGCTACTTCCACGGGACGACGTTCAAGCGCGCGGTGGAGGAAGGCCTTCTCGATCCCGGTGCATCCGTCCAGGCGGGGATGCGGGGGCCGCTCTTCGCGGGGGACGACCTCGAGGCCTCCCGCGGCCTCGGCTTCACCGTCCTCGCGAGCGAGGAGCTGCGCGCGCTCGGGGCGGAGCGGTTCGCCGCGCTGGTGCGCGAACGCGTGGGGGAGAGGCCGGTCTTCCTCAGCTTCGACGTCGACTTCCTCGATCCGGCGTTCGCGCCGGGTACCGGCACGCCCGAGATCGCCGGCTTCTCGACGGCCGAGGCCGTCGCGTTCCTGCGCGCCGTTCGCGGCATCCGGCTCGTGGGCTGCGACGTGGTGGAGGTGTCGCCGGCGTACGACGGCCCGGGCACGCCGACCGCCCTCGCCGCCGCCAACGTGCTCTGGGAGCTTCTGGCTTTACGCGCGGCATCCGTCTAGGCTGAGGCGACCGGTCACGTGGAGGAGGGACTCATGGGCAGAAGGATTGGCTGGCTGGCGCTTGCCGCCACCGTCGTGCTGGTGGCAGTCGGCAGCGCCGGCGCGTCGAGGGACTCGACGACGTTCAAGTTCTGCACCGACCCGTCGTTCCCGCCGATGGAGCTGTCGGCGCCGAGCGGCGCGATCACCGGCTTCGACGTCGACATGGCGAGTGCGCTCGCGAAGACGTGGGGCGCGACGGCGAGCTCGGTGAAGACGGCGTTCCCGGGCCTGATTCCGGCACTGAACGCAAAGAGGTGCAACGCCGTGATCAGCGGCATCTTCGTGACCTCCGACCGCCTGAAGCACGCCGGGGCCGTGGCCTACATGGCGACGCATCGCGTGCTCATCGTCAAGGCGGGCAACCCGAAGCACGTCACGGGGCCGAACAGCCTCAAGGGCCTGAACGTCGTCGTGCAGGCGGGCACGAAGTACGAGGCCTACCTCAAGGCGCTGAAGGCGAGGATCGGCTTCAACCTGCAGAGCTATCCCGGCGACAACGACGCCGTGGCGCAGGTGCTCCTCGGCCGGGCGGACGCCGTCCTCACGCAGGACACCTCGTTCGCCTACCAGGCGAAGCAGCACCCCGGCAAGATCGCGGTGGGGTACACGTTCCGGGCGAAGGACACGTTCGGCATCTACTTCCGCAAGGGCGACGCCCTCGGCGCGAAGATTCGCGCCGGCGTCGCGAAGCTGAAGTCGAACGGCACGCTCGCGCGGCTGGCGCGCAAGTACAAGATCCCGGTCGCCGACGTGAAGTAGGGCGGTCAGGCTCGTGCTCGCGAGCTTCGACACCCATCTGTTCTGGACGGCGCTCTCCTCCGGTCCCTACTGGAGGGGAGCGCTGACCGCTCTCGAGCTGACGGCAGTCTCGCTCGCCACCGCGATCGCGATCGGCTTCTTCGTCGCACTCGGCGCGCTCAGCAAGCGACGGCGGACCCGCTCGCTCGCGTGGATCTACAACTGGCTGTTCCGGGCGACGCCGACGCTGCTCCAGCTCTACTTCGTCTGGTACGCCCTGCCGCAGATCTGGAGCGGCTTCGCCGGCAGCTGGTTCACCCCCTTCGGCGCGGCCTGGATCGCGCTCTCCCTCAACGAGGCGGCATACATGTCGGAGATCATCCGGGCGGGGCTGCTCTCGGTCGACCCCGGCCAGGAGCTCGCGGGGCGGGCGCTCGGAATGACGCGGCGCCAGATCCTGCGGAGGGTCGTCGTCCCGCAGGCCGTGCGGATCGTGATCCCGCCGACGGGGAACGAGTTCATCACGCTGCTCAAGCTGACCTCGCTCGCGTTCGTGATCTCGCTGCACGAGCTGCTGACGGCGGCGCAGACGCTGGCCACGTCGACGTTCCAGTACCCGGAGCCCCTCCTCGCGTCGCTCCTGTACTACCTCGTGATCGTCAGCATCCTGATGGCGATCCAGTCGCGGCTCGAGCGGCGCTTCACCTGGACGTCGCGACGGCGTGGCCGGGTCGCGGCACCCGCCGTCCCCGCCGTCTCGCACGACGCACGCTGATGGCCGACGTCGTCCTCCGCTCCGAGAACCTGCACAAGCGCTACGGCGAGCTCGAGGTGCTGAAGGGCGTCGACGTGGAGGTCGACCGCGGCCAGGTGAAGGTGATCATCGGGCCTTCGGGCTCGGGCAAGTCGACGCTGCTCCGCTGCCTCGCGATGCTCGAGCCGCCCGACGCAGGGGACGTCTGGCTCGAGACCGAGCGCCTGACGGCGATCGGAGAGAATGACCTGGCGCCGCATCGCTCCGAGATCGGCATGGTCTTCCAGCGCTTCAACCTCTTCCAGAACATGACGGCGCTCCAGAACGTGATGTGCGGCCTCCTCGAGGTGCGCGGGCTGCCGAGGCGGGAAGCGCGGGAGCGGGCTCTCGAGTTCCTCGCGCGGGTGGGCGTCGAGGACAAGGCGTCGCAGTATCCGGACGAGCTCTCGGGCGGACAGCAGCAGCGCGTGGCGATCGCACGGGCGCTCGTCATGCGACCGAAGGCGATGCTGTTCGACGAGCCGACCTCCGCGCTCGACGTCGAGCTCGTGCGCGAGGTGCTCGACGTGATGGAGTCGCTCGCGCGGGAGGGGATGACGATGGTGGTCGTGTCGCACGAGCTGCGCTTCGCGCACCGCGTCGCCAGCTCGGTGCTGATGATGGACGAGGGCCGCATCGTCGAGGAGGCGCCGCCCGACGAGTTCTTCTCCGCCCCGCGGGAGGAGCGCACGAAGCGGTTCCTCGCGCTCGTCGAGTAGCCGTGGACGGGCGAAATCTTCGGCCCCTCCCGGACAGGTAGGGATGATGTCCCTGCCAGACGGAGGGTGACCCTGGAACCGACCCCAACAAGAGAAGCGCGCTTCACCCGCCTCCACGAGGAGCATTTCGAGGCGGTGCGCCGCTACGTGTGGCGGCGCGATCCCGCGCTCGCCGAGGACGTGGTGGCCGAGACGTTCCTCGTCGCGTGGCGGAGGCTGGACGACGTGCCCGCGGCCGCGAGACCCTGGTTGATCGGCGTGGCCCGCAACGTCAGGCTGAACGCGCGGCGGAGCGCGCAGCGCCAGCGGGCCGTGGCCACGCGCCTGGCGGATCCGGCTGCCGCGATCGCGGCCGACGAGCCCGACCGTGAGGCCGGGGTCGTGAGCTCCGCGCTGGCGAGCCTCGCTGCGCGCGACCGCGAGGTGCTGCTTCTTTCCGTGTGGGACGAGCTCGACCGCGCTGCGATCGCCGAGGTGCTCGGCTGCACCCGGACGAATGTGAGCCTGCGTCTCCATCGCGCGCGGAGACGCTTCGCCGCCGCGCTCGCCGCGGCGGGCTCGAGCACGGCCGTGTCCTCGTCACTGCTGCCTGGAGGCGCCGATGCCTAGCTACGACGCACTCGACCTGCTCCGCCGGTCCGACCCCGCCGTACGGCTAGAGCCCCTCCCGGCGCAGGAGCGCGAGCTGCTGCGCGACCGGATCGTGGTGCTGCCGGCGCGGTCACGGCCGCGAGCGGCGCGCCCGCGGCGGCTGCTGACGCTTGCGGCGGCCGCGGCGGCGGTCGCCGTCCTCGGAGTGGGTGTCGCGTGGGCGGCCGGAACCTGGTCGCCGCTGGCGCTCTTCCAGTCGAACCCGCAGCGCGACCACGGCGGAGCCGTCGGCTCGCTCTGGGACCAGCAGGTCGTGCCCGGCTCCGTCGTCGACGCCGCGACGGTCGACCTGCCGGATGTCGGAGCGGTCGGGTTCTGGTACGCGGACACCGCACAGCACGGCTGGTGCGCAGCGCTCCGGCTGCCGAGCGGCGCCTGGGTCGGGACGGGCGACGACCGGCTCGACGCGGGCGGCACCGTGCCCGGCTGCTTCCCGACCCGCGAGCAGGTCAACGGGGCCGGGCCGCCGGTCTACGTGATCGACGGCTTCGACTACCAGGAAGGCGACGTGGACGCCCGCCCCGCGGGCGGCGCGTTCTGGCGGATCCGCTACGGGAGGATCACCGTGCGCCACGCCGCGCGCGTGGCCGACCTCGTCTCGGGCCGCAGCACGCACGTCGCGCACGGCGACCTGTTCGTGCTCGCGATCCCGGACGCGCACCCGATGGGCCCCGACCCGCTGCACCTGGTGGCCTACGACGCGAACGGGAAGGTCGTGGCCGACGACGCGCCGCCCTCCTGAGCGCCCTACTCCCGCGCCCCGGCCGCCGGCGCCACGCGGCGGTCGGCGCGCGAGCGGGCGACGAGCGCACCGGCGAGCGCGACGAGCGCCGCCGAGGCGACGAGCGTCGCCGAGACGCCGGCGGCGCGGGCGAGGCCGGCGAGCGCGAGCCCGCCCGCGATCTCGCCGACCGACTCGGCCTGGGAGAGGAAGGAGTGGAGGGTCGCACGCACGTCCCTCGTGGTGCGCCGGTTCACCCAGATCACGCTGACGGCGCGGGTGACGTTGAACGCGACCCCGCTCGCGAGCGCCACGCCGGCGCCGCCGACGAGCGCGTCCGGTGCGTAGGCCAGCACGAGCAGGCCGAGCATGCCGACGAAGCAGGCGAGCGAATAGGTTCGCCGTGCCACGCCGACGCCGTCGATGCGCGTCTGGACGATCCTCAGCGCGAGGACGCCGATCGCCGAGGAGACGATCCCCAGGCCCGTGAACCAGAGGACAGGGTCGTTCGGGAAGCCGCGGCTGACGAGCTGCTTGGGAAAGAGCCAGCCGGACATGCTCGCGCCGTTGACGACGAGCGTCGCGGCGAGGACGAGCAGGATCTCGGGGTCGCCGCGGGCGAGGGCGACTCCCCGCCGGAAGAGCGACAGCGACGCGCTCCACCGCCGCTCGCGGGCGGGCGTGAACTTGTCCTCCGGGAACCGGGCCGCGACGAACAGCCCGAGCAGCGCCATGGCCGCGCCGGACACGACGATGGCCGTCGCGAGCGCGGTCGCCCACGCGAGCACGCCGAGCGCGACCATGCCCGCCGCGCCGCCGGCGAGCTCGCAGCGGGCACGCGCCGTCAACACCCGGGCGACCACCTCCGGCCGGTCGAGCTCGTCCGTGACCCAGGCGACGTCGGCGCCGGTCGAGAAGGCCCAGCCGAGCCCCCACGACACCTGCGCGACCACCAGCAGCGGGAAGGCGGTGACCGCGCCGGTGAGGGCCATGCCGGCCGCGAGGAAGCCGTGCCCGATCACGAGCGGCCACTTGCGGCTGAACGCGTCGGACCAGACCCCCGCGGGGATGTCCGAGAGCAGCAGGGTGACCGACATCGCCGCGCCCAGCAGGACGAGCTGGAAGGCGGAGAGGTGGGCGTCGACGACGAAGTAGAGGCCGGACGCGAGCACGTAGCCGCGATGGAGCACCGCGCGCCCGAACGTCCAGCGCAGGAACGTCGTCGCGAGGCCGCCCATCAGGCCGCAAGCTCCCGCAGGCCGGCAGCCGCGCGAGCCTGCGCGGTGCGATTCGTCCTAGCGGCGTCTCCAGGCGCCGGCGTTTCCGAGTCGAGCGTTCGTTGCAGCAAGCGTCACACCCTCCGAAGTCGAGGCCTTCGTGATGGACATGAACGCTGCGTGCATCTCCCGCTCCCAGGGTCCGTTGCCGACGCGGAGGCGGATCATACGGCCACCCCGGGGTCGGGCGTGGCCGGCGTAGCCCTACCCGCGGGGGTGCGGCGCGCGTCCGTGCGGCTGCGTGGGCGTCGCGCGGGGCGGGAGCGGCGGGATCGGCTCGGTCACCGGCTCCTTCGTCGACGCGGTGACGGCCGTCCCGTGGTGGCTGATCCGGAGCGGCTCGCCGTCGACGAGGACGTAGCTCGCCTCCGTCTTCGTGACGACGACCCTCAGGCATCTGCCGCGGTAGAGGAGGCGAAAAGCGAGCCGCTCGAGCCTCGCCGGGAGCCGGGGCGCGAAGGCGAGCGCGCCGTCGTGGTCGCGCATGCCGCCGAAGCCGGCGACCGCTGCGATCCAGGCGCCCGCGAGCGACGCGATGTGGACGCCGTCGCGGGTGTTGTGCTCGAGGTCGTGGAGGTCCATCAGCGCGGCCTCGCCGAAGTAGTCGTAGGCGAGCTCGAGGTGCCCCACCTCCGCGGCGACCACCGCCTGCGTCGAGGCCGACAGCGAGGAGTCTCGGACGGTGAGGGCTTCGTAGTAGGCGAAGTCGCGCGCCTTCTCCTCGTCGCTGAACGCGTCTCCGCGCCAGTGCAGCGCCAGGACGAGGTCGGCCTGCTTGACGACCTGCTTGCGGTACAGCTCGAAGTAGGGGAAGTGCAGCAGCAGGGGATACTGCTCCGGCCCGGTTCGCTCGAAGTCCCAGACCTGATGCTCGGTGAAGCCTTCCGACTGCGGGTGGACGCCGAGGGCCCCGTCCCAGGGCACGACCATGCGCTCGGCGGCATCGCGCCAGGCCGCCGCCTCCTCGAGGTCGGCGCCGAGCGCGGACGCCTGACGGGGGCGCCGCGCGACGGCGGCGGCGGCCTCGCGCAGGTTCCGCTGCGCGAGTAGGTTGGTGTAGACGTTGTTGTCGGCGACGGCGCTGTACTCGTCGGGACCGGTGACGCCGTCGATCCGGAAGCGGCCTTCCGGGTCGTGGTGGCCCAGCGACCGCCAGAGGCGCGCGGTCTCGACGAGCAGCTCGAGCGCCACCTCCTGCTCGAAGGACTCGTCTTGCGCAGCGGCCTGGTGGCGGGCCACCGCGTCGGCGACCGCCGCGCCGACGTGGAAGGCGGCGGTGCCGGCGGGCCAGTAGCCCGAGCATTCCTGGCCGCGAATGGTGCGCCAGGGGAACACGGCCCCCCCGAGGCCGAGCTGGTGGGCTCGTTCCCGAGCGAGGTCCAGCGTGGCGTGGCGCCAGCGGAGCGCGTCGGCGGCCGCGTCGGGCACGGTGTACGTGAGCACCGGCAGCACGAAGCGCTCGGTGTCCCAGAAGGTGTGGCCGTCGTAGC
>JBBWZD010000016.1:0-9119 GCA_039648875.1 Actinomycetota bacterium
ATGCGGACGAGCAGCGCGTCGAGGCTCTGCTCGGCGAGGACCTCGTGGAAGATGTCCGCGAGCCGGCGGTAGGACTCCACGAGCTGCGGCTCGTGCGGCACGCCGGAGCGCGCGCCGGGCAGCAGCCGCAGGCGCGGCTGGCGACGTGGTTCCGTGCTGGCGGCCTGTGGGTCTATCTCGTACCGCAGAACGACGGCTCCTTCACCGGGGGACAATCCCTAGGATCGCCCGCGCCGGCGCGCAGCGTGTCCCCCGAACGAGGGAAGCGTTGAGAGATCGACCGGTGCGGGTAGGCGAGGGTCATGGCCGAGTCGGCCGCGGTCTTCGTCCCGGAGCAGCCGAGCCTGCCGCGCCTGCGGGAGGCGGCGGCAGGCTGCCGCGCCTGTCCCCTCTGGGAGACCGGCACGCAGACGGTGTTCGGCGAGGGCTCGGCGGGAGCGGCCGTGATGCTCGTGGGCGAGCAGCCCGGCGACCAGGAGGACCGGCAGGGGCGTCCCTTCGTCGGACCGGCCGGACGGCTGCTCGACGAGGCGCTGGTCGAGGCCGGCATCGACCGCGGCGCGACCTACGTCACCAACGCCGTCAAGCACTTCAAGTGGGAGCCGCGGGGCAAGCGGCGGATCCACGCGAAGCCGGCGTGGTCGGAGCTCACGGCGTGCCGGCCGTGGCTCGAGGCGGAGCTCGCCGTCGTGAAGCCCCGCGTCGTCGTCTGCCTCGGCGCAACGGCGGCGCAGTCGCTGCTCGGGAAGCAGTTCCGCGTGACGAAGGAGCGCGGCACCTGGGTCGAGTCGGGCCTCGCCGAGCACGTCACGGCGACCATCCACCCGAGCGCGATCCTGCGCCAGCGGGACGACGAGTCGAGGCACCGGGAGCTGCGCGCCTTCGTCCGGGATCTCGAGCTGGTCGCCGCCGTCCTCTGACGGAGCGGCCCGCGCGGGGCGGAAGCGGCGGACGACGCTCGGTACATCAGAGGCCTGGCCCCGGGAGCGCACGACCTGGTCGCGCGCCGCGAGGGGCCAGGCCCCTAAACCTCAGTCGCCCCAGTCGAAGTCGCGGGCGCGATCGGCGGGCCAGAAGCCCGAGTCCTCGATCGTGCTCGGTGCCGCGGGCTTCGCGGTCTCCTCGCCGGGCCACGGCAGGCTCACGTTGCCGACGCTCGCGGCGGCGAATTCCGGCTGCACGCCGTCCATCGTCTCCTCGATGCGCGCCTGCTCCTCTGTCTTGAACAGCGGGTGGTTCTGGAAGGGATCCTCGTTCTTGTACCGCTCGATCGGCATCCTGGGATCGAGCGTCGAGTTGCGCTCCTTCAGGTCGAGGTGATCTCTGATCACCTGCGCGAACAGCGAAGGGGTCTCCACCTGCATACGTCTTCCTCCCGGTCGATTACGTGCCCGAAGGGCGGCATACTAGCCCTGATTCGCGGGGGATTCGGGTCCGAGGCTACTAAAAGCTCCGGACGCATGCGCCACCTCGACGCGGTTCTTGCCCCGCCGCTTCGCGAGGTACAGGGCCTGGTCGGCCGCGTCGAACAAGTCGTGCATGTCTCCGCGAGGCCGGTGCTGTGCGACGCCGAAGCTGCACGTCACCTCGATCGCACGACTGCTTCTGCCGAGGAACGGTCGCTCCGCGAGAGAGGCTCTGACGCGCTCGGCGAGCTGGGCGCCGCCGGCCGCGTCGGCGCCCGGGAGCAGCAGGAGGAACTCCTCGCCGCCCCAGCGGCCCGCGAGGTCGGTCTCGCGGACGGTGTCGCGGAGGACCGAGGCGAACTCCCGCAGCACCTCGTCGCCTGCGGGGTGCCCGTGGGCGTCGTTGATGGCCTTGAAGTCGTCCAGATCGGCGAGCGCGAGCGTCAGCGGCGTGCCGAGGCGGTCGGCACGGGCGATCTCCGCCAGGAGCGCCTCCTCGCACTGGCGCTGGTTGGCGATGCCCGTGAGCCCGTCGACCAGCGCCTGGCGCTCGACGATCCGGTGGAGGCGCGCGTTCTCGAGCGCGATCGCGGCCTGCGAGGCCAGCGAGGCCGCGGTCGCCTCCTGCTCCTCGTCGAAGGAGCGGCCGACGATCACCAGCGTGCCGAACGTCTCCTCGGCGACGGCGAGCACGACCTCGAGCCGCTCGCCCGCCGCGTCGGGATCGCCGGCGGACACCACGGTGCCGTCGGCGGCCCGCAGGGTCGCCCCGTCGGCGCCCGTCGCCTCGACGGCCGCCTCGACGATCACCGGCAGGAGCTGCTCCACGTCGTGGGTCGCCGCGAGCGCCTCGCCGAAGCGGCCCCCGGCCTCGCGCAGGCGGCCGCGCTGGGCCTCGAGCTCGGCGAGCCGGGCCTGGAGCTGGTCGGCCATCTCGTTGAAGGCGCCGCCGAGCGAGGCGAACTCGTCGCGGCCCTGCACGGGCACCCGCTCGGAGAGGCGGCCCCGGGCGATCGCGTGCGCCGCCTCGGCGAGCGAGCGCAGGGTGCGGACGATCGACCGGCCCTCGAAGTAGGCGACGAGGGAGACGAGCGCGAGGGACGCGAGCAGCCCGATCAGCAGCCGGTCGCGGGACGTCGAGCTCGCCGCGTCGATCACCGACTGCGGGGTGAGGGCTGCGAAGCGGACGTCGCGGACGTCGCCGAGCAACGGTGCGGCGAGCGTGCGGTAGCGGACGCCGCCCACGCGCACCGTCTTCGTCCGGCCTGGCGGCAGCGAAACCGCGCCGACGATGCGAGGAGCCGAGCCGACGATGCGAGAGCCGCGCAGCAGAACGAGCGCGTCGGCCGCCGCGAGGCCCGAGCGCGCATGCAACGCCTCCACGAGCGCGCGGTCGAGCGGCACGTAGCCGACGACGGTGCCGGCGAGGCGGCCCTTCACCAGTACCGACACGCGCCGCCGCGCGGCGAGAGCAGGGCGGCGGCCGGCGACGAGCGCGCCTCCGGCACCGACGACGTAGAGCTTGCCGGCGCCCTGCAGCGAGGCCCTCAGCGCCGGCAGGTCCCGCCGCTGGAGCGCGACCTGGAACGCGCGGCCGTGTGCGACCCCCTCCGCCCGCAGCTGCGCCGCGCGCACCTGCTCCTCGTAGGAGGCGAGCGCCGACCGCAAGCCCGCCTGCAGGCGCGCGTCCACGCGCCGTGTCTCGCTCTGCCCCGCAACGGATATGAAGCCCCAGAAGGCCACGCCGATGGGCAGCAGCGAGAGCAGCAGGAAGTAGGCGACGAGCTTGAGCTTGAAGCTGCCCACGGTTGCGCGTCTCATCGGACGATCCTCCAGGGAGGGGGGCGATTTGCCGATACGGTGGTCAACTGATGTTGTCGACGCTTAAGGCCTAGAGGATGAGGGGAAGCGAGCGGATCCTCGCGGCGATCCTGCTCGCCGCTGCAGTCGCCGGGGCGGCCGCCTTCCCGCGGCTGCTCGGCCGCCGCGCGCCGGGCGGTGCGATCGCACCGCGGTCGGTGCCGCGCGTCGCGGCGACCGTCGAGGCCGCACCCGCGCCCTCGATCCCGCCCGCCGTCACCCCGCCGCGCGGCCAGCGCGCTCAACCGCCGGCCGCCCTCGCCCCCGCTCCGGCCGTGCCCGGTGCGGTCGTTCTGCAGAGCGCACCCCCGACGAGCGCCCGCGGCGGGCAGCCCGCCGCCAGCCCGGGCCTGCACGCGGAGCCACCGCCCTCCGCACCACCGGCCGCCCGCCCGGGCCCGCACTCGGAGCCACCGCCCTCCGCACCACCGGCCGCAACAGCGAAGCCCCCGGCAGCGACACCGCCGGCCTCGCGCCAGCTCGCCGCCGCCGCGCCCGCGCTGCTGCCGCCGCCCGAGCAAGCTGCGAAGCGGCACAAGGCCAAGCCGCCGAAGCATCGAAAGCCGGGGAAGCCGACCAGGCCCGCCGAGAAGAGCGAGCGCCCGGGACCGGCAGAGGCCGCCGAGCGGCCGAAGCCCGCTCGGCCGGCGAAGCCTGCGAAGCCGCGCGAGCGTCCCGGGGACCCGAAGCCTGCCGGGCCCGCGAAGCCCCGTGGGGAGCTGGCGGCGGCTGTCCCGGCCGTTCCGGCGAAGCCGGCCAAGCCCGCGAAGCCGGCCAAGTCCGATGAGCCTGGCAAGCCGGCCGAGCCGGCAACGCCCGCCGAGCCGGCGACGCCTGCCGACCCGGCGCAGCCCGCGCCGGCTTCGGAGAGCGGCGACAAGGGCAACCCGCACGGGGGCAAGCCCGGCCATTAAGATCAGCGCGTGGCTCGCAGACTCCGCCCCGGCCCCGTCGGCATCGCGATCACGTTGTACGACGTGTGGCGCCGTCTGCCGCCGAGGCAGCGCAAGCAGATGCTGAGCCTCGCCCGGAAGCACGGCCCGAAGGCGGCCGCGAGGCTCGTCCAGATGCGCCGCCGGCCGCGTCCCTGACCTACCGCTGCCGCTACCGCCGGTCGTCCAGCGGGGCGAGCGCCGCCCGGACGATCCTGTCCTGCTCGCGCAGATGCGCCGTCGGATACCCCTCGCTCGGGCTCGCGCGCCAGGGCCGCCCGACGTAGCGCAGCGGCACGCTCGCCGGCTTCGCCTCCTCCAGGCGGTGGCGGATCGCGCGCCAGGCGCCCATGTTCTGCGGCTCCTCCTGCGCCCACACGACCTCGCGCAGGCCGGGGTAGCCGCGGAGCAGGGCCGCGGCCTGCTCGACCGGGAAGGGGTAGAGCTGCTCGACCCGGGCGACCGCTACCCCGTCGGCGCCGCCGTACTCCTCGTGCCCGACGATGTCGTAGTAGACCTTGCCCGAGCACAGCACCAGCCGGGTCACCTGCTCCGGGTCGTGAGCGGCGCCGTCCAGCACGGGCCTGAACTCCCCGGTGGCAAGGTCGTCGAGCGTCGAGGAGGCCTGCTTCAGCCGCAGCAGCCCTTTCGGCGTCATCACGACCAGCGGGCGGGCGGTCGCGTCGAGCGCCTGCCGCCGCAGCAGGTGGAAGTACTGGGCGGCGGTCGTGCAGTTCGCGATCCGGATGTTCTCCTGCGCGGCGAGCTGGAGGAAGCGCTCGAGGCGCGCGCTCGAGTGCTCGGGGCCGTTGCCCTCGTAGCCGTGCGGGAGCAGGAGCGTCAGGCGCAGCGTCTCGCGCCACTTCGAGAGCCCCGCGGCGATGAACTGGTCGACGACGACCTGCGCCCCGTTGACGAAGTCGCCGAACTGCGCCTCCCAGAGCACGAGCGCCTCGGGCGCCGCGGCGGAATACCCGTACTCGAAGCCGACGCAGGCGTACTCCGAGAGCGGCGAGTTGTGGATCTCGAACGCCGCAGCGGCCTCGTCGAGATGCTGCATGGGCGTGTACGTCGCGCCGGTGTGGACGTCGTGCAGCACCGCGTGGCGGTGGGAGAAGGTGCCGCGCTCGGTGTCCTGCCCGGTCAGGCGGATCGGGATCCCGTCGACGAGCAGCGACGCGAAGGCGAGGGACTCGGCCTGGCCCCAGTCGATGCCGCCCTGCTCGACCGTGTCGCGACGACGCTCGAGCTGGCGCATCAGCTTCGGGTGCGGCGTGAACCAGTCGGGGACGCGTAGCAGCTGCTCGTTCAGCTCGCGCAAGCGGCCGGCCGCCACCGCGGTCACGACCTCGTCGCCGGTCGCAGCGGGGATGCGGCCGTCGGAGGCCGCCTCGGCCGCTCCGTCGCCGCCACCGAACGACTCCTTGAGTGCCTCGTGCGCGGTCTTCAGCGCCGTCTGGACGTCGGCCACGAGCCGCTCCGCCTGCTCCTGCGTGACGGCCCCCTCGGCCTGCAGCCGCGCCGCGAACTGCTCCCGCACCGTCGGATGCTCGGCGATCGCCGCCGCGAGCAGCGGCTGGGTGTAGGCCGCCTCGTCCTGCTCGTTGTGGCCGTGGCGCCGATAGCCGACGAGGTCGATCACGACGTCGTGCCCGAACCGCCGGCGATACGCCAGCGCGAGCCGGACGGCCGAGACCGCGGCCTCGGGGTCGTCTGCGTTGACGTGGACGATCGGGATGTCGAAGCCCTTGGCGAGGTCGCTCGAGTAGCGGGTCGAGCGGCCGTCCTCGGGGTCGGTCGTGAACCCGACCTGGTTGTTGCCGATCAGGTGCAGCGAGCCGCCGGTGGAGTAGCCGGGCAGGCCCTGCAGGTTCAGCGTCTCGGCGACGTCTCCCTGGCCGGCGAAGGAGGCGTCGCCGTGGATCAGCACCGGCAGCGCGACGGCCGGGTCGGTGTCGCCGGCGCGAGTCGAGCGGTCGGTCTGCTCCGCGCGCGCGCGGCCTTCGACGACCGGGTCGACCGCTTCGAGGTGGCTCGGGTTCGACGCGAGCGTGATCGTGATCTCGCCGGCGCGGGTGCTGCGCTTGCCCTCGGCGCCGAGGTGGTACTTGACGTCGCCGGTGCCTCCTTCGTCGCTCGCCACGAGGGCCTCGATCGTCCGCTCCCCCTCGAACTCGCGGAGGATCGTCTCGTACGGCCGTCCGACCACGTGCGCGAGCACGTTGAGGCGGCCGCGATGGGCCATGCCGATCACGACCTCGTGCGCGCCGGAGTCGGCGGAGAGCCCGATCGCCTCGTCGAGCATCGGCACGAGCACGTCGAGGCCCTCGATCGAGAACTGCTTCTGGCCGAGGAAGGCCCGGCGGAGGTAGTGCTCCATCCCCTCGACCTGGCTCAGGCGGGCCAGAAGGGCGGCCCGCTCCTCGTCGGCAAGGGGCTGCCGGTAGCGGCCGGACTCGATCGCCTGCCGCAGCCAGACCCGCTCCTCGTGGTCGGAGATGTGCTCGATCTCGTAGGCCATCGTCCCGCAGTACGTCTCGCGGAGGCGCGGCAGCGCGTCGGCCAGCGTCTCGCCCTCGACGTAGAGGCGAAGCGTGGAGGCCGGGATGCGGGCCTGCAGCTCCGGCGTCAGCTTCGGCACGAGCCGCTCCGGCTCGAGCGCCGGGTCGCCGTTCGGCTCGGAGCCCAGCGGGTCGATCCGCGCCGCGAGGTGTCCGTGCATGCGGAAGGCCTTCACGAGCGCCATGGCCGCGGCGACGCCGCCGATCAGCTCCTCGTCGGCCACGGCCGGCGCGGACGCGGCCGCGGCGGCGGGCGCCGGCGGGGCGGGCGCGTGGCCGTTCCCGCCGTTGCGCTCGAGCCCCTCGAGCAGGCGCGCGAGTCCGGGCTGCATCGCGAGCAGCTGCTCGGGCGCGCTCTCGAAGAGCGCGCGCCACTCCGACGGCACGGCGGCCGGATTGTCGAGGTACTGCTCGAGCAGCAGCGCCGCGTAGCCCGCGTTCGGTCCGTCGACCTCGGGACGACTCATCTCAATCCCTTTGTAGCAGCGGCGCGGGGCCTACCAGAGGGGCTTCTGGGCGACGACCGCGATCGTCATCCCGAGGAAGAAGCAGACCGCGGCGATCATCGCCGCCGCGAAGGCGAGGCGGGCGTGCCGGCCGCCCATCGCCGCCGCCACCAGCGCGAGCACCATCGCGACCGGCAGCAGCCGCAGCGGGTGCCACGCGACGGCGACCAGGCTGGCGAAGATCGCGAACGTGGCGAGAAAGCCGGCGACGGTCTCCGACGCGCGCGGGCGCGACTCGTCGCCGTCGAGGCCCTGCGCGCTCATCCGCGCCCGGCCGGCCCGCCGTCGCTGCCCGCGGGAGCGGGCGCCGTGCCCGGCGTCCGGGGATAGGTGCGCGTCGGGCCGCCGTGGGGCCGGGGCCGGAAGCGGTGCGGGCGCAGACGCCAGGCCCAGCCGGGGCCGGGCTCCTCGGGCCCGAGCTCCGCGGCCACCGGCGCGCCCTCCTCGGGCCTCGGCTCCGCCTTGATCGCGTAGTAGACGACGGCGCACAGGTAGACGATGGGGATCTTCAGGATCACCATCAGGAAGACGATCTCCCAGACCGAGTCCGGCGCCACCGCCCGGAGTGTACCCGTGTCCCCGGCAAGGGAACCCCCGGCCTTCACCCTTTTCTTACCGGCAGCCGGTTAGGGACGGGCGCCGCGCGGGAACCATCCAACGCGTGAGCCAGGATCAGCTGCGAGCCCTGATGGAGCACGGGGAGGAGCAGGGCTGCGTCAACATGTCGGCCTTCAACGAGCTCGTCCTCGAGCTGGAGCTCGACGACGAAGAGATCTCCGGCCTGCTCGAGCAGCTCGACGAGCGTCAGATCGAGCTCACCGACGACTGCGCCCGTCCGGACGCCGCAGAGACGCAGTATGTGAACACCGAAGTCGCGGCGATGACGAGCGACTCGCTCCAGCTCTTCCTCAACGAGGCGGGCCGCTACCCGCTGCTCACGGCCTCGGAGGAGGTCGAGCTCGCGAAGCGCGTGGAGCGGGGCGACAAGCGCGCCAAGGACGTGATGATCAACTCGAACCTTCGCCTCGTCGTCTCGATCGCGAAGAAGTACCAGGGCCACGGCCTGTCGCTGCTCGACCTGATCCAGGAGGGCATCATCGGGCTGATCCGCGCGGTGGAGAAGTTCGACTGGCGCCGCGGCTACAAGTTCTCGACGTACGCGACGTGGTGGATCCGGCAGGCCGTGCAGCGCGGTGTGGCCAACAAGTCGCGGACGATCCGGATCCCGGTGCACATCGTCGAGCGCGAGCAGAAGATCGCGCGCGCCGAGCGCGAGCTCGTGCTGCAGCTCGAGCGGCCGCCGACGGACGAGGAGGTGGCCGAGCGGGCAAAGCTGGCCCTGAAGCACGTCAAGGAGACGCGCGCGGCCGCGCGGACGGTCGCGAGCCTCGACAAGACGATCGGCGACGACAGCGACACCTCGTTCGGCGAGCTCGTCGCGCACGAGGCAGGCGACGTCCAGGAAGAGGTCGTCGTCGGCCTGACCGAGGTCGCCCTCCACGAGGCTGTCGAGGAGCTGCCGGATCGCGAGAAGCAGGTGATCAAGCTGCGCTACGGGCTCGACGGCGAGGAGGACCCGAAGTCGCTCGAGCAGATCGGCCGCGAGCTCGGGTTCACGCGCGAGCGCGTCCGCCAGATCGAGACGCGCGCGCTCGAGCGGCTCGCGCAGCACCGGGAGATCGCGGCGCTCTCGCCTGCCGCGTAAGGCGCAGCCTCAGGCGTTCGCGGCCCAGAGACTCATCGCCTCGACGAGCGCGCCGAGACGGCGTCCGGCCGGCGTCAGCCGGTACTCGGCCCGCGGCGGCCGCGTGTCCAGCACGCGCCGCTCGAGCACGCCCGCCTCCTCGAGCTCGA
>JBBWZD010000153.1:0-3820 GCA_039648875.1 Actinomycetota bacterium
GCGGTGCGACCTGCTCCGGCGACTCCGGCGGTCCGCTGTTCCTCGACGGCCGCATCGCGGCGGTCGCCTCCTACAGCGTCGGCAAGTACTGCAACGGCACCTCCGGTGCGTTCCGGCTCGACACCGCCGAGGCGCAGGACTTCCTCGCCGCCTACCTGCCGTAGCCGCTCGCTCCGCTTGCGAGAGGCTGCATCGAGAAAACTTCCTCGTACCTGGCAGACCTTGACGGGCTGTGTAAACCCCGGCACACTGGCTCGGGCGTAGTCACGGGGTCGGCGGAGGGAAATCGTTCAGGCCGTGGAGGCCGGACCGAAGCGCTCGACCCGCATAGCGTAAGGGGAGAGGAGAACACCTTGATTCGCAGTCTTGTCGGAGGACCGACGGGGCGGCCCCGGATACCCAAGAGAGGGATCTGGGTCGTAGCCGTCGTGGCGGCGCTCGCAGCGCTGGGCGTCGTCTCCGGTGCGGGAGCGGCGAGCAAGTCCGTTCCCGGCGGTGAGCTCGAGAACGCCACGCCTGCAGGTCAGCTGCTCGGCGTGGGCAACCGGGCCATCACCGTCGTGGTGCAGCTGCAGGGAGACCCGATCACGCTCGCCGACGCCAGCTCGCAGGCGAACGGCTCGGGCTCGCTGTCTTCCGACCAGAAGAAGCAGGTCAGGGAGCAGCTGAAGGCGCAGCAGGCGCCGGTCGTCCAGCAGATCCAGGCCAAGGGCGGCACGGTTCTCGCCACCTACCAGGCCGCGTACAACGGGATCAAGGTGCAGATCTCGGCCAGGAAGGCCGGCACCCTCTCTTCGATCTCCGGCGTCGTCGGCGTGCACACGCTGCCGACGTACACGCCGTCGAACGTCCACGGCATCCCGTTCATCGGCGCCCCGGCAGCGTGGGACGGCGTGAACGGCGTCCACGGCGAGGGCATGAAGATCGCCGACATCGACACCGGCATCGACTACACGCACGCCGACTTCGGCGGCAGCGGCAATCCGCTGGACTTCCAGAACGCGGCGGCGGCCAGCACGCTGCCCGCCAACCCGGCCTGGTTCGGCGCCAGCGCGCCGAAGGTCAAGGGCGGCATCGACCTCGTCGGCGACGACTACAACGCCAACCCCTCGAGTGCCGGCTACCAGCCGGTCCCGCATGCTGACCCGAACCCGCTCGACTGCAACGGCCACGGCACGCACACGGCGGGCACGGCCGCCGGCTTCGGCGTCCTCTCCGACGGCTCGACCTACACCGGCCCGTACAACGCAAGCACCGTCGCGGGCCACTCCTGGGACGTCGGTCCCGGCGTCGCCCCGAAGGCCGACATCTACTCGGTCCGGGTCTTCGGCTGCGCCGGCTCCACCAACGTGGTCGTCGACGCGATCGAGTGGGCAGTCGACCACAACATGGACGCGATCAACATGTCCCTCGGGGCGCCCTTCGGCGGCCCGGACAATCCCGACGCGGTCGCCGCCTCGAATGCGGCGAAGGACGGCGTGATCGTCGTCTCGGCCTCGGGTAACGACGGCTCCAACCCGTACGTCACCAGCTCCCCCGGATCGGGCACCAACGGGATCGCCGTCGCTGCCAACGACCCGACCGAGTCGTTCCCCGGCGCGAACGTCGCGCTGAGCACCGGCACGACGGTGCAGGCGATCGACGCGAACGGAGCGGACCTCTCCGGCCTCACGAACCTGCCGGTGAAGGTGCTGAAGAACGGCGACGGCACGATCTCGCTCGGCTGCAATCCCGCCGAGTACACCGCCGCCGGGGTCACGGGCGACGTCGTCGTCGTCAAGCGCGGCACGTGCGCCCGCGTCGCACGCGCGATCTACGGCCAGAAGGCCGGAGCGGCCGCGGTGATCATGGTGAACACGTCGAACGCGTTCCCGCCGTTCGAGGGCAAGATCACCAGCAACCCCGACACCGGCGAGTCGTACACGGTCACGATCCCGTTCCTCGGCGTCAAGTCGAGCTCGGCGGCGGCGCTGGTCGCAGCGGATGCGGCCGGTGGGACGGCCACGGTGACCGCGATGAACATCGCGAATCCGGGCTTCCGGGCTCTGGCGAGCTTCTCGTCGTACGGGCCGCGGCCGGGTGACAGCGCTCTCAAGCCGGACGTGACCGCGCCCGGCGTCAGCATCGCCTCGGCAGGCATGGGCACCGGCACCGGAGCGGTGATCGAGTCCGGCACGTCGATGGCCACGCCGCACACGACCGGTTTGGCCGCGCTCGTGAAGCAGGCGCATCCGGACTGGAAGAAGGTCGACTACTGGAAGGCCGCGATCGTCAACACGGCCAACCCCGGCGGCGTCGCCGACTACTCGACGCGCGGCGCGGGCGCGGGCCTGATCCAGGCCTTCCAGGCGACGCACACGCAGGTCGTCGCGCTCGGTGACCCGGGCACGGCGTCGCTGAGCTACGGCGTCGCCTCGTTCGACCGCGACTACAGCCAGAGGGACCACGTGACGCTGCGCAACCTCGGCGACGCGGCGGCGACGTTCAACGTCTCCGACGCGCTCGACCAGGGCAGCCCGCACAGCGTCGTGCTCGGCACCACGCAGGTGACCGTGCCGGCGCACGGGAGCAAGGACGTCCAGGTCGAGCTCCACGTGCCGGTGGCGACCGCCGGTGACGCGTGGGCGGGCCAGAGCTATCCGTTCAACAGCGTGGCCGGACTGATCACGTTCACGCCCGCGAGCGGGAGCGACAACGGCAACATCAGCCTCCGGGTGCCGTACTTCCTCGTGCCCGAGGCGATCTCGCACGTACAGGTGCACGGCGTCGACTCCGGTCTCCTGAAGCAGGGGACGGCGACGGCGACGATCACCAACACGAACGGAGCGGTCGCCGGTCCGGCGGACTGGTTCGCCTGGGGCCTGAAGAGCCGCTCGCAGGCGAAGCTCAGCTCCGACGACCTGCTCGCCGAGGGCGTGCAGTCGTACCCGACGGCGCCCGCGCCGTCGAACCCGGCCACTCGCACCGGGTGGCTGCAGTTCGCGATCAGCACGGTGAAGCCGTGGTCGACCCCGTCCGAGAACGAGTTCGACACGTACGTCGACGTGAACGGCGACGACGTGGCGGACTACCTGGTCGTGGCGGTCGACGGGAGCCTGTTGAGCAGCAGCTTCTCGCTCGGCACGCCGGTCGTGGGGGTCGCGCCGCTGGCCGCCGACGGCAGCCTGGCGGGCGGCTTCAGCATCCGCTACCTGTCCGCGGCGGACTTCAACGGCACGACGATGGAGATCCCGGTCGACTTCGGCCAGCTCTGCCGGGCCACCTTCGCGTGCATCTCCGCCACGAAGCCGATCGTGTACTCGGCCGCCGCCTTCAGCGAGACCGACGGCACGTTCGACGCGTTCGACTCGGAGGCGTCGTACAACCTGTTCCATCCGGTGTTCACCGCCAACTACGCGGCGTTCACCGGTGACGAGGACGTCGTCGCCCCGAACGCGACCGCGACCGACGCGATCACGGTCGACAAGGCGCAGTGGGCGGCAACGCCGCAGCTCGGGCTGCTCGTCGTCAGCCAGAACAACCTGAGCAAGAACGACAAGGACGAGGCGCAGACGCTGCCCCTCAACCTGAAGTAGCTCCGAGCTCCACGTGCAGTACGAGGAGGGCCGCCGATCTGGCGGCCCTCCTCACGTTTGCGGCCTACACTTCCGGCATGAGCGCGCTCCTCGCCCTCGTCCTCCTCACCAGCGGACTGCACGGCGTGGTCACCCGCGGGCCCACGCAGCCGGTGTGCCAGGTCGGCGTGCCGTGCAGCAAGCCGGCGGTCGGGGCCGTGCTCGTCTTCTCGCGGAACGGCACCGTCGCCGCGAGGGTCCGCACG